>JAPOQE010000140.1 GCA_026710875.1 Gammaproteobacteria bacterium | reverse complement strand
CGGCGCGCCGGCGGGGTGCCGGGGGCGTGGGGTGCGCTCCCCGACAAAAGCCTGTATGTCATCACACCGGTGGCCGCCGTGCTGCAGGCCAATGCGCTGGGCATCCTGACCATGACCTTCGTGTACGTCTCAAGCCTCTTCTTGCTGCCGTCCGTGGCACTCGGCGTGGTCACCCCGCTGCTGACCACGATCGCGGCCAGGCAAACCGAGGAGGTCGGCAGGATCATCGGCGGCATGCATGCACTGGCCGCCCTCGGCAGCATCACCGGCGTGTTCCTGACGGGCTACCTGCTGGTGCAGTACTTCGGAACGCGCCAGGTGGTCTTCGGCGTCTCCATCCTGCTTTTGTTGTTGTGCATCCCGTACCTGGTTCGCGAGCGCGCCGTGCGCGGGGCAACTGCGCTTGCAGTCCTGCTGGGCGTGGCCATCGTCACGACACTAAGTTACTCGAACCTGTTTGCCAAAACCTGCAAGGTCGAGTCCGCCTACTACTGCATCAATGTCGTCGACCGCACCCCGGATGTCACCTTCGGTGTCGCACGCGGCCTGGTGCTCGATCACCTGCTGCACGGCATCAATCACATGAACGAGCCGGGCTACCTGGTAGGTGCCTTCGCCCAGGGGATCGATGAGCTGGTCTTTGCCCAGTTCGAGGCCGACTACCACGACAACCTGCGCTACTTCTTTGCAGGCGGCGGGTCCTACACCCTGCCGCGCACCATCAAGGCCACCGATCACACGGCGCAAATCACAGTCGCCGAGATCGACCCCGAGGTTACCGCCATCAGCGCCCGGGAACTGGACGTCGATCCCGGCGACTTTACCGTGATCCACCAGGATGCGCGGGTGGCCCTGGCCGCCGAGACGGGAGAATTTGATGTTATCGTCACCGACGTCTTCCATGACATCTCCATTCCCTATCACCTGGTGACCCGCGAGTTTGCCGCGCTGGTGCGAGAAAAGCTGTCCGCGCGCGGCATCTACCTGATGAATGTCGTCGACCAGTTTCCCGACCCGAGGCTTGTGAAAAGCATCGTCAAGACGCTGGCGCTGGAGTTTGCCCACGTGGGCGTGTGGATGGATCATGTACCGAAGGATCCGACCCGCTTCACCTACGTGATCTCGGCCGCGAACGAGTCGGCCCTGCCGGACGAGGTCCTGGCGCGCAGGGGGCTGGATCGGGGTTGGCTGAACGTGCGCGTTGCAATTGATGAAATCGGCACCCCGGTGGATAATCTACCCGTATTGACGGACAGTTATGCCCCGGTGGAGCGCCTGATGTCCGGACTGCTGACAGGGGCTGCAAGGTGAGCACGTGTCATTGCCAGGAGGTGGCGTCATGAGAAGTGCGAGATCGATCGTGTTGGCCGTGCTTGGCGCGCTGGTCATGGCGTTCGCTGTGCAGGCGCAGGAGGCGGACACCGTAGCGGGCGAACACGTGACGATGCCGGCACCGGCCTATCACCCGGAGTGGTTCAAGTCCTCCTTTCTTGACCTGCCGGAGGACATCGAGGAAGCCGCCGGGCAGGGCAAGCGACTGATCGTCTACTTCTACCAGCACGGCTGCCCGTACTGCAAAAAGCTCATCGAGCACAACCTCGGCCAGCCCGAGGTCGTGGCATACACCCGCGAGCATTTCGAGGTGGTCGCCATCAACATCTACGGGTCGGTCGAGGTCACAGATCCCGAGGGCGAGGTCCTGGACGAGAGGGACTTCGCGAAAAAAGTGCAGGTCCACTTCACCCCCACCATGCTGGTCTACAACAAGGACCGCGAGGTCGTATTCCGTATGAACGGCTACTACAACGTGAACAAGTTCTCGGCCATGCTCGCCTACCTGGCCGAGAAACAGGAAACCAAGATGAAGTTCCTGGACTACCTGGCCGCCTACCAGAGCACCCGAAAGCCCCAGGCGCTGGACATCGGCCCGCTCGCCTCTGTGTTTATGACCGCGCCGTTCGACCTGCAGGAGACCTTGCGCACCGAGGCCCGGCCCCTGGCCGTCTATGTCCAGGAGCAAGACTGTACTTCGTGCAAGGAACTGAACGAGGACATCCTGCAGCGCCCGCAGACGAGAAAATTCCTGGAGCAGTTTTCCCTTGCGATGGTGGACGTCCACAGCGATGCGAGCATCGTCTCGCCTAGAGGTAAGAAATCCACCGCCAGGCAATGGGTGCGTGACAACAGGATCCAGTTCATCCCCACCCTCGTGCTGTACGATACGAGCGGCAGGGAAGTGTTTCGCGTGGACGGCTACGTCAAGTCCTACCACCTGCAGTCAGCACTCGATTACGTGCTTACTGAAAGTTACAAACGTTACACGGGTTTTCAACGGTTTCTCCAGGACAGGACCGACCGCCTCGAAGCCCAGGGCGTACACATCGACCTCATGGACTAGCTACCGGATTCTCAAGGGACGGATCGATGATGCAACCATTGCCTGATATGAAACCCGTGCTGGCGGCCTTCGTGCTGGGCCTGGTCCTTGCGGGGTGCCAGGGCCTGCCGGTGCTCAAACGCATCGATGCCGGGAATGAAAACGCGGGTGCGCTCAATGAACCGGTGGACGTGCATGCGGTGGACGTCGTCTCGATCCTGCCCGAGACCTTCGACCACATCCACCTGGGTGCGACGCGATTCTCCAACCAGCACCGGCGCTCCGATACCCGCGAGTGGGCCATCAACGACTTCCTGGAAGGGCTCATCACCGAGTCGATCCGCCATGACCAGCGCTTCGAATACATCGACAGCGGGTTGGATGCGCAAGGATTCAGGCCGGTCCTGGCTGGAATGACTGCGATGCAGGATTCCCTGGACATGAACTCGATCAGTGCACCGCTGGAGGCGCTGTACCGCGAACACGGCATCGATACGCTGATACTGATCATGGCCGACCGGATTGAGGACCCGATCGAGGATACGGTGCAGGAGTTTACCGGCTACGGCCTGTACCGGAATGCCTCGCTGTTCAAGTCGGTCTACCTGTATTCCTATCTGCGGGTGGTCGTGGTGGATACCCGCACCCGGGCCATCAGGAAAGACATCGCGACCACGGATTACACCAAGCTGCCGAAGGAATTCTGGGCGAACCATCTGGAAGGGCTGGAGCCTCGGGAGCGTCGCTACATCAAGAGCGAGTCATTGAAAATGGCGGGGCGCAACACGCTGGGCGCACTGGTGGAGGCAAGGCTGATCAACCAGGAGGCCGTGTACACGACCGAAAGCGGTACGCGGCTGCGCACGGATCGCCTGCAGGAAGCCGGTAACTACGGGGAGCTTTACGAGGATGCCGTCGAACGGGTCTATCTTGCATTGGACCTAGAGAAGCATTTCGAGCGCTATGCCCTGCTGATGCAGGGCAGGCACGAGGAAGTCATCGAAGACCTGGCCCCGTACCGCGATATCTACCTGAGTTGGATGCGCAACCACGTCAGCTGGGAGATTCTCAAGCCGAAGATGATCGATGAATACCGCAAGGAGTTTACCGCCGAGGAGCTCAACGAGATCGCGGATTTTGCCGAGACGGAAGCCGGCGCCAAGATGCTTGCAAAAATCCCCGTGATCCTGGGCGAGCAGGAGAACATCTGGCTGCGCGAAGCCAAGAGCAAGGTTGAACTCCTGGATGAGGCAGTGATGAGAAGACGGTCGCTGACCGAGTACTGAGCGCCGCTTACTCGAACTCCATCTCCCGGAAGATCTGTCCGGCATTGGAGCGGGACAGCTCGAAGAACGTATCAAGGTGTGCGTAGGCCGACTGGTCGATCAGGTAGGCATCTTCGAGACTGCCATCCTCATCCAGCAATCGTTCGACCTGCTCGCGCATGTAGAGCAGATAATCCCGGGTATAGGTGGTCACGGGCCCCATGGTGGTTGGTGCGCCGTGCCCGGGGATGACCACCTCGGCATCGAGGGCCGCGAACTTCTCCCAGGTCTCGATCCAGCCGGCCGTGTCGGTGTCATCGAACACGGGCAGCAGGCGCTCGTGAAAGGCCATGTCGCCTGCGATCACCAGGCGGCGTTCGGGCAGCCACGCGACGATGTCCCCGGGGCTGTGTGCCGGACCCAGGTACAGGATCTCGATGGTCTCGCCTCCCAGCTCGATCACCAACTTCTCATCGAAGGTCCTGTCGGGCACCACCACCTCGGTATTGAAACTCTTGTCGCGCACGCGATTTCGCATGCGCTCGAAGCGCGCCGCACCGCGGTTGCGGATCTGTTGCAGGGTCTCCTCGTGGGCAATGATGGTGGCCCCCTGCTCCTTCCAGTAACTGCTGCCCAGCATGGCATGCCCCTGGCCGTTCTCCAGCACCACGTACCTGACCGGCTGTGAGGTGATCTTGCGGATCTCGTTGTGCAGGGCCGCGGCCAGCAGGTAGTTGTCCCCGGCATTGAAGACCAGCACGCCTTCATCACCGATGATGAAGGACAGGTTGTTGTTGTGGCCCGAGTTGTCATACGTGCGCGGTGCGGTCGCACCGATGGCGGACCAGACCCCGGGGATCACCTCTTTGGGTTTGGCGTACAGGAAGCTGTGCAGGGCATCATCTGCGAGCGAGACGGGCAGGCCCTGGCGCTGCCAGGCAAAAAAACCGTCCGAGTAATTCTTCACCCGGGTGTAGCCGAGCTTCATCAGGGCCTCTGCCGCCAGCGGGCTGCGCCGGTTGATCCCGCAATAGACCACGATGGATCGGTCCTTGTCGGTGATGTAGGAGTCGACCTGGAATTCGACCCAGCCGCGCGGGATGTTGAAATGATGCGGTGCATCGATGCTGCCGCCGAGCAGGGTGGTCTCCTCGGGCAGGCGCACATCGATGAGCACGGTGTGCGGGTCAGTGCGCAAGATCTCCTGCAGTTGCTGCGTATCGATGTTCTCGATGCGTGGGTTGACCTCCTCCAGGAGTGCCTGTGCCTCTGCACTCATGGGAGGTGCCTCCACCACCGGGGGCTCCTGTACCTTTGGCTTATTGTCGGGTTGGGCATGCACGGCTGAGAGTGCCAGGGCAATCGAGACGGTCAGCGCGAACAGGCAAAGGGTTCGATGATTCATGAACGCATCATGCGGCTGCAGTATTTTGATCAATGGTGTCAATGATCTTTACGATGTGTTCATCCTTGAGTGAGTAATAAATCCTGTTCTTGACCCTGCGCCGGTTCAACAGCTTCAGGTCGTAGAGCCTTGAGAGCTGCTGGGATATGTTGCTGGGACTGGAGTCCACGAATCGCGCGATCCCCTGTACCGTCAACTCCTGGTGGTAGATCGCACAGATGATTTTAAGCCGGGTCGGATGGGCCAGTGCCTGGAGTCCGCGGCAGATGCGCATGAGGTCTTTTTCGAGGTCGAGTTTTCTACAGGGTCCCATGATGTCAAAGCCTTGAAGCAGTGCTTGCAGATACCGTCTCGATACCTGTCATTTGCGGTGTTCTTGCCCGGGAAATCAGGGGGCGTTGATGCTTCAGGAGACGGGGATTGGGCTTCCTGAATGAAGGCATCCAATTATAGTGCATCTGGTATTGAATACAATCTGGACTGACTTGGAATCTGTGTGCATGACCTGTCTCGGCAGGTGTGAAAAGATTGCTGGTCGTCCAGTTGAAGATCCTGCGCCAGGCGCTGCTGAGCATTGGAAGACGCGCACCGCTTTGGGGATTTCGTCTTGTCGTGGTGCAGACCTGGCGCAATCTTTGTACATCCCCGCTCGAGCGCGTGCCTTTTATAGTTCCATAACAAATTTATATCCCGCATTCGCAGGACAGCGGTTTATGTACACGAGCGAACTTGGTATATATAGACAGCTTCGTGGATTGAGTCTTGGACACTCGGTTCGTGAACAACGCGAGGGTGGGTGGCTCGTGAAATTGCGGACCCTTCCCTCCTGACCATGGACACGGTATCCGCTGCTACACAAGGATTGTTTCTTTGGTTTTTCACACAAGAGGTCTTCGGTACCCGAGTCCGCCTGTACGAGGCCCCCTGCGTGACGTCTGCGCATTCCTTGCACTGATTTTCCTGCTGGGCGCGTGCGCCGGCGGTGGAGGTTCCGGATCATCCTCGTCCCTGCCGGATGCAGCCAGTACAACCCCGGCATCCCAGACCGGCAATTCACAAACCGGCACGACGGGTACCAGCACAAGCTTTCCAGTCCAGAACACACAGACCTCCTACGCCTCTATAGACTCATCAACGCGCCAACCGCGAATACTCTTGCACAAGGCCCGGTATAACCCACTGGTCGTGTTGACATGGGGGTGGCCAAGACTCGTTGACCGGGATTCGATCCTGCGCTACGAGTACCGCATGGATGAGGGGTCCTGGGAGATCCTCCCCGGCATGCGCAGAAACCTGGTCGTCGACGACCTTGCCGATGGCCAGGCCTACACCTTCCAGGTGCGTGCCATCATCGATGGTGCAGACCCCGTGGTCTCAAACGAGGTGAGGGCACATGACCATCCGCCTTCAATATACAATCCCCAGCCTGACCAGGTATTGAACCTCCAGGCCCGTGGAGGAGACGGAAGCATCTTTTTGAGCTGGCGTCCGCCGGTTCCCACGTTCTACCACGAGGACCCCACCGCACGGGAATCCATACAGTTCTACCTGTACCGGCAAAGTGGCGGCGACTGGAAGAAGACGGATACGTCCACGGCCCATATCGTCGAGGGCCTTGAGAACGACCGCGCCTACACGTTCTCGGTCAGGGCGATAAGCAACCATGGTATCGGTGAGGAGGCAAGCGTGACGGCAAGCACCAGTTCTGCCGCGCAGCTGCCGGATGCCCCGACCGGCCTGGTCGCAAGATTCAGTTCCCCGTGGACGGACCTGTCATGGAATGCCCCGCTGTGGGACGGCGGGGAGGCCATCACGTCCTACCAGTACCAGGTCAACGACGGCACCTGGCAGGACATCGATACCAATGAACTCTCCACCACCTCCTGTCCGTACTGGTGTGTCTACGGCGCCGCCCTCAATACCCTGGCAGGCGGCGACCGCATCCGTGTGCGCGCACGCAACCAGGACGGCGCCGGTGTCGGCTCGAACGAGGCCCGCGTCTCGGCCCTGCCGGTGCTGTCGGTCTCGGACGCATCGGCAAGAGAAGGCGTGAACGAGACGATGGTATTCGTGGTGAAACTCAATCGCAGATCCTCGGCTTCGGTATCGGTGAGCGTTGCCACATCGAATGGCTCGGCGCACTCGGGTTCGGATTACTCGCCGGTGAATACCACGCTGACCTTCGATGCCGGCCAGACTTCAAAATCGGTTGCGGTCACGGTGCTGGACGACGAGATCGATGAAGCCGCGGAGACCTTCACGCTCACACTCTCCAATCCCTCGGGCGCACTGATCCTCGACGGGGAGGGGACCGGCACGATCGTCAATACCGACGTACTGCCGCGTGCATGGGTGACGCGCTTTGGCCGCATGGTCGGGCAGCAGGCCATGGATGCCATCGATGCGCGCATCGGCGCTGGCCCTGCGAACCAGGTCGTGGTGGGCGGGCGCGTACTCGATGCATCGAAGTCACAGGAGGCCCTGCAGCGAGATGAGCCGGCGGGCTTCGATACGGGTTCTTATGATCCCGGGTGGTCAGCAGGGGAGCTTGCGGGGAAAAACATCGGCGCACATGCGCTCAAGCATGCAAGTGCCTTCCAGTTCAGTGAAGCCATCGAGGGGAGTCCATCGCAGTGGACCGTGTGGGGGCGGCTTGCCACGGGAGGCTTTGAGGCCGAAGACGGCGGTGTGGATCTTGATGGAGAGGTGAGTTCGGGGTTTTTGGGGGCCGATATCACGCACGGGGACTGGCTTGGCGGGGTTGCGCTCGGGGTGAGTGAAGGCGAGGGTGATTTCGAGCGAGGCGCAGGGACCGACAAGGGCAGGCTCGAGAGCCGTCTTGCGAGCATCTATCCCTATGCCCGATACGCGCTTGGCGAGCGCATCGATATATGGGGCATGGTCGGCTACGGAAGCGGTGAGATGGAACTCACAACAAACGAGAAGATCGACACCGATCTCGAGATGCGCATGGGAGCATTGGGGGTGCGCGCCGAGCTGGCCTCCGAAAACCTTGATCTTGCATTGAAGTCCGATGTGATGTGGGTGCAAACGGAATCTGATGCCAGGCGCACCTCCCACGGGGGTTGGCTTGAAGGCGCCCGAGGCGAGGTGAGCCGTATCCGCTTGCAGCTTGCAGGTGCACGCACGTTCAGGCTCGAGTCCGGCGCATTCATGATACCTTCGATGGAGTTCGGCGTGCGCCACGACGGCGGCGATGCGGAAACCGGTACGGGCCTTGAGGCCGAGGCCGGCATGCAGTTCATCACCGATTCGCTGAGCCTACGTGCAGGCGTTCACGGACTGCTGGCACACGAGGAGAGTGACTACGAGGAATGGGGGGTCTCGGGTTCCATCCAGAAGACCCCGGATTCGTCGGGGCGCGGGCTGTCCTTGAGTGCGGCCTCCACCTGGGGGCTGACCCTGGACCAGGACGAGCGGCTTTGGTCGGCACAGGATGCCGCAGGGGTTCTTGACCAGGATACCTTGGGCGCGCCCGGCAGATCGAGGCCTTCGTCGGCTATGGCCTGGGGCTACGCGGGAACCGGGGTGTTCTGGTGCCGTATGCCAGGCACCAGTTTTCGGGCACCGGGAACCGCAGCTACAGTCTGGGTGGGCGATGGTATATCGATTCAGGCATCGAGCTGGACGTTGAAGGCAGGCGCAGCGAGGATGCCCGGGAGGATGGACCGGAACACGCCGTCATCGTGTCCGCCAATTTGCAGTGGTAGACCGGTCAGCATACGGGTTCACACACGTGCCAGTGTCCATGTGTATACACAACTTGTAGCACATTTAGCTACGGGAAGACCCCTCAACAAGAAGGGTTTCACGTAACATCCAGACTGGTTTTCGAGGGAGGAACAGCTGCCTTGTAACTGAGATACTCAGTTAAGGTTGCTGACTACCATCAGCATGGGAATAGCTGTCCGGACTTGCTTCGATTGCAGCTAGCTGATCAGGCAGCGATAGGTCTGGCTTTTTCAATTCGCGCTTTTCGCTTCGGTGTATGCAGTGCATTCCACAACTCGTTACGCCGCTGCAGGTTTAACCAGAAATCAGCTGTGTTTTTAAAGACTGTCGCTAGCATCAATGCAGTGTCCACCGTAATGGCACGGCGATTGGTGCACAATTCGTTGACAGTTTTTCGACTCACACCCATCGCTTCTGCCAGCTGTGCCTGGGTCAATCGCATGGGTACGAGGAACTCCTCAGTAAGCATTTCACCGACGCTGACGGGTTGCCGTTCTGTGATATTCATAGTCTGCCTCACCGATAATCATGGTTATCCAGATAGATGTCATGAGCATCGCCACGTTCATCTGACCAGGAAAACACCAGTCGCCATTGCCTATTGACGCGTATTGAGTATTTGCCTGCCAAATTTCCTCTCAACTTTTTAAAGTGGTTACTCGGCGGCGAACGCAAGTCGATCTCACAGGTCGCATCATCGATTAATTGCAGTTTGCGGAAAAGCCTGTCTTCGATATCGGCAGGAATTTTTCTGCTAGCTTTATACTGCAGATAAAAACTGCACAGCCAGCTGTCTCGAAAACTGCGAATCAAAAGTGATCTCCATATACATGTAACATTATGATGCTCCTAGTTACTTCTTGCAAGAAGAAGAGTCATTCAGGAAAGTAACTGGAGTCCTAGTATTACTAAATGGCTTCAATATAACGGTCAAGCTTTATGTGAAATCCTGCCTTAAATTACTTTGTTGTTTATTTGGTTCCAGTAGTAGTGTTGTAAAATGATGTCAGACATTAATTTGCAAGTCGCTAAAGTTTGTTTGAATCAGGGATAACCCGATGCAAGACCAGTATGTAGGGGACGTTGGAGATTTTGCAAAGTACGGACTGCTGCGTGCAGTCAGTGCAGGGAAATGTCTGGGGGTAGCATGGTATCTGCATCCCAATGCAGGATCGGATGGCAAGCATGCGGAATATTTGATGAGGCCTGAAGAGTTTCGACATCTTGATGAGGAATTGTTTGACGAATTAAAGAGATTGCGTAGCAGTAATGATTTTTCAGTCAAGGCTGTGGAAATAAGCGGTATTTTAGGAAATGCTGTTTTTGCAGATGATCTATTAGCAATAACCGACGTCAAGGTAAGGGATCGAACCGATTGGCGATGCAACTGGTTTGAGCGAGTTGAGAATCAACTATCTGAGTGTGAGCTTGTTTTTGCAGACCCTGACAATGGTCTTCTCCCAGACAATTCATTTAAGTCTACTCGAAAGGTAAGTGCCAAGAGAATCCCGCTCACAGAAGCGATGGCTCTAGCACAGAAAGAGCGTCCAGCCATCTTTTATCATCACAATACTAGGTTTCCTGGTGGACATTACAAGGAAATTAGTCACTGGATGTCTCAGTTGACCGGCTGTTCTCATGCATTTTACTGGAGGCGCTGGAGCAATCGAACGTTCTTTATAGTCAATGCTGACGAAGAAATAAAAAGTAAACTCAAAAACTTCGCAAGGCGTTGGGGTAATTGCGGAGAATTGCTTAAAGTAAAAAACCAGTTTGTCGTACGGGAAAGTGAATCTGCACACATGCTATAACTTTATTGTAAGAGGTAAACTTTGTGCCAACCTCTTTTATCTTTAGATGCTCCAAGGAGATTTTCTCGGAAGAGGAAATCTCCTTGCTGGAACGATATGGTAACCAATTTCAGCAGTTAATGGATGGAAGTAGAACACCAATGACTGTTGAGCAGTAAAGATTTGTAGAAGTTGCCCATTGCAGATGCAGTACAGAATCTATCTATGAAAAGGTGTGGTGGAAATACATATGGCGATTAAACTGGGAAAAGAATCCGGATAACAAGGCAGCCATGGGAGAACGAAGGCGCTTTCCAGATGATAGAGAGGACTGGAAGAGCATGCGTGGTACAGTATAGTCCGACGTACAAAGGCGCTCAAAAGACTGAACGAGTAGATGACTTGTCAGGATAGGGCTAGCATTGCGGTTTTATGCTTAGCTGTCCTCAACCTGAAGAAAATTGATAAGGTCATATTCTAGCCCCCCTCTACACTCTCTTTGCTTGCCTGAATTCCCTAATTCAGTATACGGTTTGAAAATTTATTTTTTGCTAGTTGTAGCAGCAATTGAGCATCAGAGAATTGAATACCCAATTCAGAGACGATCCATGGTTCAATCATATTGAAATTCTCGATAAGACTTTCGATCCTTACTCTCAGCATGCGCTCACCGCCATGAATTGAGATCAAGGTATCCCAGTGAATGCCTCTTTCTGTTTCAGTTGACCGTGTTCCAAGTTCGCCAGTGCTGCTTTCTGTTTGACAATCCCATAGCAGTGTAAAAGTTAATCGTGGAGAGTCATGGCTAATTTGGGCGTATTTAGAAACATTTGCGCACTGTGCAGGGAAAATCAGGACCTGTGCTGGATGCCGCTCCTTAACTAACTCGTCAGTGTTGGCCGACAGAATTTGATTATTCAGTCTCATCTTTAGAATGGTGATCTCATCATCTGACAAGAGAGGTTCTTTTTTTGTATTTAATTTTATGATCTGTTTAATTAGGCCTACCTTCGAGGAATATGATTGAAGTTGTCTAAATATATTATCAATTAGGTCAGATTTAGAGTCCGTTCCAACAAGGGTTTTCAGGAGAGATTCCGATACTATCCGTATAGCCCTCACTGACTCGTCTGCAAACATGGAGTCCTTGTTGGGCATATCTGGTAACAAATTCCAAAATACAACAAGTCCAGACTCGGCATGGTTACTAGAAAAATCATGCCTAAACATACCCCACAAGGAAAAAATGATCTTTTCCCAAGTCTCAGGATCATTCGAACGTATAAATTTTTGTAAGGCGTGGTGATCATGCAAACAGTCAAATGCATTCCTCGCACTATTGGAGGCGACGAGTTCACTGTCTGCAACGCGCGTTAAGTATAATCTGAATATATTGCTATGGACGACACGGTTATTCCTGAGTTGCTTAGAAGGCCATTCCTGATCCTCCCTCTCGTGCTGACTTCGACCGCCTGAAAAAAGACGGCCAATCAATGCACGAACAATCTTTTGGTGTTCTAGGCCAACGCTCTCAACAAGATCTTCCAAGCTCGAACGCCTCGCCTCTTCAGAATTATTAGCATCCCCGATCTGCTCTAAGATATCCTCCCTTCGCTGTCGGTAACCTTCCAATATCGGTAATGCAGCCAGATCTTCAACCAGATGCGGCAATTTTTCGAAGACGCCTGGCATGAACAAACGAATGGCTTCGAGCGCAAGAATATCGACAAGGGCAACCATACTGCTGAGATCATCAACGGTCCCTCGAACAGCCATGCTGTATCTGCGAACATCTCTTATGTTCCGTATAAGAGGCCGGATGATCTCAGCCTCGATGTCCGGCCAGTCCTTATGATCCAAGGGTGGTTTGATATCACCGAGAGCATTTTTTATTCCACCAAGGAGTTCGCTCCTCAGCTGCTCATGGGGTGCAATCGGTATGTTGATGGACCACTGAGAAATCTTTTCGAGGTAGTTACCCCGGACTCTAGGCATATCTTCTTCGAGCGCCGCTTCCACACGAACCCTATCGCAGGCAACGATGTAGATGAGGTTTGGAAAACTGGCTGTTAGACGTATCAGCTTGAACAGTTCTCGGATTTCATCAATGGGAAGTCGGTCAACATCGTCAATCACTACGATGATTGGCTTGTTGCGCTTCTCAAGTATCTCAGTGAGCTTATTCCGTACGGCAATTGCGCTGGCTGGTTCTTTGTTCTTTTTGGGAAATAATTTCAGAAAAGAAGAAATGGCTATGCCTGCGTCAGGACTTCCTGCAAGCGTTGAGGTGGCTGCTATCGCTGGAGAGAGGACACCCCCGTACTTTTGGAAATAACCCCTGATTTTTTCAAGATCCAAAGCTTCTTCCGTTTCTCCCATCTCGGCGGAAAGTTCCACAAAAAACCTGTACACGAGTTGATCAGCACCGCTGAATAGCCAAGGATTGAAGTCAAGTACTGTGATACCTTCCTGTTTGAATTCCGGACGCGCCAAATTAATAAATGAGGTCTTTCCCGATCCCCAAGGTCCGAATACCCCGACAACAAGTCCTCGGGTTGCATCAAGCATTAGAGTACGGTGGGCAAAAGTAGTCGCAGTAGACTCCCAGCCCAAAACATCGTCTTTAGAAGATGAGATGGGGTTATCAGGAGGGAGCGATATCGGTGTGTTTTCTTTTGTCATGGAAACGTGCTCACTTGTTTTTATAAAGGTATAGCCCTACATGCAAGGTCGAAATTGGGTTCAGCAATGAATGTCTGGAATAACAGGAGGATATCAATAAGGCTTACGTAAATAATATTTCACAAGTCATGACTGCTAGGACCTAAATCCGAGAAACTGCACTTATTTCTGGGACTACTCAAAGTAGATTGAGATGACTTGATTCTGGGACGTCATGAGGCATTTGTGTTTAGATTTGGGGAGCACACTGAGCGGTCGATAATCACTTGCATAAGTACAAACACAGAGGCACTCGGCGCATTCTTCAATCGTGACTTGTCCTATAGCAATTGAAAGTTCGCGAAGATATACCTGATACTTTCATCTTCACCAGACCAAAATTTGGATTAATTTGTACACCTTGTCCAATCAAGGGAAATAGCCACACAATGCGCATTCATTCTCTTCCACAATATAACCTTGTCTACCGCATCCAAGGCAATGCTCCAGTGCCCAATCTCCTGTATCTTTGAAGGAAAGATAATTCTCGTACTCCATTTGATTGATTAACGCTTCTTCGAACATGTCCTCTCGTTCATGGGTGGCGCCACAGGATGAGCACAAAAGTTCGATCGAATATTCGTCTGAATTACTTTCATCAAGCTGCATGATGAGTGAGGAACCACAAGACGGACAGCTAAGCTGCTCTATCGCTTGCTCAAGAATTGGTAAGTTGAAGCTAACTGGATCAAAAGACTTGATGCATCTAGTATGTTCTTCTTTATATACCTCATTGACTTCAAGCAATGCCTGCCATGTATTCTGTCCAAACAATGCATTCGGCATTTCATCTAAATGGTCAACCACCAAACGATGTACGAGAGCGAATGTATCCGACAAAGCCTCTCTAAGAAGCGGCTCAGGTTTCTTACTGTAGAAATGTTCTATCTCATTTCTAATCTGAGATATTCTATCTAGGCGTTTCCAGTCTAATGATAGCCCTAAACTTTCAAATCGTTCCTGAATTTGCGCTCGATCAACTGTTTTGCGTCCCTTACCAATAAATTGGATGGTTCCGTTATCCTTTTTTGTTGGAAGTATCTTCGACCTGATTAAAACATCACCTGAATTCTCTGGACTATGTCTAACAAGAACTTCTTTGCATAAGAGGAGAATTCCTGCATAAATATTGCGAATGGCCGAAAGTGACCTTGCGTACTGATCCGAGTTGTAGTCCTCGATACCCATATCAATTGAGAGTATGGCGTTTGCTATTAGGCTATCTGTCAAAACATCTGTGAGGGCCAGCCAAAAACCTTAATGCTTCTGAGCTTAGCCACTACCTCACTACAATTCTTGGAAATATAGCATTCGCCATCATCAGTTACTAAAGCGCTCTGGATTGGATGATTGAGAGAGCATCAATGAATTATTATAAACTTATACGCAAGTTGATTTTCTTTCTAAACTTTGGAACTACGCAACTAAATTCGAGGTTTACTACCAAGCTTCTTTTTCGGCTTGATCAAGCAAGAGCGTCTGGCTAATGAGGGGCAGCAAATGGTTCTAGGCATGAGTAAATCAGGCTAGGACAGTACAACTCTATTGGATATGAAAGCGGTATCAAAATGAATAAGTACAATAAGTTAAGCTTCTTTAGAAGGAGTTCGATCATACAGTTCCTCTGAGCTGCCACGTTAACCCCCAAACCGGTAGGTGAGGCCGAGGCGCACCATGCCGAGTGCATGGTCGATCTCGTAGGGGCAGGGCCTTTGCGGACCCCCTGGGCCGCAACGGTTGCCCCCGGAATGGTTCACGTAGTGGGTGCTCTTGCCGAACTCCATGTACAGGCCTTCCAGGCGCACATCCCAGGCACGCTGCCACCGGGTCTCAACGCCGAGTCCGGCCACCCAGCCGACCTCGGTGGTGTGATCACTGAATGAGTCATCCAGATCGACGTGCGGGGCGACGGTGGCACTCGAATCGATGTCGGTGACCGAGCGATCAATTCCCGCGAGCGCAACACCGAAACTGGCAAAGGCCAGGACCGGCCCGATCACATGCTCCGGGCCAATGCGTGCCGTGGCCAGCCAGCGAATCTCCGTCTCCACCGTCTCATCCAGGCCCTCGGGGTCCACGCGGTTCGAACGCGCGCTCAGATCGCCCAGCATGCCATCGACCTCGAAGCGCAACGGCAGGTCTCCGAGCTTGAACTTTCGCCCGGCAAGTACTCCGTAAACCAGTCCGGAATCGTTGTAATCCAGCGTCGAGCCGGGCACGCCCCAGTGGGCAAAGCCATCGACGTCCTCGATCTGGTTATCCATCCAGGATGATCCGCCAACCAGGCCGGCGTACATCGTCTGTGTATCGCGATCCGCCTGTGCGTGAGCCGTAGTGGTGATGGCCGCCAGCAGCACGGCCGTGGTCAGTATTCGGCGGGCTATTTGCCTGGGGTGGTGTGGGTTATTGAAGTTCATCGCAACGCTCCGTGTTGTTGTTCGAATCCGTGACAGGAAGGGTACATGCGCTTATACGTGAAGCCTGCAGTGCTGTCCATGCGCTACTCGGTCTTGCCCGGCCCCCGGGGTTGCAGGTCGATGCCGAAGCCGCGCCCGCGCACCACCGACTTCGGCCCGAATTTCTCCTGGATCGCATCGAGCACGCCCTCCACCGGGGACTCGCCGGTGTCCTCATCGGTTTCTTCCTCGAACAGGTCGCCCTGGTGCAGGGTATCGGCGTCCACCAGCGAGTGGGCGCCGATGCCGATCAGGCGAAATGCCCGCCCGTCGGCTTCCTTGTCGAGCAACACCTTCCCCGTGTTGAACAGGGTCTGTGCGGAATGGGTGGAAGCCTCCAGTTTTCTTGAACGCGTGAGCAGCTGGAAGTCCCGGGTTTTCAGTTTCAGGGTGACGCCCTGTCCCATGAGCCCCGCTTTCTTCATGCGCGCAGACAGCGTCTCGCACAGCTTCCACAGGGTGGTGCGAAGTTGCTCGGGATCGCTGATGTCGTGATCGAGCGTGATCTCGGTGGACAGGCTCTTGGTCTCGCGCTCCGGATTGACGGTGCGCTCATCACGCCCACGGGCAAAGGAGAACAGTGAGTTGCCGATCTTGCCGTAGCGGGCCACCAGCACGGGCTCTTCCAGGCGTGCCAGCTCGCCGATATTTCGAATCCCGTCATGCGCCAGTCTGCGTTGCAGTGCGCGGCCGACCCCCCACAGCCAGCCCACCGGCTTGTCGGCCAGGAATTCACACGCCTCGGCGCGCCCGATCACCGTGAAGCCGCGCGGCTTGTCCAGCCCGGATGCGATCTTGGCGAGGAACTTGTTGTAGCTCAGGCCGATGGTGACGGTGATGCCGAGTGCAGCCTCCACCCGCTTTGCGAGATGTGCCAGTACACGGGCCGGGCTCGCACCGTGCAGGTCCGCGGTGCCGGACAGGTCCAGGTAGGCCTCATCGATGGACAGCGGCTCGACCAGGGGTGTGAGGGCCAGCATCATCGTGCGCAACTCCTCACTGACAGCCTTGTACTTTTTCATGTCGGGGCGCACCACCTTGGCGTCGGGGCAGGCTTTCAGGGCCTTGAACATCGGCATGGCCGAGTGCACCCCGTGGGCACGGGCGAGGTAGCAGCAGGCGGCGACCACGCCGCGGTGGCGCGCGCCGACGATCAGGGGCACATCGCGCAACTCCTCGCGGTCGCGTTTGTCGATGGCGGCGTAGAAGGCATCGCAGTCGATGTGCGCCAGGGACAGCGAGTGCAGCTCCGCATGGTGCATGATGCGCACCGAGTCACACCGTGGACAGGATGCGGCCTCCTTTGTGAAGGCGCGCTCCCCGCAGTCCCTGCACAAGACGTTCATGCCCTGATCATAAGTCGCCGACGATAGCCGGACAAGATGCTCGCAGAAATGCAAACCATCCGACGCTCCCCGCCCGGGTAAAAAAGCACGACACTTCGTGTTCGGCTTTTCGGTTCCACACGCGCGACAGGTAGGACAGGATGGCGCCCATGTTGCAGGGACCCCGACCGTCATGAGTGAACGACAGCAGGTGCACATTCCTGTGCTCCTGGCACTGGTCATCTTCGTACTCGCGAGTACTCAACTCCTGCCGGTTGCATTCGCCAGCGAGGAGCTCCCCGGCCTGATCGAGGTGTTCACGGTCACAGGAGAACGGATCACGGGCCAGGACGGTCTTTTACACGCTACACAAGGGGAGGGACTCGAGGTGCGCATCTACGCACTCGATGGCATCAAGGACCTGGAGGCGAGAGTCTCAAAAGACCTGCCGGGTGATCCCGGGCAGGCCCGGCGGATGGCAACCGACAGGATTTCACAGTTCAGTGAGACAGACCGTGCGCGACTGCAGCGAACGGCCGTTGGCCTGGCAAGGGCGGTACATTACGGTATCGACCGCCATCCGGCCATGGTGTTCAACGGCCAAGCGGTCGTGTACGGCCTTACCGATCTGAGTGCGGGACTGCATCAGTACCGCCACTGGCAACGACCATGAGATACGTGAGGGTTCGGCTTCTCGCGCTGGTGCTGGGCATGGCTTTCACCTGCACCGTTGCGGGAGGCTCGATTTCCACTGCCCAGATCATGACCCGCACAACACAAGCGGCGTTCTCCTGCATGCAGTGGATGCCCGTCGGCATCTGCTTCTGGCTGCGCTGTTCGTGGAGCGGCTGCAGGGTCAGGAGCTCGCTCAAGGTCGGACACTACAACCCGGACCTCGTGGTCGCAGTCTACAACGAGCTGGGCGCCAATCCCTGGAACGAGGTCCGCGCCACACTCGGCCTGGCACAAGAGACTGCCGCCGAAGGCCTGCTCGGGTCCCTGCTCGGCGTCACGGCAGGCAGCGGCTCCAACCGCACCGAGGGGCGCGCCCGCACACACACCAACCTGATCTTTCGCGAAGCCGATGCCATCGGCCACCCGCTGACCCGCCTGCCCGTGCCTGTCTATACCTGCGGTTCACAAACCCGGCCTTTCGTGCCGTACTTCCAGTCCAGCCTCGATGCCCTTTCCTGGCGCCACGCACTGCCGGAGATGCTGTATCCCGCGAGCCTGGTGCCGGGGCTTCGCGAGGTCGGTGCCTCGCCCTTGCAGACCTGGGGCTCGGTATACCCGCGAACTGGCTGGCTGGTGCAGGTGAGCGAGCCCAAGGCGGGGGCCGTAATCGCACAACGGGCAGGGGACATCGTCACGCGCAGGTACCAGCCGCATGTCTACGTACCGCTTGCCGGGTCATCCGCTTCCGGACAGCGGATGTGGCCGCCCGGTGCGCTCATCGAGCGCAAGCCCCGCACCGGTCAGTGGCAAAGGCTCACGCCGGATGCCGAGTCCGGCTGTGATGTATTCGGCGACGATGACCGGGATGCAGTGAGCAGCTGGGGGGATGGTGAGGCGGACGAGGGCGGGGACTACGCCTGGACCCTGTGGCGTCCGTACCAGTGCTGCCGGCGCCGTGGCCAGTGGTTCCTGTACCACGTCAACTGGATGGCCTACCCGCCGTGAGGACGTCTGGCACAGGCATCGGTACCGGGGTCGTGCTCGGTCTGCTTTTATTCACGCCCGGGCTGTATGCGGCCATGGCTCCGACCGAGGACAGTTTCTGGTACTACGAGATCGGCGGTGCACGCCCGATCTCATCGCCTGCGAATCCCTCGGTGGTCTCGGTCACCCTGGGCGGTTCGGCGCAACTGGGGCTTGGCTACAGCTGCGGCAAGTTCGATCCCGTGACCGCCGCCACCAATACGCTCAACGAGATCGGCGCCGGCGCTGATCGCATGATGGGGGCGATGACCAATGCCGCCACCGCGGCCCTGGCCGCACTGCCTGCACTGATTCTGCAGCGCGCCAATCCCGGGCTCTACGACCTGTTCCAGAACGCCCTGATCAAGGCCGAGGAGACGCTGTCGCTGGCCACCAAGTCCTGCCAGACGATGGAGAGTGAAATCGCCAAGGGCAAGAATCCCTATGCCGATCTCGTCGTCCTGTCCAAGGGCAATGACTGGAAACGCGAGATGGGTATCGGCGGG
>JAPOQE010000139.1 GCA_026710875.1 Gammaproteobacteria bacterium | reverse complement strand
GTTTCTGCCATTGCGAATGGTAGATGCGCGCTCAAATGCATGCAGTCCTGTACAGAGGGTATCCCAAGGCTACTTTGTACCGATACTCGTCTTACAGATTCTTCAGTATTGCATCCTTTACCGACTTCAATTCAGCATCGATAGTAACGAGCTCAGCACTGCTCTGGCGAATTGCAATATCCGGATCTTTTAAACCATGTCCGGTCAATGTACAGACCACAGTACTGCCGCCTGGAATATTGTCATGTTCGATATCATGCAATGCACCGGCAACAGAGGTTGCAGATGCCGGTTCGCAAAAAATTCCCTCTCTGGCAGTCAAGAGCATTTGTGCTGCAAGTATCTGCTCATCAGAAAATGCGTGGAACCACCCCTTGGACTCTTCCACAGCACGCTGTGCCAGATCCCAGCTCTGGGGGTGACCGATGCGAATTGCGGTCGCCACCGTCTCCGGATTTTCGATGGGCTTGCCTGCGATGAACGGTGCAGCACCAGCTGCCTGATATCCCAGCATCCTGGGCCTTGCTTCAAGCCCGGATGTTGTAGCAGTCTCGGGAGCATGCGCGCTTGCTTTTGCAGCAATCTCGCTGTATCCCATCCAGTATGCTGAAATATTGCCTGCATTGCCTACAGGTATACAGTGGAAATCAGGTGCACAGCCCAGTTCTTCAACAATTTCATAAGCAGCCGTTTTCTGGCCCTGCAGACGATACGGATTGATTGAGTTGACGATATTAACCGGTGCATTTTCGGCTACTTCCTTCACCAGGCGCATTCCGTCATCGAAATTGCCGCGGATTTGTAAAATGATGGCTCCATGCATCATGGCCTGTGCAAGCTTGCCCATGGCGATGTTGCCCTCCGGTATTAGCACAAATGCCTTGATCCCTGCCCTAGCAGCATACGCCGCCGCAGATGCTGATGTGTTACCCGTAGAGGCACAAATGATTGCACGACTTCCCTCGTATACCGCCTGGGTGACTGCAACAGTCATACCACGGTCTTTGAAGGAACCCGTGGGATTCAAACCCTCGTACTTGAGATACATCTTGATTTCTTTCTGATTGGCCTGCTCAAGGTTCTTGCACAAAACCAGTGGTGTATTGCCCTCGCAAAGGCTAATCGCCCGGCTGTCTTCGGCAAGAGGCAAAACAGAGCGATATCGGTCGATCAGTCCTGAATAGTAGCCTGTACTCATGTCACACCTGTAATTTAGGAGAGTGTTTCCAGTCGAATTCGCATGACCTGGCTGGTCATTGCTTCAAGCTCTTCGAGCTCAGAGATTGCGCATTTCATATTTTGTTCGCTTACTTGATGTGTCAGGATCACGATAGGCACACTTGTCGATTCGGCCTGGCGCTCCTTCTGAATGATTGCTTCGATACTGATATTGTGCACGGCAAATATCCGTGTGACATCCGCAAGCACACCGGGTCTGTCCAGGACATGGATGCGCAGATAATAGGCTGTAGAAACCTCATCTATGGAAAGTACCGGAATATCCGACAAGGCGTTCGGCTGAAAGGCCAGGTGAGGCACGCGATTTTCTGGGTCAGAAGTAAGTGCACGCACAACATCGACCAGGTCGGCTACCACGGCTGATCCGGTAGGTTCAGCGCCGGCACCTGGACCATAGTACAGGCTCGGCCCCAAGGCGTCCGCCTTAACTACCACGGCATTCATCACGCCATCCACATTTGCAATTAAACGTCGTTGCGGTATCAGGGCCGGATGTACACGGAGCTCAAGGCCCTCTGCAGTTCGCTTTGCAATACCCAGATGCTTGATCCGGTATCCAAGCTCTGCAGCATAAGAAACATCCTTGCTGGTGATCTCGGTAATTCCTTCGGTATAGACCTTGCTCAGTTGCAGTGGAACGCCGAATGCGACCGAAGCCAATATGGTCAGCTTGTGCGCAGCATCGATGCCCTGGATATCAAAAGTGGGGTCAGCCTCCGCATAGCCCAACCGCTGCGCGTCCTTCAGGGCATCATCAAAATCCCTGCCCTTATCCCCCATTTCAGTAAGAATGTAATTACCCGTGCCATTGATGATCCCGGCCAGCCATTCAATGGAATTGGCAGCGAGTCCTTCGCGCAACGCCTTGATGATAGGAATTCCACCGGCAACCGCCGCCTCGAATGCAACGGATACGCCTTTATCCTGCGCTCGCTGGAATATCTCGTTACCGTGATATGCGATCAGCGCCTTGTTTGCCGTAACGACATGCTTGCCATGATCGATCGCCTTGAGTACGAGTCCACGGGCCTCCTCTGTCCCGCCCATCAACTCCAGTACGATATCAATGTCAGTATTGCATACGACCCGGTCTGCATCTTCGGTAAGCACGATATCCGAGGTGTCACAGTCACGTGATTTTTCCAGATTTTGCACGCATGCCACAGCGAGCTGGATGCCACGACCAGCACGCCGGGCAATTTCATCTGCATTACGCGACAAAATGTTTGCAGTGCCGCAGCCTACCGTTCCCAAGCCCAGCACACCAACTTTCACTGCCTCCAGCACGTCCACACTCCGCTTTATGAATTTTTAAGCATTTTTCGAATACTTCGTACAGCCTGTCGCGTCCGATGCTCATTCTCAATCAGGCTGAACCGTACGTACGGGTCGCCATACTGGCCAAACCCTACACCTGGTGATACCGCAACCTGAGCCTCTTGCAGCAATTTTTTAGAGAACTCCAGAGAACCAGATTCACGGTAGGCCTCTGGAATTTTAGCCCAGACAAACATGGTCGCCTGTGGTTTCTTGACTTCCCATCCGGCATTATTCAGGCCCTCACACAATACATCACGCCGGTTTCTGTACGTTGAACGAACCTGTTCGATAACATCATCAGGGCTATCCAGCGCGGCTATCGATGCCACCTGTATCGGCGTAAAGATGCCGTAATCGACATAGGATTTCAGCCTTGACAATGCGGCAACGAGGGTGCGATTTCCACACATGAAGCCAACACGCCAGCCCGGCATATTATACGTCTTGGACAAAGAATAAAATTCGACAGCAATATCCTTGGCACCCGGTACCTGCAACACGGAAGGCGCCTCATAGCCGTCAAAAGTGATCTCCGCATATGCGATGTCATGCACCAGCCACATGCCGTACTCTCTTGCGATGGCAACGACCTTCTCCAGAAAATGTAGATCCACACATTGTGTTGTGGGGTTGCATGGGAAATTCAAAATCAGCATTTTGGGTCGAGGCCATGAATCCTGGATAGCCTTTTCAAGCTCTCCAAAGAAATCTTCATCTTCTGCCAATCGCACGTAAATGATATCCGCCCCAGCAATCACGCAACCGTAGGGATGGATTGGATAGGCAGGATTCGGTACCAGTACAGCATCACCGGGGCCGAGTGTTGCCAAGGTAAGATGTGCCAGCCCTTCTTTTGAGCCAATAGTGACTATGGCTTCTGTTTCGGGATCAACCTCAACATCGAATTTTCGCTTATACCAGTTGGCCACCGCCTTGCGTAATTTCGGGATTCCACGAGAAAGCGAATATCGGTGAGTATCCTCTCGCAGCACCACTTCAGCGAGTTTCTCCGAGATGTGTCGAGGCGGGGGCTGATCCGGGTTGCCCATGCCAAAATCCACAATGTCATCACCACGAGCCCTGGCATTTGATTTCAATTCATTTACGATTGTGAAGACGTACGGGGGAAGCCGTGAAATTCTTGAAAATTCTTCCATAGATGAATCATCCTGATCAGGACAACGTATAATACGTGATTCAATATATGCTGCCTATGCCTGCTGCTTGATGAACCGATGGACCTAACCCAGGATTTTGCCGACTCAAGCTTTGTGATCACCGGTTACCAGGCAGATCATGTGCTGGTAAACAACGAGCCGCATTTCAAAAGTCTTATTGTCTCTCCGGAACGGCTGATTACAGACTGGGATGTCACCAGCATCCGCCGGTTAAACAAAGACTGTTTTTCCGCGCTCGATGATTTGCAACTTGAAATCATTCTGGTTGGTTCAAGTGAGCAGGGATATTTCCTTGACGGTGAATTGATTGCATGGTTTGCACAAAAGAAAATCGGCCTGGAGCACATGAGCATGGCTGCTGCATGCAGGACCTACCGGATCCTGGTCTCGGAAGGACGCAGAGCTGCAGCGGCACTTATATTCCTGGACAAAGGCAATCAGAGCCTGGGTAAATAGCGCAGCGGGTTCACAGGTTTTCCATGGCGGCGGATTTCAAAATGCAATCTGGGTGATGGAGCTCCGGTACTGCCAAGCTCGGCAATCTTTTGTCCGCGGGTGACCGCCCGTCCCTCCTTCACCAGTAGCTTGTTATTGTGTGCGTAAGCACTCAGATATTGATCACTATGCTTTACGATGATCAGATTACCGTAACCTGGCAGGCCATCACCGCTGTATACAACTTTTCCTGACGATGCAGCCAGTATGGGCTGTCCGGTCTTGCCTGCAATATCAATTCCCTTGTTGCCCCTTCCCTTTGAGGAATATTTCTGGATCACTTTCCCGCGCGTCGGCCACACCCAGGTATGTTTGACCGATGCAGACGGCCTGGGTTTTTTAGCCGCTTTCGCAGTCTTTTTCTTCACTGGAGGCGAAGCTCGACTGGAAGCAGCCGATTTCTTTGCCGGGGCCGCACTGTATGCCTTTACAGGTACCTTGGGACCCTTGATCTGTAACCGCTGGCCCGGATAGATGGTATAGGGCTTGGCAATACGATTCCACGCTGCCAGTTCACGATAATCAAGGCCGTGCTGGTAAGCAATGGAATACAGCGTCTCGCCTTTCAGAACCTTGTGATCATCCTGTACATACTTGTAATAGACCGGTCTTTCCGGGTACGAGGCGCATGCCGTCAGTAGTAAAAAAAAAATTGAGGCGGCGATCAGCCGTATCGAAACAGTCATCAATGAAAATATCTGAAATAAATGATCATGACTACCAATACCACAACCGTAAGCCATCCGATCCGCTCGACGTACTTCCTGACCCATGGCTCAAACTTGGGACCCGCATACCTGAGTAGCCCGGCGACCAGGAAAAACCGCGCACCCCTGCCCACAAATGATGCCAGGACAAATGGAAGTATCGCCAGGGAAAGCAACCCTGCAGTAATCGTGAACAACTTGTAGGGGATCGGAGAAAACCCGGTAACAAATATCACCCACACCCCCCACTCGTCGAACCAGGCTCGGGTTGTTTCAAACTCAGGCCAGTAGGCAGAGGCCTGCAACCAGGGCTCAATGGATTCAAATGCGAATGCCCCGATAAAATAGCCGAGCACTCCTCCCAGGACAGATGTGATCGTGGTAAGCAATGCAAACCGCCATGCATGGGCAGGCTTGGCTACTGTCATCGGTATCAGCATCACGTCCGGCGGTATTGGGAAAATAAATGATTCCGCAAAACTCAGACCCCCCAGGTAATAGCCTGCGTGGGGGTGGCTAGCCCAGGTCATCACACTGCCATAGAGTCGGGTAAACAATTTCATAGTAAACCGCTATGTATGCACACTGCCTTGCACAAGTGGGACAAAGCTCACACTTCCCAGGTTTTCCTGCTCAACCCTGTTCCCGCTCTTGCGCAGCAACAGCAGGTCCTGCGCTCCCGATGGATGCCCGACCGGAATGACCAGGCGACCATTGTCTGCAAGCTGGTCGATCAAGGGGGACGGTATTTCATCCGAGGCAGCAGTCACGACCACTGCATCATAGGGGGCGTAGCTTTCCCACCCCCAAGAGCCATCCGACAATTTAAATTTTATATTATGCAATCCTAGCTGCATCACACGTTTTCGTGTTTGCTGGTAGAGGGCTTCAATACGCTCTACGGTATATACCTGTTTGACCAGCCCGGACAGTATCACAGCCTGATAACCCGACCCGGTACCAATCTCAAGCACCTTCTCAGGCGTACCTTCTTGCAGGACAGCTTCTGTCATGCGGGCCACAACGTATGGCTGCGAGATCGTTTGCTTGTGGCCTATGGGCAAGGCAGTATCCTCATACGCCCGAGAAGCCAGCGCCTCGTCAACAAACAGGTGTCTTGGCGTCACACCAAGCGCATGAAGCACCTGCTTATTACGGATGCCACGGTCTTTCAGGCGCGCAATCAGGCGATCCCTTGTCCGCTGCGAAGTCATGCCGATGCCTTCGTGCTGTTTCGGTATCATGACCCCTGCAAAACCGTTTTTGTCAGGTGAGTCTGCACGCAGAGATCCACTGCGCGATCGGCTGCATCGCCTGGTAATGCGTAAGATCAAGATGCAGGGGAGTTACTGAGACATACCCATTCCTGATCGCATGGAAATCAGTACCGGGACCTGCATCCTGCTCGGGCCCGGCTGCACCCACCCAATAGATTGGATCACCGCGCGGGTCGGTAGACTCGATAACGGGTTCCGCCTTGTGCCGACTGCCAAGGCGGGTTGTTTCCATACCTTTTATATCCTGCATCATCAAATTGGGTATGTTGATATTGATAATCAAATCTTGCGGCAACTGGTGTTCCATCAGCTTGTGAATGATTTCATGACTAACACTGGCGCAGGCATCCAAATCTTTCGGGCGACGCGAATTTACAGAAACCGCCACAGCCGGCAAGCCCAGAAAGCGGCCTTCCATCGCTGCCGCTACCGTACCCGAATAAATGACATCATCGCCCAGATTCGCTCCCATGTTGATACCCGCAACCACGATATCTGGTTCATCCTTGATTAGGCCTGTAATCGCCAGATGTACGCAATCGGTAGGCGTGCCATCGACGCTATACCAGTTCTCGGCGATCGAATGCGCACGGATTGGTGCATCCAGCGTCAGGGAGTTGCTTGAAGCGCTATGATCCCGACTGGGCGCAACCACCGTGATCTTGCCCAACGGTGAAAGCGCATCCGCCAATGCCTTCAGGCCTTCAGATCGAATTCCGTCGTCGTTACTGAGTAATAGATGCATTGATGGTACTGAAATCTGTTGCCGTGGGAAGTAGAATAGACCAAGCGCCCAATCAATGATCGTAGCAAAATAATACACTGAAATGGAATGCAATCATGTCCCGGCAAGGAAGTTCCGCCCCAGATAAGAAAACCCGCTTTTCAGACCTTCTCCTGGATGTCAAACCCTTGCACTCGGATCACTCAAACCGTATTGAGGATAGCACGCCTAAACCGAGCCCCCTGCCACAGGAAACCATGAAAGACCATGATCGTGTCCTGCAAGAGTCGCTGAATACAAACCTGGAGCTTGAAGACATGCAGCCAGGAGACAGCTTGTCATTTCGAAGCTCCAGAATAAGAAAAAATACATTCAGGAAGCTCAAAAAGGGACAATTCAGCATTGGTGCCGAGCTCGATTTGCACGGCATGACCACGATCGAAGCCAAACTTGCACTCACGGACTTCATCAAGGCCTCCCGCGAAAAAAACATACGCTGTGTTCAAATTATCCACGGCAAAGGCCATGGCTCGAGCAATCAGGGACCCAAACTT
>JAPOQE010000138.1 GCA_026710875.1 Gammaproteobacteria bacterium | reverse complement strand
TGGCCCTTCAGCCACTGCGCTGCATCGCCGACAACCGCCTTGCTTGCAGCATGCTGCTCATAGGACTTGGGTTCCATGAAATGCCATTCTTCGCCGTCGTTGTACAGGTACTGCATGTCGGTATCCACCACATCAGCACCCTCGGCAGATTCACCCGATTTAAACGTACGATCGATCACCCGACCGGTTTTCAGGTTACGTAGCTTGACGCGATTGAATGCCTGTCCCTTGCCCGGTTTTACAAACTCGTTCTCAATGATCGAGTACGGGTCGCCGTCCAGGATCAGCTTCAGACCAGCACGGAATTCGTTGCTATTATAGGACGCCATGGAATATTCACCTTTGAGAAGATGCACGCTACGGAACGCATGAGTCTATCACGAGTGAACCCGGCACCCGAAACCACCTGGCAGGCGCAGTACAGGGAATCCATCACCGAAATCGGAACACTTTGCGAGGCACTGGATTTGCGCCCCGAGCAGTTACCGGTCAGTGACGCAGCCGCCCGCCAATTCCCGCTGAGGGCACCAAAAAGTTACGTGGGACGCATGCAAAAATCCACCCCGCAGGATCCGTTGCTGCTGCAGGTCCTGCCGCACGCCTTCGAAGAACAGGAATCCATCGACTTTGTCGCCGACCCCGTCGGAGACCTGAAAAGCATCAAGAGCCCGGGCTTGCTGCAAAAGTACCATGGCCGCGCCTTGCTGCTTGCCACCAGCCGCTGCGCCGTTCACTGCCGCTTTTGTTTCCGCCGCCATTTCCCCTACTCCTCGCAAAACCCGCGAACGGATGCATGGCGCACCGCGCTTGGCGAAATTGCCCGTGATGCCAGTATCGAGGAAGTCATATTAAGTGGCGGGGACCCGTTGGTGCTGAGCGACCAGGAACTCGGTACTCTGGGCAGGCAAATTCAGCAGATCCCGCATGTACGGCGATTGCGAATCCATACCCGCCTGCCCGTGGTAATCCCGGCCAGAATCAGTGCAGGGTTCCTGGACTGGGTGGAGAGCTGTGCCCTGAGTGTCGTGGTGGTGGTGCATATCAATCATCCGCAGGAAATTGATCATGAGCTTCGATGCAAGCTTCGGGAGCTCTCGGCTACGCGGTGCTGCGTACTGAACCAGAGTGTGCTGCTGAGAAACATCAATGACGATGCGAACATCCAGGTCGCCCTGAGCGAGAAACTCTTTGATGCTGCGGTACTGCCCTACTACCTGCACCTGATGGACAAGGTGCAAAATGCCTCACACTTTGACGTGGAGGAATCAAGAGCCTGCAGCATCATGAAGGAAATGGCGGCCCGGCTGCCCGGCTACCTGGTCCCCCGGCTGGTCCGCGAGGAGTACGGGGAACCGGGCAAGACTCCTGTGTTCGTATAATCAAGCGCGCAGTTTCACCCGGCCTCACGCAAGGCGGCAATTCTTTCGTGAGGCGGCGGGGGTGACATCAGCAGTTTCTGCAAGCCGCTCTTAACCCCGCCGGAGATGCCGAAGGCAGCCAGTTGACCCGGGAGGTCCTCTGGCTCGTATTGCGCCTGAAGACGCTGCAATGCCGAAATCATTTTTTCCCGACCGGCCAGGCGGGCGCCTCCATCATCGGCTCGAAATTCCCTGCGCCTCGAATACCAGCTTGCGATCACCGCAGCCAGTATTCCGAGAATGATCTCCGCGATGATGCTGGCAATGAAATATCCGGGTCCGATACCGCGCTGCACCTTGAACACGACCTTGTCGACCAGCAGGCCGATCACGCGGGAGATAAAAATCACAAAGGTATTCAGTACACCCTGCAACAGGCCCATGGTAATCATGTCCCCGTTGGCGACATGGCTGACTTCGTGGCCCAATACGGCTTCGACCTCATCCGGGTTCATGGTCTCCAGCAGTCCCGTACTGACCGCGACCAGGGCATTGTTGCGATTCATGCCGGTCGCAAATGCATTCAATTGCGGCGAGTTGAAAATGCCTACCTCCGGCATCCCGATCCCGGCCTGCCTGGCCTGCCCCTGGATCATTTCGACCAGCCATTTCTCGGATGAATTGGCGGGTGTTTCGATCACTCGCACCCCCATGCTGCGTTTCGCCATCCATTTG
>JAPOQE010000137.1 GCA_026710875.1 Gammaproteobacteria bacterium | reverse complement strand
TAAGACAACGATTGCCCGGAACAGCCAGGACAGGGGCAACAGCACAACCGAAAGCGCACTGTTCGAATACCAAATCTTCTCAGGATCCACGCTCAGCGCCACACGACAGCTCCCGCGGCCTCTACAGGTCCACAGCGACGGCCTGCGCCTGCAACTTGTACAACCCGGCGTAGACCCCGTCACGCACCAGCAATTCCTGGTGGGTGCCGATCTCTGCAATACGGCCCTTGTCCATCACCACGACCCGGTCTGCTTTCTCCGTAGTCGAGAGGCGGTGCGCAATAATCAGCGTCGTCCTGTCCTTTTGCAACGTCTCCAGGGCGGCCTGTATGTATTTTTCCGATTCCGAATCAAGCGATGAGGTCGCCTCGTCAAGAATCAGCACGGGGGCGTCCTTGAGCAGGGCCCTTGCAATCGCAATCCTCTGGCGCTGGCCACCCGAGAGCAATACACCATTCTCGCCGACCTCGGTGTCCAGCCCGTCCGTCAGCTTGTCCGTGAACTCCAGCACGCGGGCGGCCCTGGCCGCCTGCAGCACCTGCGCGTCATCAGACTTGAAATCTTTTGCATAGGCGATGTTGTTTGCAATCGTGTCGTTGAATAACACGACCTCCTGGCTGACGAAGGCCATCTGCGCACGCAGGGAGGCGAGACTGAATTCCCTGACATCGGTGCCGTCGAGGAGAATCTCGCCCTGGTCGGTATCGTAAAACCTCGGCAGCAGGTTCACGATCGTACTCTTGCCGCTGCCGGATCGCCCGACAAATGCAATGGTCTCCCCCGGTGCAATGCTCAGGCGGATGTCTGAAAGCGCCTGCTCTTCACGCGACGTGTATTTAAAGCCGACGCCCCGGTACTCGATCCTGCCCTGGCATTTCTCCAGTGTCCGGCCGGTGGATTCCTGTTCCTTTTCGGTATCGATCAGCTCGAACACGCTTTCACCCGCGGCAATGCCGGTCTGCAGGATCTCGTTCACCAGGGTCAGCTTTCTTGCCGGGGTCAATATCCAGACCATCGCCACGATGAAGGCTACGAATTCCCCTGCACTTTCCCCGGATGCCATCACAGGCCTGGCCGCTACGGCCAGTACCACGACCAGTACAAAGCCGACCAGCATCTGGATGACCGGAGTACTGGCCGCCTTGGTCGTCACTTTCCTCAGGTAGGAGCGCCGGTACCCTTCATTGGCCTGCCCGAACTTGCGAATCTCATAGTCCTGCCCGCCAAAGAGCTTCACGATGCGGTGACCGGTGATGCTTTCTTCAACGATATGGGTGATCTTGCCTACGGACTTCTGGATGCGCGTGCTGTATTTTCTGAACAGGCGGCTGGTGTACCCGACCACCGCCGCAATGACCGGGGCGACGACCAGGAAGATCAGGGTCAGCTTCCAGTTGTTGTACGCCATCACGCCCAGCAGGAAAATGATTTTTGAAGTGTCTTCCACCAGGCTGCGAAGACTTTTCGATGCCGCACCGATTACGTGCTCGACATCGTAGGAAAACTTTGACAACAGGTTGCCGGTGGCCTGGAAGTCAAAGTACCGGGCCGGCAGGAACTGCAGCCGGTCAAACATCTGCTGGCGCAAGGCCTTGATCACGTATGCGCCCACATAGCCGATATAGTACGTGCCGGTAAAGTTCGTGATGCCGCGCAATACAATCACCACCAGCAGTACCGCCGGAATCCACTTGATCTCCTCAAAATTCTTGTCTACGAAGGCGCCGTCGATAAAGGGGCCAAGCAGGTACACGGTCAACGCATCCAGTCCCGAGAACACCAGCAGGGACACCGAGCCGAGTAGCAGGTACTGCCACTTGGAGAAGGTATAGCTCAACAGGCGTGAATAGGTCTGCCAGCTGGTGGTGGAGGGTGTAGCGGTGGGCATGATGTGCTGGGGATCCAAGATCGGGGACAGGCTCAGGCCACCGACAGTCTGCCGTCTTTCAGTTGATAGGTCATGTCCATGGAATGTGCGACATCCGGATCATGCGTGACAATGACCAGAGCCATGCGCAGTTCCCTGCACATCTCGAGCATCAGCTGCTGTACCTGTTCGACATTCTTCTGGTCGAGATTCCCTGTAGGCTCATCGGCAAGCACCACCTGCGGCTCGGTCACCAGGGCACGGGCAATGGCCACGCGCTGGCGTTCGCCGCCCGAGAGCTCTGCCGGCTTGTGCTTCATGTGTCCGGACAGGCCCACCTTGGCGAGAAAATCCTCTGCCTGCCTGCGGGCTTTCGATGCAGGCCAACGGCGCCACAGCAACGGGATGGCGACATTTTCAAGCGCGGTAAATTCCGGCAGCAGATGGTGGAACTGGTAAATAAAGCCCAGTGCGCGGTTGCGCAACTGTCCGCGCTCGGCATCCGACAGGCTGGACATGTCGTGCCCGCATACCTGCACCGTGCCCGAATCCGGGGTATCCAGGCCGCCCAGCAGATGCATGAGCGTGCTTTTGCCGCTGCCCGATACACCAATGATTGCCTGGCGGCTGCCGGCCTCGACGCTCAGGTCCACGCCCTTGAGCACCTGTACGTGCAGCGGGCCGCTCGCAAACGTGCGCACCAGTGACTTGCATTGCAGTACCTCAGCCATGGGCCTACTCGTAGCGCAACGCCTCGGCGGGCTGGGTGCGCGAGGCCTTCCATGCCGGGTAGATCGTCGCCAGCACGGTCAGCGCAAACGCCAGTGTGCACACCAGTGCGACATCCACAGAATCGATTTTCGAGGGCAGATCATTAATGGGATAAATATTGTCAGAAAGGAACCTCATGCCGAAATAGGATTCGATGCCGGCGATAATTCCTTCCAGGTTGGCAGCCAGCAACAGTCCGAAGATGGCACCGAAAACCGTGCCGACCAGGCCGATCACCGTACCCTGTATTACGAAGATGCTCATGATGCCTTTCGGTGAGACCCCGAGGGTGCGCAGTATGGCAATGTCACTTTGCTTTTCGGTAACCACCATGACCAGGGCAGAGACGATGTTGAAGGCTGCGATCAGCACCAGCAGGGACAGGATGATCGCCATCATGATCTTCTCGATCCGCAGGGCACGGAAAAACTGGCTGTTATGCTGGGTCCAGTCGGTGACCCAGTAATCCTCGCCGAGCTGGACCCGCAGACCCTGGGCGATTGCCGGTGCATCGAACAGGTCCTCGAACCTGAGACGCAACCCGGATACGGCCTCGCCGAGGCGAAACAGGCGCCTGGCATCCTCGATGTGCATGACCGCGGTATTGCGATCGTACTGCGGGACACCCACGGAGTAGATGCCGACCACGGTAAAACGCCGCAATCTCGGCACGATGCCCGCCGGTGTGACGCTTGCCTCCGGCGTCAGCACAGAGACCTTGTCTCCCGTTCCCACATGCAGGTAGTCCGCCAGGTCATCGCCCAGCAAGATGCCGTATTCCCCGGCCTGCAGCACACCCAGGTCGCCGTCTTGCACGAGCTCACCGATTCGCGAGACATTTCCTTCAAGCGCGGGGTCGACCCCGTTGAGCATGGCGCCGGTCAGGCGCCTGCCGCTGACCACCATGCCCTGGGCCTGCACGTAGGGTGCCGAACCCTTGATCTCGTCATTGTCTTTGAGCTTCTCCTGCAGACCCTGCCAGTCGCGCAGGGTACCGGTCATCTCGAGTGCGGTCGCATGCGAGGTCATTCCCAGGATCCGGTGCTTGACCTCATGCTGGAAGCCGTTCATAACAGACAGGACGGTAATCAGCACGATGATGGACAGGGCGATCCCGAGCACGGAGATCAGGGAGATGAACGAGATGAAGTGATTTCGCCTTTTGGCACGCAAATAGCGTGAACCTATGAAAAGCTCGAGGGGTTGGAACATTAATTCGTAACCAGCTGTGTATGACGGGCCAAATGAACTGTACTGTGTGTATCTACCGGGGCCGTTATGGAATACCTATACACGTGCAAGTATACCCGCTTGGCCGCATCATGACTGATTCCGCTATTGCCAGGCATCGCAGGCACGCTCAGTGGCTTTGGGTACAGGTATGACCCGGGTTCCCATTACACAACAGATTATAATAGATTGACAGAGAATAACCTCTCAGGTTCCTGAAAATAAACAGGAAACCCAAGGTCCATCTCACTAACCGAGGCACCTGACCCGCCGGAAACGGCCTCATAATTTTCCAGCTATGAGGTCGACTCCGCCTTCTTTGGCAAGTTGGTTGCAACGGCTGGAGTGCCACGTGAACCTTGCAGGGCGCTGCGCAAGCATTCTCGCGGCATGTCCAGTGCCGGAATCGCGGCTTAGCAGAATCGCACGGAACAGTCGTTCCTTAACGAGGGCATTAGCTCTTCCGTGCACGGGGCGGGCTAAAACTTCACGGACCAGCCGGCTCCGACCTCGAACTGCTCCATACTGAGCCGGATTGTCTGGCTGGGATCAAACGGATTGTGCCCTTTCACGGAATGACCAAAGGCATGCATGGCTTCAAGTGTGATGTCTCCCCTACGGGTGGTCACCGTCGCTCCGAGGGTAATGTGATCCTCCACCACTGCCGGGGCCAGCAGATTGAACAGCACCTGGTCGCCACCGACAGGCTGGCTCGCATGGCTGTAACCGATGCGCCCGATGATATCGGGCCTGGCCTGCCACTGCAGACCGACCTTGAAGATATCCATGTCATCCCAGCCGAATCCGGCACCGCGGTCCCCGCCGAGACAGCTTTCAATGTCCTGGCCTCCCAGTGCCGGGCAATCAAACAGGTTCTGCACCCCGTTACTGATGGCATCGCTGTCCCCGTACCAGATGCGCTGATAATCCGCCACCAGCGTCATGTTTTCAGCGACTTCGATCGCAACACCCGCCCACAGGGTGGAGGGAATATCGAAGGTACCGTCTTGTGCGAACAGGTCCGCATAGTCATCCCATCTTTCCATGTCGATCTTGGTGCGGTACGAGATGCCAAAGTCCGCAACACTGGCAATGTCCCTGGCCAGTGCACCTACCTGCAGACCCCAGCCGTAGGCCGTGTCCGTGCCATTTTGCGTCAGGTGCGTCGGCATCTGTGTGCCCTGACTTGCCACAAAGGTCTTGGTGAACGGTGCAAATGCATCCAGGCCGTTACTTCGAAAACTCTGCATCGTCAGCAACGGACTGATGCCGAGCGAGAACTGGTCCGAGAGTCGATGCGCATACGAGAGATTGAAAAAGACCTGCATCAGGTCAACACCCGCGGTCCCCGCACCCAGTGCGCCGGGAAAGGAGACGCCTGCACCGCGCATCCCGAACGGATCAAATGAGGCACTGCCCGATTTGTAGGAGGTGTTCATGCCGCCGTTGCCATACACGGACAGGCCCACGGCGTCCTGTTCGCTCAGCATGTAGTTGAGCCCGAAGCTCGGGATGATGAACCCCCGGTTGCGGCTTGTCTCAGACCCGGCCCCCAGGGTGAATGCTCCGCCGCTGCCATTGGCAAGGCTTGCACTCGGCGAGTACCCGCGATCGGGCTTGAACAGCACTGCACCAACGTCCATGCGATTACCGACAAAGGCCATGCCAGCCGGGTTAGTCGCCGAGGCCAGGGCATCCTGCGGGAAGGCCACGCCAGCCCCGCCCAGGGCGCGGTTGATCAGGCCCGTGCCGTGTGAGAAATAACCGTTTGTGGACTGTGCCACTACCGGCATCAGGATCAATGCCAGTATCAACATCACTTTCTTGATTTCCATGTCCAGAACTCCCTGTAAACCTGCGGGGTTTACGAACCGATTCACAAATTCAAGATCGGGTCCCTGCATGCCGGCTGTGTGATATGCCTGGGAACTTCATGCAGGTTCTGCCCGTAAGATGGGGGGTGTAGCGAGGAATTTCAAGCCTTCTAACCCAACAGGAATACTCGGTCACTACTACCCCGAAATGGGGAGCTGGGTAGAGAATTCGATCAACGACTAAAGTGGCGTGTGCGAAAAGGTTTAAACTCTAAACTGCCCGATTCAAGGGTTAACCCTCAAGAGCATGTACGGACTAAGATTGAACACAACTTACCTTGACTATGTGTTTTAGTCCGGAGGCTCAATTATATTTCGGAAATTACTAGACAATCGCTCTCGTGCTACACATTAAAGGGGGATGATCTCTTTCAAAACCAAAAATAGTTGGTGTTGAAATGCCTTTACAGCCACATGGTAAAACCTGTCATATTAAAGAACAAATAATCGAGGATGTAGTAACTGGTCTCACGCTCCAGTTTTTATAGTACAGCGAAGACACAGATGAGCCCCCAAAATTTAAATGTCTAACCCCTTTATCCTCTTTGCCTGTACCAAAATTTCTTCATAGCGGATTCTATAATTCAATTAACTAAAGCCAATGCTAGATACCTGTAATGGCACTTCAGTCAACTTGACTGAGGGGGTTCAATGAACCACAATATAACTCATTGGGAACGAGTCGCCTAATGCAAACACTGGTTCCTATAGGCACCTTTGAGACAAAAGCGCGCAGGCTATTGGGTAACAATGGGTTTGAGAATCTGCTGGAATTCCTTGCTAAACGACCTAAATCTGGGCGGATTATTTCAGGTACAGGTGGGTTGCGGAAAGTTCGCATGGCTCGGCCAGGACGGGGCAAGCGAGGAGGGGTTCGGGTAATTTACTACTACCATGACGAGAGTAAACCCATATTGCTGCTGCTGATCTATGCTAAAGCCTATCAGGAAAACATGAGTGCTGCACAAAAGGCAAAATTGAAAAAATACACGGATGAGCTAGTTCATGAATTTGATTAGGAGGTAAAGGTGGACGACAAGCTATTTGATGAACTGGAGTCAAACCTGAAGCAAGCGGTGCAAATCACGAAGGGGCGTGCATCGCCGGAAACCACGTATGTAATGGCTACACCTGCGCAAATCAAGGCAGTACGACGCAAGACTGGTTTGTCACAGGCTGTTTTCGCACGCACGTTCAACTTGAGCCTGGATACTGTTAAGGGATGGGAGCAAGGCAAGCGCAGCCCGGATGCTGCGGCCAAAAACTATTTGCGTATTATCCAGGCCGACCCGGAGTTAGTGCAAAGGACCATAGCTACCTGATAATGTTCGGTGAAGCATCTGCTACAAATTAAAATTTGGGCTGACGATGTTCACACACTCTTGGCTACAATGGTCCTTGTCTAATTTCTCTTTGCCGAGTTATCTATCTATCACGCTTTGATCATACTACCGACGACAGCCGTCTCACCTTAATTCGGTTTGCTTTTTACATTGCCTGAGACAGCTCATAAGCCGATTGAAGCCGATACCAGGTCCCAGCACCACCTCCAAAAGCCTTATCTAAACGAATGGACATCTCGGGTGAAATTCCTGAACGGCAATTTACAACATCCGAAAGTTGCTTGCGGCTGACTCCAAGTTTCTGTGCGGCCTCGGTCACGCTGAGCCCCAGAGACCCCAGGCAGTCATGGCGCACGGACAGGCCCGGATGAGGTGGATTTTTCATAAGCATGCTGAAACTCTCCTAACAATCGTCAATCAAATCTACATCATTGACGTCCTTGCCCCTTGATGAAAATATAATGCGCCAATTCCCAAATATCCTGCTGACACATAAAGTATTTCAAATCATAGGCCATTCACGTCGCAACATCATTCAGTTCTGGAAATACCCAGGCTACAAATCCTTTCTTTGCGTGGAGCAAGTCGCAAAGTGATAGTCTTTATCCAGTCAAGCTGGAGAGTATCGCTCAACACTAACCCGTTCTGAGCAGGCACGCATCTGAGAAGCGTCGAACCATGCCTGCATACGCAACAGCATATCCATACTTACATCGAAAGCCTTTTCGATACGAAGCGCCATCTCCGGCGACAAATTAGCTTTACCGTTCAGAAAGTCCGAGAGTGTCGCTCTTCGAACTCCGAGAATTTCCGCTGCTTTCGTCACAGTCAGGCCTAATTCTTCAACGATCTCTGTCCGGACGAAATCACCCGGGTGGGAAGGTGTCATATTTACTTTGATGCCGTTGGTAGTCATCAGTGGTAATCCTCCAAGTTCAAGT
>JAPOQE010000136.1 GCA_026710875.1 Gammaproteobacteria bacterium | reverse complement strand
CGCTACTACACTCCTTCTGGGCGCACGATCCAGGAACAGGGAATCGTGCCGGATATCTTGCTGAAGTCCCCGGATGACGATGAAAACGAGGACAGCGCTGTCCATGAGTCCATGGAGGCAGTATTGCAATCCCTGTCAGAGGATGAAGGCGAAATTCCTGCAAAAACACGTGAACCTGCAACGGTCATCCTTTTGCCAAAACGTGCAGAAGGCGATACGACGGACCTTGAACTGGATGAGGCGCTCAGGCACCTGAAGACCCTGGCAGGCCCGTCCGTGGCAGCCAATTAGGCAATGCGGTGGACAATGGGACACCAGCTTTCAAAAGTCCGCGGCCAGAAGATACAATGAATCACAGTCAAGACCAGTTCAACAGGTGACCCATGCCAACCGTTCTTATTCCACTTGCCGAGGGTTTTGAAGAGCTTGAAGCGGTAACCATTGTCGATTTGCTGCGACGTGCAGACATCAACGTGGTTACGGCAAGTCTCGGCGATGAGACAGTTACCGGATCACGCGGCACACGGGTGGTCGCGGACACCTCCGTGGACGAGATCCTGGAGCAGGATTTCGATATGGTGGTGTTGCCGGGGGGGCTTCCCGGCGCAGACCATCTGGATGCCGATGACCGGATTCACAGCATCCTGCAGCGCACTGCGGACAGGGACTGCCCGATCGGTGCAATTTGCGCCGCTCCGAAAGTCTTGGCAAGCGCCGGTCTGCTGGACAATAAAAAAGCGACCGCCTACCCGGGAGCGCTGGATCCACAGGCGCTGGAAACCACCCAGATCACGGAGGCTGCCGTACAGCAGGATGGCAACATACTGACTTCCCGGGGCCCGGGTACGGCCATGGATTTCGCCTTGGAGATCATTACCTGCCTGGCAGGCGCACAAAAACGTGATGAGGTGGAAGCGGCACTGCTTCGCAGTTAATCAAGACCCGGTTACGTGGGCTGCTTGCCGAACACGGTGTGTGACAGGATCAGTGCCACCCCCAGGAAAATCGCCGAGTCGGCAAGATTGAAGGTCGGCCAGTGACAGGTGGCATCGCCCAGGCGATAGAAAAATGGCAGGCAGGTATGGCTGGAGTGGTAATACCAGTCGATGAAGTCCGTGACCTTGCCGTACAGGATACGATCGATCACATTGCCGATCGCACCTCCAAGGATCAGTGCAAGCCCGCAAGCCAGTAGTTTCTCCCGGGCATCGAGTTTTCCAAGCCAGGCAAGGATGAATACACTGATTCCTATGGCAAGAGCGGACAGGAACCAGCGTTGCCAACCTCCGGCATCACTGAGGAAACTGAATGCAGCACCTTCATTGAAGGTCAATGAAAAATTGAAATAGGGCAGCAGGGCAAGGGGCTCAAACGGAACCAGAAACAGCAGTGCCGCCTGCTTGCTGAACTGGTCGGCCAGTATGACAAGCATACTCAGCCATAGCCATTTAAGCATAGCAGCGTGACTCGCCCGAGCCGCCAGGTAAATTGTTCACGCAGCGCACACAAATTTCCGGATGTTGCGGGTCTTGTCCTACATCCTCACGGTAATGCCAGCAGCGAGTGCATTTTGGATGTGGCGACCTGCGTAACTGGATGTAGTACTCGTTGCCATCGGCATCGGCGATTCGGGTGGCCGATTCGGGCACCGGTTCATCCTGGACAAGCCTGGCACTGGACGTGATGAAAACGAAACGCAGCTCATCATTTTTTATTTTTGAAAGGTAGTCGGGAGCATCCCAGATTCTGACCTCTGCATCCAGCGATGAGCCGATTGTTTTTTCATTGCGCAGCGTCTCCAGTGCCCTGCTGATGTGCTTGCGTGTCTCGAGTATTCCCTTCCAGTCTGCATCTGTAATCTCACCAGGCTTGTTGAACGCCTCAAGGGCATACCAGGTCTGCACGAAAATTGAATCACTTCGTTCGCCAGGCAGTTGTTGCCAGGCTTCTTCAGCGGTGAAGCTCAGGATCGGCGCTATCCAGCGAAGCAGCGTCTCGGCAATGTGGAGCATGGCCGTTTGTGCTGACCGTCGCGCACGGCTGTCCGTTTGCATGGTGTACTGCCGGTCCTTAACGATGTCGAGATAGTCACTGCCGAGTTCCAGCACACAGAAATTGTGGACCAGGGTGTAGATTCTATGAAACTGGTAGCGTTCGTAGAGACTGACAATCTGATTCTGAAGCTCCCAGGTCTTGTGTACGATCCAGTAGTCCAGGGCAACCATGTCCCGTGGCAAGACCTGATCCTGTGCCGGATCGAAACCGTCGAGGTTGGATAACAGGTATCGGGTCGTGTTGCGAATGCGACGATACGCATCCGAGGTGCGGCTCAGTATCTCGTCGGACACATTGAGTTCACCGCCGTAGTCGGTAGCGGCTACCCAAAGACGCAAAATGTCGGCACCCAGGACATTGCATATCTTTTGTGGTGTGACGACATTGCCGAGAGACTTCGACATTTTCTTGCCTTCTGCATCAACGGTGAACCCGTGCGTGAGCACCTGCTTGTAGGGAGCAATTCCGTACATGGCGACAGAGGTCTTAAGAGAAGACTGAAACCAGCCGCGATGCTGGTCAGAGCCTTCAAGATACAGGCTGACGCGTTCCTTGTTTTCAAGGTCCACGCCGAGTCTTTTCTGCGCCACGGCATAATGGGTCACGCCGGAATCAAACCAGACATCCAGGGTATCGGTAACCTTTCTGTAGTGGTCACTTTCATCACCCAGCAGTTCTTTCGCATCCAATTCATACCAGGCGTCCATACCCTGCTGTTCAATTTTCTGTGCCACTTTCTCGATGAGACGCACCGTGTCCGGATGGGGCTCTTCCGTAGCAGTGTGTATGAAAAAGGTAATCGGGACGCCCCAGGTCCGCTGTCTTGAGATGCACCAGTCCGGGCTGCTGGCCAGCATTCCCGCAATGCGTGCCTTGCCCCATTCGGGAATCCAGCTGGCGTGCTCGATCTGTTCGTTAACCGTTTTCAGTAGATCGCGTGCATGCATGCTGATGAACCACTGTGGTGTCGCACGATAGATCAGCGGGACTTTGGTGCGCCAGCAATGCGCCAGGCTGTGGTGCAGTTCGGCCTGATGCAGCAGTGTTTGCCTGTCAATCAGGACATCAATGATCTTTTGGTCGACTTTGAAGACATGGTCCCCTGCAAACAAATCGGTGTGATCTGCGAATACACCGTGATCATCGACGAGGTTCAAAGTCTCCAAGCCATATTTTTTGCCCACCTCGAAATCCTCGACACCATGATCCGGTGCGGTGTGCACCGCACCCGTACCGGTATCGACCGTGACATGCTCGCCAAGGATGATGGGTACGGACTTGTCATAAAACGGGTGCTGCAAGTGCACGTGCTCGAGTTGCAGTCCGCGGCACTGACCAACCACTTCATGGCGCTTGATGTCATAACGCTGCAAACAGGCATCCAGCAGGGCCTTGGCCAGCAGCAACCGCTCCTTGCCGTGTGCGCCTTCGAACTCCACAACGATGTACTCCAGCTGGGGATTGACACACACCGCCTGGTTGGCGGGCAGGGTCCAGGGTGTGGTCGTCCAGATGGCAACGGATAGGGGCCCCGTGCCCGCCAGCGTACCGACCCGCTCAGCGAATGCCTCCTCATGAACTACGCCAAACCGCACATCGATGGCAGGCGAGGTTTTCTCT
>JAPOQE010000135.1 GCA_026710875.1 Gammaproteobacteria bacterium | reverse complement strand
GGATGGGATGCTTGGTTATGAGGCTGAAGGTTGACGTTTGGATACGGGGGATCATGAGAATTTTGCCCGGCGGCTGTTGGTGAGAAAGCCGTTATACGATGGTGGTTACAGCGGCTCGCTTGCCGAATCTGCCAAGCAGGGTCGCAAATCGGCCAAGTTGCGAATTGCGGATAACCGCAGCCTCTACACCATTACGGTGATGCAAAAGTTTTTTGACGTCATACTCGCTGACATTGAAGCTTCCCGTGACAACGAAAATATGTCCGTCAGGTATGTACGGTTTGAGCGTGGGCAGGACAACCATGAGCTTGGCAAGATATCTGATGTGGAATTGCTGGACCTGGAGAACGAGTACCAGGAAGCGCGTCTGCGTGCGGTTGAGAGCAGGGGGCGGGCGAGCAGCACTCGACAGGCTTTGGCATTGGCCCTCAACCGGCCCGGTCAGCAACCTTCGGCATTGTACCTGCCCGAGCTTGATGTGCATCATCGTGCACTGCTGGAGTTCGGTATACTGATTGAAAAAGCCCTTAAAAATAATCGTCAACTGGCTGCGCTTGACTCCGAGTTGCTATCGGCAAGAGCAGAAGTCGAAGCTGCGCGCGCTCCCTACCGCCCGGACGTTTCTGCCGTGCTTGAGCGCGGTGAATATTCGAGGGAACTGGGTAGCCATGACAAATGGCGGGCCGGACTGCAAATGACCTGGCCGCTCTATAGTGGTGGCCAGAGTGATACAGCAGTTGACAAGGCACAGATCAGGGTGAACCAGATTTTTTACCAGCGCCGCCAGATAGAACTGGATATACGTCAGAAGATCTGGAACATGACGGAAGAATTTGCCCTGCTGGAAGCCCAGCGCCAGGCAAGCGATGTGTTCTCCAGCTATCGAGAACTGTACATGGATCGCTCCAGGGCGCTATACGATCTGGAAGTGAAGACAGACCTCGGGGATGCAATGATACAAATATCCGAGTCGCATTTGCGTGATGCTAGACAAACCTTTCAGATGGCCCTTTTATTAGCCCAGCTAAACCACCTGATCGGTGAAGACGATGCAATGAACTGGGGAGCTGTCACCGAAAAGACAGGGCGCCAGCCGCAGGCTGACCAATCAGTGAGAGGCTATGTGCAATAAGGCGGTTAACTGTGTGCTGCTGCTGGCCATGATGGCAGTGACATCGTTGGTGCAGGCCGCTGGTGAATCGGATGCAGTGTTGCGGTGGGAGCAAAAAGCGGCATTATCGTTGCCGGTATCGGGGGTCGTTGAAACAGTACACGTTGAACCCGGCCAGCGAGTTGCAAAGGGCGTTGTCCTGCTATCGCTGGACAAGCGGCCTTTTCAGTACCGGCTGCAATCCGCGAAATCCCGTTTGGCGCAGCTTGCCCCCGGCCGCGATGAAGCCTGGAATGAGCTGCAGCGTGCCGAGGAGTTATATGAGCGCACGGTTCTGTCCGAAGTGGAGCTAGCTCAGGCGAAAATTGATTTCGCTGAAAAAGATGCGCGTTTTGGGGAAGCCGGGGCCGACACTGACCAGGCAGAACTGGACCTTGAATACGCTGAGCTGAAAGCACCCTTTGATCTCATCGTCCTGAAAAACCATGTAGTGGCTGGACAAACGGTCACTAATCGCTTGCAGGCCACCCCTATGATGACCGTGACAGATGGCCAACTGGCTGCCGTTATGTCACTTGCTCCAGAACTGATTGGGGGGCTGAATTCAGGCAGTGGTGTAAACATCATTGTTGCAGGTAAAGCCCATTCCGGAAAAGTTGAGGGTTTTGAGTACGATGCAAAGTCTGGTCTGGTGGAGATCACCATAGTTATTGATGATCAACCAGCAGCAACAGTTGGCCAGCGGGTGCGTGTTACCTGGCAATAACTGTAAAGCGATGCAGCTATCGAATTATCTGATAACGTAATCTTGCGATTTAAAGAATACTACTGGTTAGAGTAGCGCCGAGTCCTTGTCGGGGAAACGAGATGGAACGAAAGAACAAGAACATCAGCGGACAAAGTACATTGACGGAAAAGTCTGAGTCCAGCAGTGAATTCCAGATGACTCCTGAACTCATGATGGACCTCGCACGTAAAGCCGCAGAGCTTTTGGTCGAGCGAATGGAAGGGCTGCCTGAACAGGATGCGTGGGAGGGTGAGTTCAAGGAGGAGCTCAATGACCGATTGATGGAAGACCCACCAGAGGACGGGCGCCCGGCCATGGAGGTTCTTGAACAGACTGCACAGGATGTCCTGCCAATTGCCATGCGGTTAGACCATCCTCGCTGCTTTGCTTTTATCCCAACCTCACCGACCTGGCCGGGAATCGTTGCCGAGTTTATGGCGGCAGGATATAACATCAACCTGGCGACCTGGCTGACATCGAGCGGTGCCAGTCAACTGGAACTGGTGGTGATTGAGTGGTTTCGAAATTGGCTGGGGTACCCGCAGGGTGCAGGCGGACTTCTCACCAGCGGCGGCTCGGCTGCGAGTGTCAATGCGCTGGTTGCCGCACGTGAGGCAGCGGGCCATCCCGAGCGCGCCACGGTGTACATGAGTGACCAAAGCCACAGTGCCCACATCCGTGCGGCCAGGATCATCGGTATACGCCCGGAGGGCATACGCATGATCCCATGTGATTCTCGCTTTCGCCTGGACATGCAGGCCCTGGCTCGAACGGTGCAGGAGGACCGTGAGCAGGGACTGAATCCCATTGCAGTCTGTGCCAACGCCGGAGCCTCCAGCACCGGCGCCATCGATCCCCTCAGCGATATGGCAGCGTACTGTGAGGCAGAGGGAATCTGGCTGCATGTGGACGCCGCCTATGGCGGCTTTGCGATCGTCACTGAAGAAGGCAGGGAGCTCTTGCATGGCATCGAGCGTGCCGATTCGGTTGGGCTGGATGCCCACAAGTGGTTTTTTCAGCCATATGAGGCCGGTAGCCTGATGGTCAAGGATTTGCGCACGCTTGAGCACGCATTTGCTGTACACCACGATGTCCTTCAGGACACGATCTGGGGAGCCAACCACCCCAACTTCTCAGACCGTGGCCTGCAGCTGAGCCGTTCGTTTCGTGCCCTGAAGATCTGGATGTCCGTGCAGACCTTTGGAATGTCAGCATTTCGACGTGCCGTTCAAAAAGGAATGGACCTGGCCAGACAGGCGGGTGAGTACATCCAGGACAGCACGGCACTGGAGTTGTTGAACCCCGTTTCCCTGGGGGTGGTGTGCTTCCGGGTCAACCCTGCAAACACGCCACTGGACGAAGCCGTATTGGAGAGAATCAACCAGTCCGTGACGGCACGGATTTTTTGGGATAACCGTGCATTCATGTCCTCCACATCGCTGGGTAAAACCTTTTCCCTGAGGCTGTGCATCCTTAACCACCAGACGACCTGGGAGGATATACACGAGACCTTGCAGGCGATCATACAGTTTGGAAATGAAGCGCTGGCAGAAGTAGAAGCAGGTGAGTGAACGCTTCCTCATCCTGTGCTACGACCGGGCTCGATTTTGAGTCCATGGATTGAATCGCGAGGGAGTATCCCTGGGACGAACCTCCCTAGGAGGGATTGAGGGACTCCGGAATTCGCACTCGCAAAGCGTGTATCTGCCCTGTTTGAAACCTCACGCGGGCGTTGTCTAGTCGCCACGCTCACCTCGAGAAGCTGTCCTATTGACAAGGATTCATTCCCTTGCCCTGTATGATCAGGCACACCGTGTTCTTCCTGGGGGCTCGATCACCACTGGGTAGAAAATCATTACAAGATATGCTCTCCACAGGATTTGATTTTCTGATACTTCGATAAGATACCCGAATTCGGATTTAATAACTCCAATAGAATCAGCATTATAAAGAGGATAAGTTCGGATCAATATCATATTGTGCATAGTGTGCCTCCCGCGAACATCTGAAATTCGCGAGCCGCTAAATTCGGATACAATAGAGAATGCAATTTGTGCAAGCCGAGGACTGATCTGCCAAGACCTGACACTTCACCCGGATACGAATGCCACAGCTATTGAGGAACGGTAATGCTTGAAAACTATCTTCCTGTTCTTGTCTTTACCGTACTCGCGGTGATCATGGCCCTGATTCCGATGGCACTGGGCCTGGCCCTCGGGCCTCGCCGCAGTGATGCGGCCAAGGACTCGCCCTATGAATGCGGCTTTGAGGCTTTTGAAGATTCGCGCATGCAGTTCGATGTGCGTTATTACCTGGTGGCCATCCTGTTCATCATATTTGACCTGGAGATTGCCTTTCTGTTTCCCTGGGCGGTCGCCATCCGTGAACTCGGGGTACCCGGGTTTTTGTCGATGGCGCTGTTTTTGGCGATCCTCACCGTCGGCTTTATTTACGAATGGGGCAAGGGTGCACTGGACTGGGATTAGCGGGAGGTATTACGAGGTGAACGACAGGGACTACATAATGGCCGGGAATCCGGCGCTGGACTGACATGGGCATCGAAGGATATCTGAAAGAGGGTTTCGTGACGACCCGCCTGGATGAGTTGATTAACTGGGCGCGCACCGGCTCCATGTGGCCGATGACCTTTGGGCTTGCTTGCTGTGCAGTGGAGATGATGCATGCTGGTGCAGCACGCTATGATCTCGATCGTTTCGGCATCATGTTCCGACCCAGTCCGCGTCAGTCTGATGTCATGATTGTGGCAGGCACACTGGTGAACAAGATGGCTCCTGCTCTGCGAAAGGTATATGACCAGATGGCCGAGCCCAAGTGGGTGATCTCCATGGGATCCTGCGCCAACGGCGGAGGGTACTATCATTACTCGTATGCCGTAGTGCGAGGCTGTGACCGTATTGTTCCCGTGGATGTCTATGTACCCGGGTGCCCACCCACCGCCGAAGCATTACTGTACGGAATTATTCAGCTGCAAAACAAGATTCGCCGCACGAGCACCATTGCGCGTTAGGCCCGGTCATCATGGGGAAGCGTATCCATCAACTCGATACTGATTTGCAGCGTGTGCTGTCTGCTTCGGTGCAACGTCTGAACATTGAGCACGATGAGATCACACTAACGGTAAAAGCGGAGGACCTCGCCGAGGTCATGTCCCGGCTTCGGGATGATCCAGAGTTTGCCTTTGAACAACTGGTAGATCTGTCCGGAGTCGATTATCTGGAATATGGCGTAGGCGAATGGAGCACGCACGCTGCGACCTCGGAAGGCTTCAGTCGTGGTGCGGAAAAGGCCTCCTTCGGGCGATTTACCTTTGACGACCCGCCGCATTCGCGCACCCTCGAGACACCCCGGTTCGCTGTGGTTTACCACCTGCTTTCTGTGGCCTGCAACCACAGACTGCGAGTGCGCGCATTCTGCGAGGACGATAACCTGCCCATGGTACCTTCAGTACATCACCTCTGGGCTTCGGCAGACTGGTATGAACGCGAGGCCTTTGACTTGTACGGCATCATCTTTGACGGCCATCCGGACCTGCGCCGCATACTGACCGACTATGGATTCACGGGTCACCCGTTTCGCAAGGACTTTCCTCTGGTGGGTCATGTCGAGGTGCGTTATGACCCCGAGCAAAAACGTGTCGTGTACCAGCCCGTATCCATTGAGCCGCGTATCACGGTGCCCAAGGTGATCCGTGATGATCATCGTTTTGAGTCCGGCGAGGAAAAAGAAAACGATGCCTGAACTTCGCAACTACACCATGAATTTCGGGCCGCAGCATCCGGCCGCTCACGGGGTTTTACGCCTGGTGCTTGAAATGGAAGGCGAGGTGGTACAGCGTGCGGACCCGCATATCGGCCTGCTGCACCGCGCCACGGAGAAGCTGGCCGAGAGCAAGCCGTACAACCACAGCATCGGGTACATGGACCGGCTCGATTACGTTTCCATGATGTGCAACGAGCACGTCTATGTGCTGGCCATCGAAAAACTGGTCGGACTTGAGGTGCCTGTCCGCGCCCAGTACATCCGCGTCATGTTCGATGAGATCACGCGGATCCTCAACCACCTGCTGTGGCTGGGTGCGCATGCACTGGATATCGGTGCCATGACCGTATTTCTGTATGCTTTTCGCGAGCGCGAAGACCTGATGGATTGCTATGAAGCGGTCTCCGGGGCACGCATGCATGCGACCTACTACCGACCGGGGGGCGTACATCGCGACCTGCCTGCCGAAATGCCGAAGTATGCGGAATCACGCTGGCATGACAAAAAGCAAGTCAAGAAGCTGAATCAGGCGCGTATGGGCTCGTTGCTGGATTTCATTGAGGACTTCACAGACCGGTTTCCGGGGTGTGTGGATGAATATGAGACCTTGCTGACCGAGAACAGGATTTGGAAACAACGCACCGTCGATATCGGTATTGTCAGTCCGGAACGTGCCTTGCAGTTGGGCTTCACGGGCCCCATGTTGCGCGGCTCAGGCATTGAGTGGGATTTGCGCCGCAAGCAGCCCTATGAGGTGTACGAAGATATGGACTTCCAGATTCCCATAGGCGTCAACGGAGATTGTTACGATCGCTACCTGGTACGCATTGAGGAAATGCGCCAGTCCAACAAAATCATCCGTCAATGTATCGAGTGGCTGCGTACACATCCGGGACCGGTGATGGTCGATAATCACAAGATTGCACCCCCTGAGCGCGACCAGATGAAAATGGGTATGGAAGAGTTGATCCACCACTTCAAGCTGTTTACGGAGGGCTACTGCCTGCCCCAGGGTGAGGTGTACTGTGCGATTGAACACCCGAAGGGCGAGATGGGAATCTACCTGGTATCGGATGGTGCCAACAAACCGTACCGCCTGAAAATACGTGCCCCCGGCTTTGCTCATCTGGCCGCACTCGATGAGATGTCGAGGGGCCACATGCTGGCCGATGTTGTCGCGATTATCGGTACCCAGGACATTGTTTTCGGGGAAATTGACCGATGACACAAACTGCCTCATTGGTTGTTTTGTCAGACTATGTGCGTGGCGAGATGGATGACTGGCTGGCGCGCTATCCGATTGATCAAAAACAGTCGGCGGTACTGGGTGCCTTGCGCGCCTTGCAGCACGAGGACGGTTACCTGAAGACCGAGAAAATGGATGCGGTGGCAGCGTACCTGGATATGTCGCGCATTGCGGTCTATGAAGTCGCATCGTTTTATTCCATGTTTGAGCTCAAGCCGGTGGGCAGGCATACCCTGTCCGTGTGCACGAACCTCTCCTGCATGCTGTGCGGGGCAGACAAGATCGTAGAACACCTGCAACGCAGACTCGGAATCGGACTGGGCGAGTCCACCCCGGACGGCAAGTTTTTCCTGAAACAGGAGGAAGAGTGTCTTGCCGGCTGCTGCGGTGCGCCGATGATGCAGGTCAACCATGACTATAGGGAGAATCTGACCATCGAGAAGGTGGACAGGATTCTGGAAGAACTGGATTGATTCGATGCTGCAGATAAACAACGTTTGCTACGAGACACTGCAATTTGAGCAGCCATGGACGCTGGAAAATTACATGAGTATCGGTGGCTACTCTGCCTGGGAGAAAATCCTGCAGGAAAACATTTCGCCGGACGATGTCATCGAGCAGATCAAGGCCTCAGGCTTGCGTGGGCGCGGAGGGGCAGGCTTTCCCACCGGGCTGAAATGGAGCTTCATGCCCAAGGGCGAGGGTATCCAGCGTTATGTCGTGTGCAACTCCGATGAATCCGAACCCGGCACCTGCAAGGACCGCGATATCCTGCGTTACAACCCGCACGCCTTGATTGAGGGAATGGCGATTGCCGGATACGCCATGCAGGCCTCAGTGGGCTACAACTACATCCGCGGTGAGTTCTCGGGTGAGCCCTACCGAAGATTCGCAGATGCCCTGAATGAAGCCTACTCAGCTGGCTACCTGGGAGACAATGTGCTGGGCACGGACTTTACGTTCTACCTGTATGACACACTGGGGGCCGGCGCCTATATCTGCGGTGAGGAAACCGCGTTGCTGGAATCGCTAGAAGGCAAGAAGGGCCTGCCGAGATTCAAGCCGCCGTTTCCGGCAAGTTACGGCCTGTATGGCAAGCCAACCACGATCAACAACACCGAGACTTTTGCCTCGGTGCCGACCATCCTGCGTAAGGGTGGAGAGTGGTTTGCGGCGCTGGGCGTTGAGAAAAGCGGTGGCACCAAGTGCTTTTCAGTGTCCGGGCATGTCAATCGGCCGGGCAACTTTGAGATTCCATTGGGAACACCGTTCCCTGAACTGCTTGAACTCGCCGGAGGCGTGCGCACAGGTCAGACCCTGAAGGCGGTGATTCCAGGCGGCTCGTCCGTGCCTGTGCTGCCCGGTGAGGTCATGATGGGTGTGTACATGGACTACGAGTCCATTGCGCAGGCTGGTTCACTGCTCGGTTCCGGTGCGGTAGTCGTCATGGACGACACCACGGACATGGTCAAGGTCCTGCAGCGGATATCGCGCTTTTATTTTGCGGAGTCCTGTGGTCAATGTACGCCCTGCAGGGAAGGTACCGGCTGGCTGTACCGCATGATCACTCGCATCGTCGAGGGCAAGGGGCAGATGGAGGATATTGAGAAGCTTGATGATGTGGCGCGCAAGATTGAAGGTAGAACCATCTGTGCGCTAGGCGATGCCGCTGCCATGCCCGTGCACAGTTTTATCAAGCACTACCGCGAGGAGTTTGTGCACTACATTGAACATGGGCGCAGTTATTTGGATATGCCGCCGCCACACAGGGTAGCCGTATGAAGGTGATACATCACGATGCCTGAAGAGCGGATCCAATTGTTTATCGATGACCGGGAAGTGTACGCGCCCAAAGGCGCCATGCTGATCGAGGTAGCCGACCGGCATGATATCCATATCCCGCGCTTTTGTTATCACAAGAAGTTGTCGGTTGCTGCAAATTGCCGCATGTGTATGGTGGAGGTAGAAAAAGCCCCCAAGGCCCTTCCGGCCTGCGCCACTCCGGCAGCTGAAGGGATGCGGGTCTACACCCGCTCTGCGGTAGCCCTGGATGCGCAGAAGGGTACGATGGAGTTCCTGTTGATCAATCATCCGCTGGATTGCCCGGTATGCGATCAGGGTGGGGAATGCGAGCTGCAGGATACGGCCATGGGCTACGGCGAGGATATTTCACGGTACACAGAGAGAAAGCGGGTCGTTACCGACAAGGAACTGGGGCCGCTGGTGTCCACCGACATGACACGCTGCATCCACTGTACACGTTGTGTGCGATTCGGAAGTGAGATCGCCGGCATTCGTGAACTTGGAGCCACCGGGCGCGGTGAATTCATGGAGATTGGGACCTACGTGGAGCGCTCGCTCAGTTCTGAGCTGTCCGGCAACGTCATTGACGTGTGTCCAGTCGGAGCATTGAATGCCAAACCGTCGCGCATGCGGGCCCGTTCCTGGGAAATGCTGCAATCTGCAAGCCTCGCCCCGCATGATGGTGTCGGTTCGAACATTTACCTGCACGTGCTGCGTGACCAGGTCATGCGGGTGGTGCCCAGAGAAAACGACAGCCTGAACGAGACCTGGATCTCGGATCGGGACAGGTTCAGCTATGAGGGCCTGCATACATCCGATCGAGCGACACAGCCACTGATCCGCAGTGAGAACCGGTGGGAGACCAGCAGCTGGCCTGCTTGCCTGGATAAAGTAGCCCACAAAATCAGGCAATACCCGGCTGACCAGGTTGGCGTTCTGGCCGCTCCGCATTCCACTCTTGAAGAGCTGTACTTGTTGCAGAAGGTGTTTCGCGGCCTGGGTATCCAGAATATTGACCACCGCATCCGTCAGGTGGACTTCACCGATCAGGAAAACATGCCCCTGTTCCCGTATCTGGGACAGTCCGTCGAATCTGTGGAGCAAAACGATGCGGTATTTCTGATCGGATGCGACATTCGCATGGAGCAGCCAATGCTCGCACACCGCATTCGAAAGGCGACGGCCCGGGGCTGCCAGGTCCTGGCCCTGAATCCGCAGGAATTCGATTTCCTGTTTCCCTCCCAGGCTACCTGGAATCTTGCACCACAGTACTGGGTCCACGCGCTTGTAGAAATAGTAAAATGCATACCTGATAGCAACTTGAATGATCTTCCTGACGAGTTACATGAATTAGTGGACCAGGCTTCAGTGTCTGCGAATGCACGACATATCTTTGATCTGCTTCATCAGGCAGGCAAGGCCAGCATCTTGCTGGGTGCCATGCTCGAAGCCCATCCGCAGGCCTCGGCCCTTCGTGCACTAGGCAACTATCTCGCCAAGCATGTCAGCGCGAGTTTCGGCATGCTCGCGCAGTCCGGAAACACGGCGGGCGCCTGGCTGTGTGGCATGCTGCCACACCGCCTACCCGGCGGAGAGGACAACCCTGCACCAGGTCTGAACGTGGCTGAAATGCTGGAGGCCCCACGCAAGGTCTTTGTGTTATTCAACCTGGAACCTGAATACGATTTTGCCAGTGCACCCGATGCCATCCGCGCGATGCAGGAAGCAGACTTTGTCGTGGTGTTTACCCCGTACGTGAGCGAGTCACTGAAAAGCTATGCCGATGTGATCCTTCCGATAGCCACGTTTGCCGAGACCGAGGGGACGTATGTGAATGCCGAAGGGCGCTGGCAGAGTGTCGGTGGAGCAATCGGTGCACCCGGACAAGCCAGGCCGGCCTGGCGCATTCTTCGCGTGTTGGGTGAATGTTCTGCACTTGACGGGTGCACCTACGAGACTTCTTCACAGGTGCTTGATGAAATCAAGGCACAGCTTGGTGAGTTCAGCAGCTTTGAAACCGGCTTGCGTGAACTCAAGGCGGTCAGGGTGCAGGCAAATGGGCAGGGCATCTATCGTGCCTCCATGACTCCCATGTATGCAGTGGACAATGTGGTCCGACGGGCCGACTCCCTGCAGCAAACCCAGTATGAACAGCCACCCAGTATTGCCATGTGTGAACAGCAGGCGCGTGATCTTGGCCTCCTTGATGAAGACGAGGTGCAGGTGACCCAGGAAGGGCGCTCTAAAGTGCTCAGGCTGAAGCTGGATGCACGCTTGCCCATGAACTGTGTGTGGATACAAAAAAGTGCGCAGCACATCGATATGCTCGGGAATACCATCGCGCCGGTACAAATTCAAAAGGTGGATCATGGCTGAATGGTGGTCGAACCTGGTAGCCCCTTTCCCGCCACTGCTGCTGACGGCGGTGTATATGCTGGTATTCATCCTGGTGCTTTTTGCCTGTGTGGCCTATACCACCCTGGCAGAGCGCAGGGTCATTGGTTTCATGCAGGTGCGCCTGGGTCCGAACCGGGTGGGCCCCCAGGGGCTGGGCCAGCCGATTGCCGATGCCGTGAAGCTGATGTTCAAGGAAATGATCCTGCCCCAGGACGCCGATCGCTTCCTGTTCCGGATTGCACCCCTGTTATCCATGGCTCCGGCGTTGGCGGCGTGGGCAGTGATTCCGTTTTCGGAACATCTTAACTTTGCCGATATCAACGCAGGATTGCTGTACATCCTGGCGATGACCTCGCTGGGCGTCTACGGGGTCATCGTTGCAGGCTGGGCATCGAATTCCAAGTATGCTTTGCTGGGGTCTTTGCGTGCCGCCGCACAAATCGTGGCCTACGAGATCGCCATGGGCTTTGCGCTGGTTGGTGTGCTGATGGCCAGTGGCAGCTTGAATCTCGGTGATATCGTCAAGGCACAGCAAGGCAGTGTTCTGAACTGGTACTGGCTGCCCTTGCTGCCACTTTTCCTGACCTACCTGATTGCGGGTGTGGCCGAGACCAATCGTGCGCCCTTCGACGTCGTTGAGGGTGAATCCGAAATCGTTGCAGGATTTCACGTGGAGTACTCGGGCATGGGCTTTGCCATGTTTTTCCTTGCCGAATATGCCAACATAATTTTGATTTCCGGACTGACGGCACTGCTGTTTCTGGGCGGCTGGCTCAGTCCGTTTGAGGGCGTGGTTCCGGCACATGTTTTCCACCTGCCGGTCATCGGTGCATTGCTGGGATCAGGCGCGCACTGGTTCCTTGCCAAAACCAGTTTCTTCATCTTCTGTTTTTTGTGGTTTCGCGCAACGTTCCCTCGCTACCGGTACGACCAGATCATGCGACTCGGCTGGAAAGTGTTGCTGCCCCTGACATTGATATGGATCGTTGTCGAAGGCGTGTTGCTGTACGTGAAGTTCCCTCCCTGGTTCGATTAGGTGACCTAGCATGAAGAAAATCAGAAATTTTATTCGCAGCTTTACTTTGTTCGAACTCCTCAAGGGGATGAGTCTGACAGGGCAACGCTTTGCATCCAGAAAGTTCACGGTGCGCTATCCGGAAGAGAAGACCCCGCAGTCCCCCCGGTTCCGGGGCCTGCATGCGCTTCGCAGGTATCCGAGTGGTGAGGAGCGGTGTATCGGCTGCAAGCTGTGTGAGGCCGTCTGTCCCGCACTGGCAATCACCATTGATACGGAAGAACGTGATGATGGCAGCCGTCGCACCACACGCTATGACATTGATCTGTTCAAATGTGTCTATTGCGGATTCTGCGAGGAAGCCTGTCCGGTGGATGCCATTGTGGAGACCCGGGTATTCGAGTATTCATTCTTTGAACGGGGTCAGCAGGTGATGAACAAGGAAATGCTGCTGGACGTAGGTGCCAAGCATGAAGCCCAGATCGCAGCGGATCGGGAAGTCTCGATCTTAGGTCGCTGAACCGGTATACCCATGTTGATACAAAGCACGGTCTTTTACTTTTTTTCCACGATCCTCGTGGCCTCGGCAATGGCCATGATTTCGGTACGCAACCCCGTGCATGCCGTGTTGTTCCTGGTGCTGGTGTTTTTCACCAGCGCCGCTATCTGGCTACTGCTCGAGGCGGAGTTTCTGGGCATCACCCTGGTGTTGGTGTACGTGGGTGCGGTCATGGTGCTGTTTTTGTTCGTGGTGATGATGCTGGACATCAATCTTGCCAAAATGCGAGCCGGGTTTGCCCGCTACCTGCCGGTAGGCGTGCTGGTCGGGGTCATTATGGCTGCAGAGATGGCCGTGATTCTGAGCCGCCCCGCCTTTAATGTTCAAAAGCCCCAGTCCAAGCCTGCGGACTACAGCAATACGCAAGAGCTCGGAGAGCTTCTGTTCACCGAGTACATCTACCCGTTCGAGATCGCAGGTGTCATTTTGCTGGTCGCTATCATTGCCGCCATCACCTTGACCATGCACAAGCGCAGCCGTGCCAAGAGGCAGAGCCCGGCAAGGCAGGTCAGCGCAGACCGCAGCGAACGGGTCCGCCTGGTTTCCATGGACAAGGATTAGACGGGCAGGGGCACACCAGATTCGACGATGATTACACTGACCCATTTCCTTGTGCTTGGCGCCATCCTCTTTTCCCTGGGAGTCACGGGGATATTCCTGAACCGGAAAAACGTGATTCTCCTGCTGATGGCCATTGAACTGATGTTGCTGGCCGTCAACATGAACTTTGTGGCCTTCTCCCACTACCTGGATGACTTGGCCGGTCAGGTATTTGTATTTTTCATCCTCACAGTGTCGGCAGCCGAAGCCGCGATCGGACTTGCGATCCTGGTCGTGCTGTACCGCAATCGCGAGACCATCAACGTACAGGACATTGAGAGACTAAAGGGTTAGGACCGTACAAAGCCGTGGAGATACTCAGTTTGACCATCGTATTGGCGCCCCTTGCAGGCGCCCTGATTGCCGGCCTGTTCGGTCAAGGCATCGGGCGTGCCGGTGCGCACTGGGTCACGATTGCCGGAGTAGGGCTGTCGTTCCTGTTGAGCCTGGTCGTGTTCAAGCAGGTGATCTTCGACGGCACCGCATCCATGTCGATCGATGTGTACCAGTGGATCGCACTGCAAGGACTGGACTTCAAGATCGGTTTCCTGATCGATCCGCTGACTGTCACCATGATGCTGGTCGTCACCTTTGTTTCCCTGATGGTGCACATCTACACCATCGGGTACATGCACGATGACCCGGGCTATCAGCGTTTCTTTGCCTACATCTCCCTGTTTACCTTTTCTATGCTGATGCTGGTCATGGCAAACAACTTCCTGCAGCTCTTTTTTGGCTGGGAGGCCGTCGGACTGGTTTCCTATCTGCTGATTGGTTTCTGGTATACCCGAGAGTCGGCTATTCATGCCAACCTGAAGGCCTTCCTGGTCAACCGGGTCGGTGATTTCGGATTTCTGCTGGGCATTGCAGCGGTGTTGGCTATCTTTGGCAGCCTGGATTACCAGGCTGTGTTCGCACAGGCCCCGCATGCCGTTGGACAAACCATCCCCATTGTCGAGGGTCTTGAGTGGCCTGCCATGACCGTGATCTGCCTGCTGCTGTTCGTCGGCGCCATGGCTAAATCGGCCCAGGTGCCTCTGCATGTGTGGTTGCCGGATTCGATGGAGGGTCCG
>JAPOQE010000134.1 GCA_026710875.1 Gammaproteobacteria bacterium | reverse complement strand
GAACACTGCCTGGGGAATCCCCGGACCGTGGCCCGGGTCTCTGGAGAGAGACTGTCTGCCCGGACCGGGGACAGCAGTGTCCTGCTGGGTGCAGGCGGCACCTGGCGCAAAGGCAACCTGGTAATCGATGCCGGCCTGTCGACCCGCGAGGGGCTCGACACCGCCAGTGAGGATTACAGCGCCACCCTTAGCCTGGGAATGCAGTTCTAGCCTTCGCACTGGCACAGCCGAAGTCCTTTGCGACGACAAAGTCTTTTTCGTCTAGTACTCACAGCCAAGGGCGTCACGTTTTCAATGATAGATAGCAGAAATAGGGTTCAGAATTTTAGGCACCTGCCCGCGTAAAAAGACACTCCCGGTTAATGCTCTCAATTGATGTGCACCCAGTCTGTGCCATGGCAAGCTCCAGCTCGTCTCGCACCAGCTTGATGAGGTGTGCCACACCCAGACTGCCAGCCACGGCTAGCGCATAGACTTGCAGTCGACCGATCATCACGGCATCGGCACCCATGGCAATGGCCTTGAAAACGTCATACCCGCTTTGGATTCCGCCATCCATGAGCAGCGGAAATTCATCACCGACGGCCTCGCGGATCCCAGGCAGGCAATGCAGGCTGGCCGGCATCGCATCCAGGGCCCGCCCGCCATGGTTGGACACCACCATCGCATTGATGCCCATGTCGATCAGGCGCTTGGCATCCTGCGGATGGGTCACCCCCTTGGCAATCGTCGGCAGCGAAGTTTGCTCAAGCACCCGGGCCAGTTCATCCCAACCCGGCGCCTCGCTCATCATGCCCTGGAAGATCGGGCTTTGATCGGGTCTCAGAACGACTGGCGGGCGCTTTGCTGATGCGCCCAGGTTTGCAGGGCGGGCATGATCGGGCAGGACGAAACCTGCGCGCATTGCACGATAGCTGGGTTTTTGAATGGGTGCGTTCAAGGTCACCATAAGGGCGGTGAAGCCAGCATTTTCCGCACGCTCAATCAATGTCCGGGTCGACTCGTGTTCAGGTTGAATGTAGAGCTGGAACCATTTCGGGGCATCGGTTTGTGCCGCGATCTCCTCCATGGGCTGGGACGCCAGGGTACTGACGACGAGCCCGGCCTGCTGGTCTGAAGCTCCTGCCGCCGTGGCAAACTCTCCTTGCGGATGGACCAGCGTCTGCGCACTAATCGGCGCAAGCAGTACGGGGTGGCGGAACACTTGCCCGAGCAGTGTGATCCGGGTGGAGGCCGCATCGAAGTCCTGCAGGATGCGGCTGTGCAGCTCGATGTCTGCCAGTGCCTGGACGTTCGCCCGCAGGGACTGCTCACCACCGCTGCCGCCTGATATAAGTGCAAGGGCTGCAGCCTCGATGAACTCTGGGGCGAGTCGCTCGTAATCGGAAGGGGCTGCAAGCTCCGGTGGAATCGCATCCAGAGGTTTACGCAGCGGGGAGGATTGAGTGGTTGGGCCGCCCATCGCCTTATAGTTACACAAATACCACGGAGAGCCTACCGGCAGGAACGCCCCGGGTTGCGGACTTGACCCATTGGCGGTCTGGCTCAGGCCTTTTTCAGGCGAAAGCCGTACATCATGCGCCCGTAGAAGTTGAACCACTTCCTGGCCTCGGAATCCTGGAACGGGTACTCCGCACCCAGTTGCCTTGCCGTCACAAGGCCAGTTACGAAGCAGGTCTCCTGGCTGTTGATCAGCGTGTGTGCGCCGCAGTGCCAGGTGCGCCGCTTGCCCTGCACAAAGCGAAACAGCTGTATGATCAGGGCGATGTGGCGCACGTCGTGCACGATGTGCTGGAACCACCACTTCATGACGATCTTCGCCTCATCAATTTGGCTGACGGGGTTGTACGTCACCAGGCACGGCTT
>JAPOQE010000133.1 GCA_026710875.1 Gammaproteobacteria bacterium | reverse complement strand
TTCGGGGTGTCCTCGGGATTCTGGGGTGCCTCGGGAGTCTCGGCGCCCTTAGCACTGCCCTCGGGTTCATTCGCCATCTTTTTTCTCAGCAGTCGGGGCGTCCGAGACGGGCTCGGGCTTGGAGGCTTCGATCTGCTTCTCGACGGCTTCCACCAGCGGATCCTCGTCGTCCTCGTTTTCAAGATCCTCCTCGAATTCGCGCTGCGTGTCCTTGAGGATGGCCTTGAGCTCGCCGATCTCGGATTGCTGCTTTTCCAGCATCTCCTTCAGTTCAACGGAGCGGATCTCGGATTCGATGTCGGCGCGAAAGGCGGCCAGCGTGCGCTTGGCACGGCCGAACCAGCGACCGGCCTGGGCGGCCAGGCGCGGCAGGCGTTCGGGTCCGACCACCAGCAACACCACCACCATAACCAGGGTTAGCTCCCAGAAGCCGAAATCAAACATGGGCCTTGGGGATTATTCTTTCGGCGGGATTTCTTCGGACTTGGGCTCTTCGGGCTCGCTGTCTTCCTTGACGGATTTCTTGAAGTTCTTGACCGCGCTGCCGATGTCCCCGCCAATGTTGCGCAATTTTTTCGTGCCGAAAATCAACACGATGATCAGTAGTACGATCAGTAGCTGCCAGGGGCTGATTCCCATAACGTTTACTCCGGTTCAATCATTGTTACGTGCGGGCTCAACGCGAACGCTCGCGCTGCGCCTTCTCCACAAGCCCCGAGGTTCCGAACCTGCGCTCGAGCTCATCCAGCACCGCCTGCGGACCAATCTCGCGCCAGGCCAGAAGCACCAGGCAGTGAAACCACAGGTCGGCCACTTCATGGACCAGGTGATCGGGTTCACCGCTGCCGGCCTCCACCGTCTCGCCGGCCTCCTCGCGAATCTTGGCCAGCATCGCATCCAGTCCGCCCGCATACAGGCGGGCCACGTAGGAGTCCTCGGGCGAGGCCTGCTTTCGCGACTCCAGGGTCTCGGCAATTTTCAGCAGGGTGTCGTCGGTGCTCATCGCTCGTGTTTGCCAGGCTGCGGCCCCCTACAGTACCACAGGCCCGGCCTGCGGCTCTATTATAGCGCCTTTGGGGAAGGGAAATGTGCAGCTCAAGAACCCTTGCTATTCTCGCAGTCTCTAACGAGAGAAGCGCGTCCCGTCCTTGCCGATCATTTAATCTTTGCTCCTGGCACCCATAAATTCCACCGTGTCACTAAGCGGCTGTCCTTTGCATTCTTGTCGAGGGTAGCGTAGCCCGAAGTCAGCCTCTTCCTGCATTGATCAACAAACGATGGCTTGAACTCAAGCTGTTCCGCCAGGTACCCCAGTTTTTTAAAAAGTGCTCCGTTGTTAATTTGAATGGCATGGCCTAGCAATGCATCAAGATCGCTGGGCTTATCGAATACTTTTTTAAACTCAATCAGGCAATCGGTGACATGCTGCAGCCCTGCGCCTAAATACAGGTCATCAATGCAATCCAGAATCGTTTTAAACGGGTCTGATATTTGTATCTTCGTATTCCCTTTCCATAGGGTTTTTGTGCCAAACAAATGCTTTTCAGGAATGCGCTTGATAAAAAATTCAACCCCCTGGTGAACAGTTTTGACATGGGTAATACGCTTATGGGTGAGTACACAGACTGACCTGAAAAGCTGTTCCGTCAGCTCCCAATATTCCAATGCGCTCCAACCACCAACATATCCTGGTGTATACAGCTCCGGTACAAGTACCCAGGGGTCTTCAAGCACCTGCGTTTGCCCCATTGCCGAGGGCTGGATCGGAACATACAAGCCATGGGCAACACGACGTATCACCCCTTGCTTATGCCATCCAGCCAGTAATCTGGACGCATGCTGGCGTTCTATTTCAAGGATATGCATTGCATCGGCAATCCGGATGGTGCCGGATGTCCCACGAAATAGTGCGGCCAGGCGTTTCTGTCTTGTAGAAAGGCGTTCAGCCATTAAACTATATTAAAATACAAATGATTATCGCATTTATAGTTTATCACGTTAATTGATATAGCGCTATTAATCATTACATAAAAAACTTAAAAAACAGGATTATTACGTATTTCAATATAGTTTCGGATGAGTAGCGTGGTGGTTGCCTTACCCTGTTAAGCAGGGTCTGGAGTGGAGGAGCGAGGACCCATATCTCACCAAGCTGTTGTGTGTGGACTCCGGTTTCTACGGCATACTCGTACAGTAGCAGCCAGCCAGATCGCTTCAATTGGCCAAATGTATGCTTTCAAATAGTCGTGAATTAAATTTCAGATAGTCGTACACTATCTTGCATGCAGTCAGCCACTTTGGAAACTGGAATGTACCCTCGCTTTGCTAAACACCGTGTCGATGAGGCATTGGCCGATACCCGGGTTGTTTTGGTTTGCGGACCACGGCAATCGGGCAAGACAACACTCGCACGGCAAATTGCAGGAGGTGATATCCCATTTTATACGTTGGATGATTCCACTGTCCTAGAATCTGCTTTGGCTGACCCTGTTGGATTCATCCGCAGTCTTGACCGGGCAGTCATCGACGAAGTGCACCGTGCTCCCGGTCTCATTCTGGCGATCAAGACTGCGGTGGATGCAGACCCACGGCCTGGGCGGTTTCTATTGACCGGGTCTGCCAATCTGATGACACTTCCGCACCTGGCCGACTCACTTGCAGGCCGTATGGGGATCATCCGCTTGCTGCCCTTGTCCCAGGCAGAGCTGCATGGAAATCATTCATCGTTCCTGGAACAGGTGTTTGCTGGTGAAGCGCCAGAATCCACTGCGCCAATGGTTGGCGATGAATTTGTCAATGTTGTCCTCTCAGGCGGATACCCTGAGGCTCTGGCCCGGTCTGGAGGGCGACGTCGGCAGAACTGGCATCTGGATTATGTTGGGGCAATCATTCAGCGCGACGTGCGTGACATTGCACGAATAGAACAATTGAATGCAATGCCGAGGCTGTTGCGTGTCCTTGCCGAGTATTCCGGGCAACTTGTCAATTACTCCGGTTTTGGAGCAGTGCTGGGTGTGAATCATGTCACTACACAAAAGTATGTAGGCGTTTTTGAAAATCTGTTTATTGTTCGTACCTTGCAGCCCTGGTATACGAATACCTTGAAACGCCTGACAAAATCTCCCAAGCTGCATTTTCTCGACTCCGGGCTGCTTGCCACGCTGAAAGACATCTCGCTGGACCGCTTGAAGCGCGAACGGGCACTGTTCGGGCCACTGCTGGAAAGTTTCGTATTCGGCGAACTTCTCAAGCTCGCAAGCTGGTCGGGTGACCGGTATGTGTTCTCACATTTTCGGGATAAAGAGCGCAACGAAGTTGATTTTGTCATCGAAGACAGGCGGGGTCGGGTCGTTGGAATTGAAGTAAAAGCATCGGCGACTGCTTCGAAAGGAGATTTTTCCGGTTTGCGCCGCCTTGAAGCCGCTTGCGGAGACAGGTTCGTTCTGGGCCTGGTTTTGTACGACCATGACCAGACAGTGCCGTTCGCTGATCGGATGGCTGCGGTTCCGCTCTCGACATTGTGGTCTTAAAACCCGGGTTTCACATACACCTGATCCTGGATGTACGACTTCCCGTTTGTTGGAACACATACCTGGCCGGTGAGATTGCTTATCCAGGATATTCAGCGTGGCTGGCTGGACATTCAGGGTATCCCACCACTTTACGAAAGCAAGGCGAAACGCCTCATTCAGATTTGTTGGGATACGGCACCCTGCTGATACTAACAAACTGGACCTCAACCAGCTTTGCCACAACACCGAAGGCCAAGTCGCATTCAGGTGCGCACTACGATTCCTTTCGAGGCCATGTAGGCCTTGGCCTGCCCGATCGTGTATTCCCCGAAATGAAAGATGCTGGCCGCAAGCACCGCATCGGCGCACCCGAGGCTCACGCCTTCGGCCAGGTGCTCCAGCGTGCCGACACCTCCTGATGCGATCACCGGGATTCCCACTGCCTCACTCACCGCGCGCGTAAGCTCCAGGTCAAAGCCCGTCTTCATGCCATCACAGTCCATGCTGGTCAGCAGGATCTCACCGGCACCAAAGGCCTCCATCTTTTTTGCCCAGGCGATCGCCTCAAGGCCGGTGGGCTTGCGCCCGCCGTGGGTGAACAGCTCCCAGCGCGGTGCCTCATTCCCGGTGCTCACCCGCTTGGCATCAATCGCAACAACAATGCATTGCGCACCGGTGCGCGCACTCGCCTCGCACACGAACTCGGGGTTGAAGACCGCGGCGGTATTGATGGCAACCTTGTCGGCGCCGGCATTGAGCAGCGTGCGGATGTCCTTGACCGTGCGGATGCCTCCGCCGACGGTCAGCGGGATGAACACCTGGGCTGCGACCTGTTCGACCACGTGCACCATGGTGTTGCGGTTGTCAGAACTCGCCGTGATATCAAGGAAGGTAATCTCGTCGGCCCCCTCATCATCGTAACGCTTGGCCACCTCGACCGGGTCCCCGGCATCACGGATGTCGACGAACTGTACGCCCTTGACGACGCGACCGGCATCGACGTCCAGGCAGGGAATGATACGTTTGGCTAGCGACATATTAAAAGGGGTGCTCGGACATCCGAGCCAGTGCAGTGTACCTGGGTGCGCGTGTCAGTCCTGGGCCGCATCGGCCAGTGCCTGCGCATGGGCCAGCTCGATCGTACCCTCGTACAGTGCACGCCCGACGATAACCCCGACGATGCCTTCCTCGTCACTCTCGCACAGGCGCTTGATGTCGGCTTCATCAGTCACTCCGCCGGAGGCGATCACCGGAATATGAATCGCGCTTGCGAGCTCCACGGTGGAGTCCACGTTCAACCCCTGCATCATGCCGTCGCGGCTGATGTCGGTGAACACGATAGAGGATACGCCGTCGGCCTCGAAATGCTGGGCCATGTCGACGGCATCATGGTTGGAGAGCTTCGACCAGCCGTCGATTGCGACCTTGCCGTTCTTGGCATCGAGTCCGACGATGATGTGCCCCGGAAATTCCAGGCACAGGTCGTTGACGAAGTGTGGGGCGCTGACCGCGCGTGTGCCGATGATGACGTACTGCACACCGATGTCCAGATAGGCCTGCACGGTGTCCTCGTCGCGGATACCGCCGCCGACCTGGATCGGTATGTCGGGATGGTTTTCGGCGATGGCATGAATGATTTCAGCATTTTTTGGTGCACCGCTGGTGGCGCCGTCAAGATCGACGATGTGCAGGCGCCTTGCACCTTCCTCGATCCAGTGATCGGCCATGCCGACCGGATCATCGGAGAACACCGTGACATCATGCATCGCGCCTTGTCGAAGACGCACGCACTTGCCGTCCTTGAGATCGATTGCGGGGATGACCATCATGACTGCCGGGCCTCAGTGGATACGTGATTCACCGTCCCAGTGCACGAAGTTCTGCAGCAGGCGAAGGCCTGAAGCCGCACTTTTCTCCGGATGGCACTGCAGTGCGAAGACGTTGTCTTTCGCGATCGCGGAGGTGAAGGGCAGGCCGTACTCGGTGGTGCCTGCGACCAGTGCCGGATCGGTGCAATGCACGAAGTAGCTGTGCACGAAATAGAAATAGCTGCCTTGATCGATGCCGGCCCAAAGCGGGTGGGCCTGGTCCTGGCGCACGGCGTTCCAGCCCATGTGCGGAACCTTGTAGCGGTCCTCGCCAGCTCCCACGGATACATGATTGCCGAAATACTTCACGTCGCCTTCATAGAATGCCAGGCACCCGGTGCCCTGGTTTTCCTCGCTCTTCGTCATGAGCACTTGCATGCCCATGCAGATGCCAAGAAACGGCTTGTTCCTTGCCGCCTCCATCACGGTCTCCTCCAGCCCGTGCGTACGCAACGCCTGCATGCAGTCCTTGGCCGCACCCTGGCCGGGAAACACCACCCGGTCACAGCTTGCGATCGCCTCAGGCCGGGAGGTCGTGATCACGCGATCCTGTGGACCCGCCACCTGCTCAAGCGCCTTGCTGACAGAATAGAGATTTCCGATGCCGTAATCAATGATGGCAATCTTTTGCATGTCCGTCGGGGGGCTTATACGGGGTGTGGTGTGCTCACAGGCTGCCCTTGGTGGAGGGGATCTCGCCCTGCATGCGCGCATCCAGGCTTGCAGCCATGCGAAGCGCACGCCCGAAAGCCTTGAACACGGTCTCGGCGATGTGGTGCGAGTTATCGCCTGCAAGGTTGTCGATGTGCAGGGTCACGCCGGCATGGTTGACAAAGCCCTGGAAGAACTCGTGCGTCAGATCGACATCGAAGTCCCCGACGCGTGCGCGCGGGAACGTCACCCTAAACTCAAGCCCAGGCCTGCCTGAGAAATCCACCACGACCCTTGAGAGTGCTTCATCGAGTGGCACGTAGGCGTGCCCGTAACGCCGGATGCCCTGCTTGTCGCCGATCGCCTTGGCAAAAGCCTGGCCGAGCGTAATGCCGACATCCTCCACGGTGTGGTGCGCATCGATCTCGAGATCACCCTTGGCGTTGATATCGAGATCAAGGCGCCCATGGCGCGCGACCTGGTCGAGCATATGCTCGAGAAAGGGTAAGCCGGTGTCGAGTTTGGATACACCCTGCCCGTCGAGATCAAGACGCACCGCGATCTGGGTTTCGCGGGTATTGCGTTCAACACTGGCGGATCGTGTACTCACGGCGAGATGACCAAGGAAGATGTTGGAGAAAAGGTTGTTTGTATGACTTGAACTTATACTTCGAGCCAGAACGTGACTGGCCCGTCATTGACCGAATGCACCTGCATGCAGGCACCGAATACACCGGTTTGCACTTTAGCATAGTTTGTCTTGAGTGTGTCTGAAAAGCGATCAAACAGCGCACGTGCGTGTTCGGGTGCGGCCGCTTTCGAGAAGCTGGCACGCAGACCCTTTCTTGTATCGGCTGCGAGCGTGAACTGCGAGACGAGCAATACCTCGCCTTCGACCTCCGTCACGCTCTTGTTCATGCGCCCAGTGCCGTCATCGAACAGGCGGTAGGCGAGGATGCGCTCGCCCATGCGCATCAAAGTGCTCGCATCATCGCCTTGCTGAAGTGCGGCATAGACAAGGAGGCCTGCGCCGATGTCGGCCACGGTCTTGTCATCGACCGTGACCTTCGCACTTGCCACGCGTTGCAACAGCGCGATCATGTGAACAACACGTGCATTTGGGTGGCCATAGTCTTCAAGGTGAATACATTCAGGTACGGGTGAGCGTTTGCACGGCACGTATGAGGGCGTCGACGATCTCAGGCTCTGCCGCCGAATGTCCCGAGGTCGGACACACATGAAATTCAGCCTCGGGCCAGGCTTGATGCAAGGCCCAGGCCTGCTCGATCGGACAGACCATATCGTAGCGCCCGTGCACGATCACCCCGGGGATGTCCTTCAGCTTATGTGCGTCCTCAAGCAGCTGGTTCTCGCGAAGGAAGGAGTCGTGCATGAAGTAGTGGCATTCGATACGTGCGAGGCTCAGGGCAATTGCCTCGTGCATGAAATGCTCGAGCACGGATTCCTTCGGCAACAGGTTGGAGGTGGCGCCTTCCCACAGCGACCAGGCGCGTGCCGCTTCGCGCTGCACGCCAAGATCGTTCGAGGTCAGGCGACGGTAGTAGGCACCGACCAGGTCATCACGCTCATCCTCTGGGATGACGTCGAGATACGCCTGCCACAATTCCGGATGGATGCGCCCGGCACCCTCCTGGTAGAACCACTGGATGTCCTGGCGCCGGCACAGGAAGATGCCGCGAAGCACAAGCCCCGTGACACGATTCGGGTGTGCCTGTGCATAGGCGAGCCCGAGCGTGGCCCCCCAGGAGCCGCCGAAGACGAGCCAGGCATCGATGCCGAGATGTTCGCGTATGCGCTCGATGTCCTCAACCAGGTCATGGGTCGTGTTCTCTTTGAGCTCGGCATGCGGTGTTGCGCGCCCGCTGCCGCGCTGGTCGAACAGGATGATGCGGCAGTGCTCGGGATCGAAGAAGCGCCGATGAAAGGATTCACACGCGGCCCCCGGACCGCCGTGCAGGAAGACGACAGGAACCCCCTCGGGGTTGCCGCATTCCTCAACCCACAGGGTGTGTACATTGGAGACCTTTAACGGAAACTCGCGGTACGGTTCGATCTCTGGATACAGTTGCAGTAATTTCATGACAGGATAAGGCAGGGTATTAATCGTACATTACAAGACAGCGTGTGAGGCCTCGATGATTCACACGGCACTTCGCAATTCTACCTTTATTGCCTCTGCGTAGCCCACCGAATCATCGCGCTGTTAGAGGAGCAGTTGTACTGATAGCTGCAGTACTGCCGAATCAGGAATTCCTGGATGCCGTGCATGGATTCCAGCCAGGGAGGTTCACTGTCTGTATGAGTGTAAGTAGTGAAAAAGTCCTTACTAATAGTAAGGTCCGGGACAAGGATTAAGTGTTGAGATGATTGATGTGTACAGCCCATTGCATGGAGCCCTTCATTCACGCTTTGAGGTGCGTTAAATGATGTGTTGCCAGAGATGGATTCGATACCGATCTTTATCCTGTGTCTTGGTTTGTCCAGGGCTGCTGAAATTATGTAACTTAAATGGGTGTGTTATACTGACACGGTAAAGTCAAAGTCTAAGAACATTTGAATCCTTCCAAACTGCCCGCATTAGGCTGTCTAAGCCGTTTATTACAGGTATATTTCCCTAAAAAAGTGGTTGCAGTATGTCTGGAGACGATGTAGATTTGGCATAAAATCATACAGGCACTCTTACTGTTCGGGGAAGTTCGGGCGTCGGGGTGTATGCTTTTATAATCGTTAGGTTAACAATAGGCCTATTAATTCTAAGTAAGGGAGCTTCGAAAGATGTCTACACTTTCTAATAAATTGGTGGCTGCGTGTATGGTCACTGCAATCTCCATGGTGATGTATGGCTGCGGCGGCGGTGGCAGCAGCAGCAGCACTGCTATGACCGGTAATGGTGAAATGCCAATGATGTGTGCTGAAGGTCAAACAGGCATGTATCCTGATTGCATGGACCCAGAGCCCGATCCACCCAGGTACGATGGGCCTAAAACCCTGATGGGAATTGGTGCTTATGGGGAGTTGGCCTCTGATGGAACTTTGAGTAGCGCTAAAAATGCACCTGAAGTAGTGGCCGTATCTGGACAAACCAACGCAGTACACCGTGCTGTAGATGGCACTCTTACGTTTGAAGATGGAACGCAAGACGACGATGCTAATCCGAATTCGCTTACGGTTGTGGATGACGATCCAGCTCCTGATGTAGGCGTCGATGGATGGATGGGCAGCAGGGTAATGAAGACTGTTGCAGACGACGCGAATCCTGAAGCGGGAATAGTGTATACAAACATTGGTGAACCAACACCCGTTAAGCTGATGGTAGCGCAAGGCGATCTTAATGTGGACGCGGATAATGCAGCCACAATCACAGAGCCAGTTGCTAATATTGGCCAATACACTGAAGGAGCCACCCTCATGGGGACTTTCAGGGATGCTGCAGGGACGTTCACCTGTGCAGCTGGTCAAACTTGCACAATAACCCGCAATGAAGATGATGAAGTTACAGCAATTAGTGGCTGGGACTTTGAATCCACCGATCCAGTTGATTCATTGGCGACGCAAGCTGGCGACTACTTGTTTTTCGGTGCGTGGCTTGAAACGACACCTGATGATGCTCCGAACAACTTCAAGGCATTTGCAAATGGTAGTACACCATACACAGGCAACGTTACTGGCCTCACTGGAAGTGCAACCTATGAAGGCGCAGCAGCAGGAATGTATGCAACGAAAGTGAATGAGATAAAAGCTGATGGAACCGTGGGGCCTGTTGATGGCAGCGTTATGGCTGGTGAGTTTACGGCAAAAGCCAGGCTTTCCGTGAACTTTGGCGGTACGGCCCTTGCTCAAGACACTCATTTCATGATCACCGGTGCCATACATGACTTCATGGATGGTGATCAGGCACTTGATTTCATGATTAACCTTTCCACAGCAGCAGGCACTGGGGTTCGTACTGAATTTGGAGCACCGGAAGCCTCTGCTAGCTATGGGACCTCCCCGCACACATCTGCATCATGGAGCTATGGTTTCTTTGGCGACAGTACTGCCGATGCCACCACCAACGTGGTGCCGATGCCTAGTGGCGTGGCGGGAATCTTTGATGCCCATTTTGCTAACGGGCACATAGCTGGTGGATTTGGAGCAACCAGATAGTAAAGACGTAAATAGGTCTATATTTAAAAAGGGCAGCCCGGTTTCGGGTTGCCTTTTTTTTTGGAGAAATTCTGAAGAATGATTCTGGTTTCAGGACAATTGGATAAAATTCCCTATATAATCCTCGCCTTGACCCCATACCAACTGGCTCAACATAGGAATGATAAAAATACTGGTCCGCCATGGCATCGCAATTGTCGCCATGCTATGTCTATTGCTTAGCGCTTCACTAGCACATGCCGCAGACACCCCTCCCGATCAACCACCTCTTTCCCTGAACGAGGGTGAAGCCCGCACCCTGATCAAGCAGGGAAAATTCGACGAAGCCCTGGCCATTCTTCGTCCTCTGGCCAAAGCCCACCCCAAGCACACCAACACACACTTTCTTCTCGGGATTGCGGCCATCGAAAGCTCGCGAATAGCAGAAACACAGCAGGAGCAGACAGCCCTGCTGGATGAAGCCATCACCGTGCTTCGCCAGATCCTGATAGACCAACCCGGTCTCGTTCGCGTGCGCCTGGAGCTGGCACGTGCTTTCTTCTACAAGAAAGAAGACCGGTTGGCCCGCCAGCACTTTGAGCGCGTGCTGGCCGGAAATCCTCCGGACCCGGTCATTGCGAACGTGCAGCGCTTCCTTGCCGAGATGCGTGAGAGACGAAACTGGTCCATGTACCTAGGGGCTGCCGTGGCTCCACGCACCAATATCGGCCGGACCTCGGATGCCGAGATCATTGAGATCTTCGGCCTGCCGTTTCGTCGCGACACGGATGATCTCGAGACATCGGGTATCGGACTCTCCATCTGGACAGGGGGAGACTACCAGATCCCTATCAATCAACGGCTGCAACTGCAGCTTGGCGCCGATCTTGCCCGTGAGGAATATCCCGGTAACCAGTTTGATCAGTCCTTCGTATCTGTCGACGTGGGGCCCCGCTGGCTCATGAATCCAAAAACCATTGTCAGCCTTGCAGCGGATGCACGGAGACGCTGGCTCAGCACCAATCCCTACTACCTGGACCTTGGCGCGCGCACCGAGGTGCAACACCGTCTCACCCAAAGAGTCTCACTCACTGGGCGCGCCTCCTGGTATGACCGGGAATACCGCATCCAGCGCGCGCTGGACGGGGACGTCATGGATGTATCGATTCGCGCCACCTGGCTGTACACCCCGATCGTGCAGTTCGATGGCACCCTCGGGTACGGCACCGAGCACACCAAGGGAAAGACCTGGCGTAACGACAGCTGGCTGGGACGGCTGGGGGTGTCCGTGGCCCTGCCACGCGGCTTCAATGTCGGAGCCAGTGGCGAGTACCGGCGTACCCAGTACGAAGGTAACTGGTTTCCCTTCACGGACGGCTCCTCGCGCAGGGACCATACCCGGATTGTACGTGCTTCCGTATATAACCGCGGCTTCACACTATTCGGCTTCAGTCCGCAACTGGTGGTGTCCCGGGAAGAGCGCACCACCAATGCGCAGACCCACGAATACCAGGACACCAACGGCGAACTGCGCCTGATTCGCCAGTTCTAGCACACTTGGGTTTGAAGACCGAGGGCTTTGCCCCGGTTAACGTTTCTGGCCGACCAGCCAAGCTGCATCCCGCATGCCCTGTGCTGTATCTCCTGTGCATCCTAACTCCTGGTATGCAATAACATGCAGCGGCGCAAATAGCGCCAGCAATTCATTGGGCGCTAGCCTGTAGGATGGATTACTCGGACCCTGGTCGGTCACCCTCTCTTGAGTGAAGGTCTGGTAAAACAAGAAACCCTGAGGTTTGAGTGCTTCTATAATCTGACGCGTGATTGTTCGCTCCAGATAAAAGCTTACACAGATCACGTCAAACGTGTTCGAAGAAGGCGGGCATTCGCCTACATCCCGGATGGATGTTTGAATCTGCAGATTTTCTGCCCGGCTCTGACGCTGCAGTTCATCGATCGCAATCCTGGAGATGTCCCACGCATGCACCGTGAGTCCTCTTCGCGCCAGAAAAAGTGCATTACCTCCGCGACCACATGCAAGGTCGAGCGCAATCCCTGTCTTCGGCAACAGGTAGGCATACTCCTTCAATACCCTGGCAGGCCCTTGAGTCGCAGGAGCCGCCTCTGCATGCTTTCGATCCCACTTCTCCCGGGCAGCCTCATCCACCATACAAGCTGCCTACCTTCTCCAGAACGCAGGCGTCAGCACGACCAGTAAGGTGAAAATCTCAAGACGTCCTAATAACATCCCCAGACACAACACCCACTTGCTGAACCCGTTGATGCCGGTGTAATTGAGCGCAACATCGCCGAGGCCCGGTCCCAGGTTGTTGAGCGTGGCCGTTACCGCAGAGAATGCCGTGACCTCGTCAAGCCCTGTGGCCATCAGCAACAACAGCATGAACACGAACACCGCGATGTAGGCCGAGAAGAACCCCCACACCGCTTCCACCACTCGCGAGTCCACGGCCTTCTCGCCAATCTTGACCGCGATTTTCGCACTCGGGTGCACCAGGCGAAGCAGTTCACGTAATCCCTGCTTGACCAGAAGCAGCACGCGGATCACTTTCATGCCCCCGCCGGTAGAACCTGCACAGCCGCCGATGAAACTGACCAACAGCAAAAGCATGGGCAAGGAGCCAGGCCACAGATGGTATTCGGAGGTGGTAAAGCCCGTGGTCGTGCCGATGGATACCGCATGGAAAACCGCCTTTCCAAAGGTCTCTCCCAGTCCCGGGTACACTTCGCTGATGCGAAGCGTGACCAGAGCGATTACGGTCACGGCTACCAGTACCACCATGTAGGTGCGAAACTCTGCATCCTGCAGGTAGTGGCGAAGGCTCGCCGACTTCCAGGTGATGAAGTGCAGTCCGAAGTTGGCTCCTGCCAATAGCATGAACAGGATGGTGATCGCCTCGATCGCCCCACTGTCAAAATAGCCGATGCTCGCATTGTGGGTGGAGAACCCACCGATGGCCACCGTGGAGAAACTGTGCGCGATGGCATCGAAGACGCTCATGCCGGCGAGCCAGAAACTGAAGGCACAGGCCACGGTCAGCGACAGGTAGATGTCCCACAGCGCCTTGGCCGTCTCCTGGAGGCGCGGGGTCAGGCGATTGTCCTTCGCGGGCCCCGGGGTCTCGGCACGATACAGCTGCATGCCGCCGACGCCCAACAGCGGCAGGATTGCCACGGCCAGTACGATGATTCCCATACCGCCCAGCCACTGCAGGCTCTAGCGGTAGAACAGGATGGATTTAGGCAGGGTGTCGAGGTTGGTGATGACCGTCGCCCCGGTGGTGGTCAGCCCGGAGATCGATTCAAACACCGAATCGGTCAGCCCAAGGCTGAGTGCAGGGGAGAACAGGAACGGGAGCGCTCCGAAGATGCCGAGCACCGTCCAGAACAGCACCACGATCAGGAAGCCTTCGCGAAGCCTGAGGTCATCCCTGAAGTCGCGCACCGGGTACCACAGGGCCACGGCCGCGGCAAAGGTGATCAGGGTCGAGGCAATGAACGGCAGCACCGACTCCCCCTCGTAGAGAAAGCTGAACACCACCGGCACCAGCATGGTGAGGCTGAAAGCGGCCAAAAGGAGGCCCAAGATGCGCTGGATAACCTGTCGTTGCATATCTACTAACCCCAGAATACGGGTATTGAGGTGCGCTGCCTAGATGAACGTGGCGCTGACCTGGAACAGGCGCTCGATGTCGCGTACGCCGGACTTGTCGGCCAGGAACAGGATGACGTGGTCCTCGGGCTCGATGACGATGTCGGGTTCTGCGATCACCACCTGCTCATCGCGGGCAATGGCGCCGATGATTGCCCCTTTCGGCAGCTTGATCTCATCGATCCTTCGACCGACCACCTTGGAGGTCTTGCGATCCCCGTGGGCGACCGCCTCCAGCGCTTCGGCCGCACCGCGCCTTAACGAGTGCACGGCCACGACATCGCCTTTTCGCACGTGCGCGAGCAGGGTGCCGAGCGTGACCTGGCGTGGCGAGATGGCGATATCGACGATGCCGCTTTCCACCAGCTCCACGTAACTCGGCCGATTAATTAGCGACATGACCTTGTTGGCCCCGAGGCGCTTGGCCAGCATGGAGGACAGGATGTTGGCCTCATCATCGTTGGTCAGCGCACAAAAGACATCGATGTCCTCGATATTCTCCTCGCGCAGCATGTCCTGATCGGCGGCATCGCCCTGCAACACGATGGTCTTGTTGAGCGACTCCGACAGAAACTTGGTGCGCTTGGTATTGCGGTCGATGATCTTGATCTGGTAGTCGTTCTCCAGGGATTTCGCAAGGTGATAGCCGATGTTGCCACCGCCTGCCAGCAGGATCCGCTTGTAGGGCTCCGCGTTGCCTCGCAACTGCCCGGTCATGGCCAAGGCATTGTCCGAGGAGGCCAGGAAGAATACCTCGTCGTTGTCCTGGATGGTGACCAGGTCATTGACGGGAATGGACTGGTTGTTGCGATACACCGCCACCACCTTGGCCTCGGTCTCCGGCATCAGCGCCCAGATATCGCGCAGCTTGCGCCCGACCATGAGCTTGCTGGCACGAAGCGCCAACAACTTGATGCGCCCGTTGGCAAAGTCCAGCACCTGCAGCGAGTCCGGATGCTCGATCAATCGCTGGATATACTGCGAGATCAAATATTCCGGGCTGATCAGCACGTCAACCGGCAGGGCTTCCTGCACGAACAGGTTGTCGTAGGTGAAGTACTCGAGTGCGCGGATGCGTGCGATCTTGGTGGGGGTGTGAAACAGCGTATAGGCGACCTGGCAGGCCACCATGTTGGTCTCATCGCTCTCGGTCAGGGCAATGATCATGTCAGCATCCCGAGCGCCTGCCTGCTCCAGCAGGCCCGGGTGCGATGCCTTGCCCGCGACGGTACGAAGATCCGCACGGCCCTGGATGTCCTGGAGTATCTGGGGATCCGCATCCACCAGGGTGATGTCGTGAGCTTCATTGGCCAGGCTGATGGCCAGCGAGGAGCCGACCTGACCGGCCCCCAGGATGATTATTTTCATAGCGATGCCTCGTCTACCCAGACCTGTGAACAGGTGCTATGCAGGCGGGCAGCATAGGGCAAGTCGAGGGTGGCGGGCAAGGTTTTTATACCGCCATTATGGGGGGTCTGATGGCCCCAAAATATCCCCTTTGCGCACTCCGACACTGTACGCTAGGACCGTGTACCCGGGTCCTGATTGCCCGTGTCAAAGCAGTGTCCCTGCAAGTCATGGGCATTAATGAATTCCCGAACGTGCATGCGTTTACCACCAGCGAGCTGCAGCCAATCCACGCCGAGCACACCGTTGCCGGTAGCAATCTCGATCCCTCCTCGGGCGTCCAGCACCGTTCCCGGGGCAATCGCTGTCATATCTGAAAGGGCATGCGCTTCCCAGATCCGCACCCGGCGCTCACCGAGGAAGGTATAGGCCACGGGCCAGTCATTGAAGGCACGTACCTTGCGCTCGATCAGCTCAGCACTTTCGTGCCAGTCAATCAGCGCCTCGTGCTTGTCGACCTTGGGGGCAAGGCTGACCTTCGATGGATCCTGCGGCTCGGGCTGGATTCGCCCCAGCCCGTCCAGCACCCCCAGCATCTCGGTAGCGGCCAGTTGCGCGAGGCGGTTACGCAAATCTACGGTGGTGTCCTTGGGTCGGATCGTGCAAGGCAACCGGTGCAGGACGGGGCCAGCATCCAGGGCCTTAACCATTTGCATGAACGAGATGCCGGTCTGCTTTTCACCGGCCAGCAGAGCCCGCTGGATCGGTGCCGCACCCCGCCAG
>JAPOQE010000132.1 GCA_026710875.1 Gammaproteobacteria bacterium | reverse complement strand
GAGGCGGCGAGTAGATGAGTGTAAATAAAGGGTGCGGGGGGGGCCCGGGCAAGAAAGAGCGGAAGCCGGTGTGGAGGTCAGCCCAAAATTGGGGGGGGGGGGTAGATGTTTGCATTGGTAAAACCTTGAGCTTCAATCCATTCAGGGACTCTCTATTGCAAGTTTGACTATCCGAACGGACGGCGTAAATCCTTCAATTTTGAAGGTATCGGATGTGCGATAGAGAACCGTACAGAGACGGATAGGGAACGGTCATGCAGATGCCCGCAAGGGCATCAAGAGCCGCAGGAGCTGGGCCTATACGGACTGTGATGCCCCCGGGCGTCATCGTCCCGAGGGCACGATGTCAGCCCTTTAATTTTAAAGGTAACGGGTATAATAATCGGCGTATCGGATTACAATATTTGGGCCTTTTCAACGTCTTTGAGCAGACGTTGGCCCGCGCCATGGATTCGGGTCGGTATCAAGAAGCTCCCGGTCTGCTCATCGAAGAGCAGGCATCCGTGGTCAGGCCAGCCAGTCGCGCGCAGGCAGGAACTCCTTGTAGAGCGTCTCTTCTTCGCTGCCCGGTTGCGGGTGCCAGTCGTAGTCAAAGCGCACCTGCGGGGGCAGGGACATCAGGATGGACTCGGTGCGCCCGCCGGACTGCAGTCCGAACAGGGTGCCGCGGTCATACACCAGGTTGAACTCGACGTAGCGGCCGCGCCGGTACAGCTGGAACGTGCGCTGGCGCTCGCCGTAGGGGTGGTCCTTGCGCCTTGAGACGATGGGCAGGTAGGCCTTGAGGAAGTGCTCGCCGATACTTTTGAGCAGTAAGAAGTCCTGTTCGAAATTACCGGTATTGTAATCATCGAAGAACAGGCCACCAATGCCCCGCGCCTCGCCTCTATGCGGCAGGTAGAAGTATTCATCACAGTTTTTCTTGAATGTCGCATACAGGCCCTCATCGATCGCATCACAGGCCTGCCTGGCGGTATGGTGCCAGGCCACGGCATCCTCATTAAACCCGTAGAACGGGGTCAGGTCGAAGCCGCCGCCGAACCACCACAGGGGTTCTTGCCCATTGCGGTCTGCCATAAAAAAACGCACGTTGCAGTGCGTGGTCGGCACGTACGGGTTCAACGGGTGGATGATGATCGACAGACCGGCCGCCTGGAAACCGCACCCGGCAAGCTCGGGGCGTTCGCGACTGGCTGACGGAGGCAGTTGTTGGCCGAACACGTGCGAGAAGCCCACGCCGGCGTGCTCGAACACCTGCCCGCCTCGCAGGATGCAGGTGTTGCCGCCACCGCCACCGCCTTCCTCGCGCACCCAGGCATCGTCGATGAAGCGCCCCTGTCCGTCCGCATCCTCGAGGGCTTGGCAGGTATTTGCCTGCAAGGCCTGCAGGTATTCGATGACCGAGTCCAGGTCCGGCGTGCTCATGTTTTTAGCTTCCATGACGGTATACTTTAGCACCCATCAGGGCGCGCACCTCGCTCGCCACTCCGGTGCCCGGCGCTCCCTCCAGCACGTAATCCAGATGCGGTCCGAACCAGTCCCGAAGCTCCCGGCTCGTGGTGGCCACGGGGTGGGTGCTGATGTTGGCGCTGGTCGATACGATCGCACCGCCCGCCTGGCACAGCGCGCGTGCCGTATCATGCTGCGGGATGCGCACCGCCACACCCTCATGCGTGCCGGTAATCCAGGTCGGGACAGCGTCGTTCGCGGGCACCACCCAGGTGGTCGGTGAATTCTTTTGTGCAGCCGTGATCTCAAGGCGCAGCTTTGCACTCAGGGGGTGAGACAGTTGCTCGATGGCGGCCAGGTCCTCGACCAGCAGGATCAGGCCCTTGTCGAGGCTGCGCTGTTTCAACCACAGGATCTTGTCGACCGCGCCACGGTTATGCGGGTCACAACCCAGTCCCAGCACGGTGTCGGTGGCGTAGGCGATGACCCCGCCCTGTTGGAGGATGCTCGCGGCCTGCCGGATGTCGTGGCTCAGCACCGTAGCCGTCCGCGGTGGGTAGGATCAGCGGGCCTTGGCACGCTTGGCAGGCGCCTTGCGCCGGGCACCCTTGGCCTTTTTTCGTGCGCGGGTCTTTTTCGCAGGTGCTGCCGCGATCAGTTCCTCGCACTCTTGTACGGTCAGTTCGGCGGGTTCGCGGCCCTTTGGAATCTTGACGTTCTTGGTGCCGTCGGTGATGTACGGCCCGTAGCGCCCGTTCAGTACCTGGATGCCCTGGGGCTCGAACTCCTGGATGACCTTGTTGGCATCGCGTTGGGCCTGTTCAGCGATGACCTCGAGTGCGCGTTCCAGCGTAATGGTGTGCGGGTCATCCTGTGCGATGGAGACATACTTCTTGTTGCATTTCACATACGGCCCGTAGCGCCCGATGCCGGCCAGTACTTCCTCGCCCGTCTCAGTCTCACCCAGTTGTCGTGGCAGCTTGAACAGCTCAAGGCCCTGCTCGAGGGTGACCTCGGCCATTTTCTGCCCGGGCAGGAGGCCTGCGAAGCGCGGCTTCTCCTCATCGTCGCGGGTGCCGATCTGCACGAACGGCCCGTAGCGTCCCATGCGCACGCTCACCGGCTTGCCGCTTGCGGGATCCGTGCCGAGTTCCCTGGCCTGCATGGCCTCCTCGCGGCTGACGCTTTGTTCCTTGTCCTGGATCAGGGTGCTGAAGGGATCCCAGAACGCATGCAGCACGGGGACCCAGTCCTTCTCGCCACGTGAAATCTCGTCCAGGTCATTTTCAAGATTCGCGGTGAAGTCGTAGTCGACGTATTGCGAGAAATGCTTGGTCAGAAAACCGTTGACCAGCCGTCCCATGTCGCTCGGCATGAACCTGCGTTTATCCAGCTCGGCGTACTCGCGGTCCTGCAGGGTCGAGATGATGCTCGCATAGGTGGACGGGCGCCCGATACCGAATTCCTCCAGGGTCTTGACCAGGCTCGCCTCGGTGAAGCGCGGAGGCGGTTCGGTGAAGTGCTGTTCTGCACGGATGCCCGCAAGGGTGACGGCCTCGCCCTCTTCAAGTGCAGGCAGGCGGCGTTCATCGGCATCCTTCTTGGAATCGTCCAGACCTTCCTGGTAGACCTGGATGAAGCCCGGGTTCTTGATCGAGGAGCCGGTGGCCCGGAAGAGGTTGCCTTCCCCGCACGCGAGGTCCGCGGAGACCAGGTCGAGCGTGGCATGCATCATCTGGCAGGCCACGGTGCGCTTCCAGATCAGGCCGTACAGCTTGTACTGGTCGGGGTTCAGGAACTTGCGGATCTGCTCGGGCGTTCGCATGCACGACGTCGGGCGCACCGCCTCGTGCGCTTCCTGGGCATTCTTGGCGCGGGTCTTGTAGAACCGGGGTTTGGGCGGCAGGTCCTTGTCGCCGTACTGCGAGGCAATGTACT
>JAPOQE010000131.1 GCA_026710875.1 Gammaproteobacteria bacterium | reverse complement strand
TGGCATAGCGAAATACCTGGCTACAATATCCCAAGACCCGATGGGCTGACTCAAGCGCACCGCGCGCCTCAATCCTTCGAACCGTATCCAACACAAGGGGGGCAGTGATTTCGGCAATCGGCTTGTTGCCTATCCAGGGGAAAACATCTTTTTTGAGCCTGGTGATGACACGGCCTGCATGACCCGCACTCCAGTTCGGTTCATGCTTGGCAAACCATTCACAGGTCACAACTTCAAAGCTGTTGGCGACGGATTCTACCCTGGCCGCCTTCTCCAGCTTGCGCAGCTCACTAGGGTCGATCTGGTTAGCGATCTGCCGTCTGGCCGCTTCACGGCGCTCACGGGCATCTTTCAAAGAAACATCCGGATAGGTGCCTAGCGATATTCGCTTATCCTTGCCGTCAAATCGATATTTCAGACGCCACCACTTGCCGCCACTGGGGGCGACCTCTAGATAGAGTCCTCGACCATCGAACATTTTTCGGCTTTTTTCGCCAGGCTTGGCATTGCGAATTGCAGTATTTGTTAGCGACATGGGGGCAACTCCTTTTTCAATAATGTGACTTGCCCCCAATGTTGCCCCTATTTTAATGCGGATGTCAATAAACTAAATAACACCTCTATAGACTATATTTTAGGTTAAGATGCTGAATATAATAATAAAAAAAGACGTCCTTGAACGTCTTTGAATTTAGGGATTATGGGCCCGGTAGGACTCGAACCTATGACCACAGAGATAAAGGGCAAACCTTTTGATGTAGTATTACAAGCGTCAGAGTAAGCAGTCAGCTATCGTTTCAGTCGAGACAATGCAGACAAGTGCTGACTCATAACATCGTTAATAAGCCTGCGCCCGAGGCACTCAATAAGCACCAGATACTATAGGATTGTCAAACTCCACATGCCTATCTTCGTAGACCGGGTTGAGCCGGTCTACATCTACGCGGGCAGTTCATGGGAGAATGGGTGCAACGAACGGTCCAGTGGCACACTGCGACATGCGAGTGCTGAATATGGAGGCCTTTTACTCACTGGTCTCGACGCGTGTTCCACTGCCGCAGAATGTATGGGTCCATCGTGGAGGTTCTGCCGTCTTGCACTATGGTAGACAACTTTTTGCCAATTTAAGTTTGAGATGGCGGCACCAACGCCTAGGATGTCTTTAAACACTAGTGCCAGTTTAATCTAGCCGTTAGGTCCTATTCATGTGAGTAAAGTAGAATGTATCACTCAGAGTGACACTATTCTTGTTGAATAGAAGCGCGTCAAACCACTCGTTTCTCTTAAATTAAGTCGAAATGTTAGTAATCGATATTTGTCAAAATAGTCTAGATTCTATATACTTATTCTTAACTTCCCCCTTGTGAAGTTGACTCAATGGAGCTTGGGGAGAAAAAACCGCCTTTGGGCGGTTTTTTCGTTTAAGGGATAAATTTTCGGATTTGAAAATAAAAACAATAGCGTACATCGATGGCTTTAACCTGTATTTCGGTAGCCTGAAAGGGACACCCTATCGCTGGCTCAATGTCCCTAAGCTGGTCAGACAACTATGCCATGAGCAAAACCCTAACTGCGAACTGGTAGCAATCAAGTATTACACAGCTGACATCAAGGCCAAATTATCTTCTCATAAGGATGTCTCCTGCAAAGCGCAACAAGACTATCTGGAATCCCTCCAGGTCCATAGTAAAGCCCAGAACTCCAAGCTGGAAATCATCAAGGGCAAGTACAATATCCGGGCCAAACAGTATTACGCATTTCAAAAGCCGATAGACTTTGATAAGAAACTATCTGTCTGGGTTGCAGAGGAAAAGCAAACCGATGTAGCAATTGCTGTCGATCTGCTTTGTGATGTGTTGGATGATGCTTGTGATCAGCTGGTTATTTTTTCAAATGACAGTGACCTAGCCCCCGCCTTGAGCGCGGTTAAATTACGTTGGCCGAGTAAAACCATAGGGGTGGTCGCACCTATACGTGGTGAGGGAAGACAACCAAGCATAGACCTCAAGAAAATAGCGGACTGGACACGTCACGGAATCAGAGAAAGTGAGTTGGCTTCGTCACAGCTCCCAGATGAGGTTCAGATTCGGAAAAGAGCTATTTCAAAACCTGGGCACTGGTAACAAACCTCAAAAGAGCCAGTAAAATCAATTGTGAAGCATAGTTCGTGTAGGGGGCTGGCTTTAAGATTTCTATTCATCACGGTAAGGGCATTCTTTCAGTGCTGTAATCAATTCACTTGCTTGGCGGATATTGACTGGGTCAATGCTCTCCAGGTCGCCCGCTTCCCGTTCATCAAGCAGAATATCGATGTAATTCAACTGGGCATCGGTCGGTGGTGGCGCATCTTCATCTTCTAGATCTGCAATGGACTCATACACTGCATCATTTTTGGCATCTCGGTATAAATCCCGCACAGCTCCGGGGATACCGAGTATCAAAATTCCTATTAAGACCCACCAGTACCATTCCATGCAGAAAGTGTAGCATTACTCCTGCAGGCCGTATTTCCAAGGGCATTGGATTGTGTCACTTTCACCCTTATTTCTTCAAACCGTCAACTTATCGTAATACGTACTAAATTCAGTCAATCACGACACATGAATGCTCCAAGTATGTCCGCCAGGATACTATTCATACACGGTGTAAAAGTACGGGAGGCTAGCGCTCAAGGTAGGCCACAGTCACCTGCTCCCGCTTATGGCCCAGTTCCTGGGGAATGGTCAACCGGGCTTCCTGGTCCAGTTCTCGTTGCTTTGGTGCTAGTAATTGCCTATCCGGTCCTCCAATGACCGGACACTTCAAGCCCGTCAGTTCCTCGTAGCGGTCCTGCGCATACGCATGGCGTAGCCCGTGCATACTTGATAGCCCGGCTCGCAAAGTATTTCCCTCGTAGACTCTCAACTGATGCACATAGCTTCTATTGCTTGGGATCAGGGAGCCGAAGCCGGCGAGGCCTCTCGCCTTGTCCAGGATCTCTCTCTGGTGCTGAGTTCGAATGGGAATGCTTCGTGGCTTGCCGCCCTTGGTCCAGCCCGCCTTGAGCTGAATGTGATCGCCCTTATCGGCATAGCTTGGCTGAAACTTTATCGCTTCCTCGCGCCGCAGCCCAAAGGCTCGCTGCAGTTCCAGACTTATGCGCACATGGATATCCTTCACCTTGTCGAGCTGTTGTTGTGTGATGTCTTTTGCCTTGCTCTCATTGGTGACAAACCTCCTGTCCGGAATGTCGTAATATTCATTCGATTTGGCGACTACATTCTGGAGCAATACAGTCCAGGTATCATTCACTGCTATACTGTGTCCCAGGACATCATTTAAAGTTCTCTTAATTAATACATTAATTTCAAGCAGTTATTTATCAATCTTTCTAAATTGTTTTATATGGTACCCCGATGAGCTGGCATCCCCATGTAACCGTTGCAGCCGTAATCGAGCGCGAGAATAAATTCCTCCTGGTCGAGGAGCAGGTTGAGAAATACAAGGTGTTCAACCAGCCTGCGGGTCACTGGGAACTGGGAGAAACCCTGTTCGAGGCGGCAAGCCGCGAGACCCTGGAAGAGACCGGATGGGAATTTTATCCCACCGCGCTGGTCGGTATATATTGCTGGAAGCACCCGCATCAGGACGAAACCTTTTTGCGATTTACCCTGTGCGGTGAGTGCAGCAGCAAACGTGTCCATGAAGATCTTGACGAAGGTATCCTGCATGCGGGCTGGTACAGCGCCGAGACCATTTTTGACCTGCCGGAGCAAAGACTCCGCAGCACCATGGTTACCCACAGCCTGCGGGACTACCTGAATGGCAACCGCTATGACCTGGACCTTATACGTACGATTCATCAGAAATGGTAACTTCACAACCCCCGTGTGCGGGGTAGTCCAATGAGCAAGGTAATGGTAGGCATGTCTGGCGGTGTCGATTCCTCGGTGGCGGCCTGGCTTTTATGCGAACAGGGCTTTGAGGTGGAAGGACTGTTCATGAAAAACTGGGAAGAGGATGACGATGAAGAATACTGTGCTGCCGCTGCGGACCTTGAAGATGCCCGACAGGTATGTGAAAGGATAGGCATCCGGCTGCATACGGTGAATTTTGCCAGTGAATACTGGGACCGCGTCTTCAAGTATTTCCTGGAGGAATACCAGGCCGGCAGAACGCCCAACCCGGATGTGATCTGCAACCGGGAAATCAAATTTCGCGCATTCCTGGACCATGCGCTGGAGCTGGGTACCGACTACATCGCCACCGGACACTACGTGCGCTGCAAGGCAAGCCCTATAGAACCCGGCCTGGAGAAGGCGCATGACCGGAATAAGGACCAGAGTTACTTTTTGCATACCCTGGAATCGCAGCAATTGCAGAAATCGCTCTTCCCCCTGGGCGATATCGAAAAATCGAAAGTGCGCGAGATTGCGAGGGAGCAGGCTTTCAGGGTGCACGACAAGAAGGACAGCACCGGCATCTGTTTCATCGGTGAGCGAAAATTCAGGGATTTTCTGAAGCACTACCTGCCGGGTACACCCGGCCCGATTCTCTCGACCGAGGGTGAGACCCTGGGTACACACGAAGGGGCCATGTACTACACCATCGGGCAGCGCCAGGGACTGGGGATCGGAGGACAGGCTCATTTACCTGAAGGCGCCTGGTACGTTGCCGACAAGGATACCGAGTCCAACACCGTGGTAGTCGCCCAGGGCCAGCGCCACCCTGCACTGTTTCATTCGTGCGTGCTTACTGAAACGATCCACTGGATTGCAGGTGAGCCTCCCGCCGACATGAACAACCTCGCTGCAAAAATCCGATACCGCCAGCCAGACCAGCGCTGCTCGATCCAGGTGCGCGATGACAACGGCTATGAAGTGTCCTTTGACGAACCCCAGTGGGCGGTAGCTCCCGGACAAAGTGTCGTGTTCTACCATCAGGACCGGTGCCTCGGAGGCGGCATCATCGTCGGGCGCGAAGCCTAGCGTTTGCGCCAGCAAGGAGTTCTCATGATTGCAGTCACCCGGGACCAGACCATCGCACTTGCCGGCCTTTACCAGGCACTGGCCCTGACCCAGCAAGTTGCCCGCAACGGGGATATGACGAACTCCTGTCTGCCTGCTACCCTGGAGAGTATTCTCAAGATTGATTCCGATCATTACCTGGAGGTCTACGGCGATACACAGAACCTGACGCTTGGTTTGCGCATGCTGCATGAGAATGT
>JAPOQE010000130.1 GCA_026710875.1 Gammaproteobacteria bacterium | reverse complement strand
CCTGGGAATGCAGTTCTAGCCTTCGCACTGGCACAGCCGAAGTCCTTTGCGACGACAAAGTCTTTTTCGTCTAGTACTCACAGCCAAGGGTGCTACGCACGGCTGCTATCCCGGATGTCAACAAATCCCACATGACAATAAAAACGAAAATATTAATATAAATTACTGTTTTATCTAATACTAATAGAGGTAATCGGACTTTATTGGACGTAGTCGGGTCAGCCAATTGGTGCCCCGAGCAGGATTCGAACCTGCGACCTTCCCCTTAGGAGGGGGACGCTCTATCCAGCTGAGCTAACGGGGCAGCACCTAGCATTCATTGGCTGCTAATAAACCCGCAAGATCATCCCTACAGTTCCAGTCTCTGCAGGCGTTTTGGTGCCGGGAGAGGGAATCGTACATGATCTGCAAGTTATTGTTTCCATAGTAATAATATTGTTTATAAAATATTTTCCCCACATATTTACCTACCAATGCTTAGCGTTGATCACGATATTTAATCCAAGAATATCAATTGGCAGCGGAGTAGAAAACATCAAGATTTCTCCATTATGATGACGGCTGGCAACTTTCCTGATCTTAATGATACGAGACCTGATTAACCCAGGTACCCGCGCACATTTGGTAGCGGTAAATTTCAACCTGTGCGCCCAGCGAAATCATCATAGCCATGTCACTAGCATATGAATTGAGCACATCGATCGCATCAGGATCATCGTGTGCATTCAGCACCCCTCAGGCCAGCACCAGCATGAGTGCGCTAATAATTATGAGTTTCATCATCTTCCCCCTGCTTGTAATACAACTCGGCCACTTGCCGTGACAGTCTGGGTACTGAAAGCACAGCCCGCCCCCCTCAAAAGGGGTCCCCTCCATGTAACTGTCTAATGCAGTAAGTCTACTTAGTGATGGCTTCAAAGTTTTAGTGAGGTGATCATATCGTGGATGGAGAAGGCTTGGAGGAAGGCGAAAAAAGGCTATCCCAGCTACATGGCCGGGATAGCCTTATTCGCCTTTCGATGATCATGGACGGAGCCAGGTTGTCGATACGGCGGGCTTTGTCCTAGTAGCGGTCTTGCACAGGGTATTCCTGGTGCCGCCTGACGTGTCAAAGCCTGCGAGTGCTTTCGGTTGTCAAACCGGCTGGCAAAGGTCCAAACTCGCCACGCCGTCTTCCAGCGCAAAGGCGCAACCCCCTAAGTTGCCAGCATTCCCCTCTTGTACTTAGGTATTGCTAATATTTTAGGATAATCCTATACTTAGCAACGTTACTTAGCAGCCCATGGTGTCTCGGTTTGTGGCCTACCCGCCAAGCTGATAAGGAACTCCCCGAAAGGGTCAAAGAGCCTGCATAATGCGGGCTCTTTGCTTTTAGAGATTCAAGAAGTTCTAGTTCACCATACAAATTATCCTACACTCGCGCAAGCACGCCTGTGAACGTATTACGTTTAGAAACGAACGAGTGGAGATAGCAGCGGTAGCAGCGGGAACAACTGGCACAGGGTGAGACCTGCTAGAGGAGTCCACATAGTTTATGATTTCCAAAGTGCGATCGTCAGGTTGCTCTCTTTGGAGCCCTGATTATTTTTAAAGCTTTTTGCCAGCATAGCTGGTGGCAACAATAAGCAGTGTACTGACCTTCGAGTTTCAGCCAATCAAGGTTTTGAGCCTGCCAACTGCTTCATTAAAACTTACTTGTGGAGGACACATGAGAGTGGACAAATCTGAAAAATTTGACTGGGTTGGGAAGCGTTTCAGGTGTGGCATCAACCAGGTGATGCAGTCCCTGTACGATCAGCTAGATCTGGATGTCAAGCGCATGAACCAGGTATTTAAAAAGAAGAATATCAACCATGAATGTGAGATTTGCTGGCGGCGCAAAGGGGTAATTAAGGTAGTTAAGCAAAACATTGATGTATATGAATCGATATCTGCCTTTACAAGCTTCACCGCAAAGGCGCCCCATGTAGTAGTCAGCATCTCTATAGAGGGAGCAGACCAACATGACAGAACATCGTTTAGCATGACGCCTAAATGGAATGAGGAGACGCTGGAGTGTGAACTGTTTATTGATAATCAGCCACACGAATTGTGGGATGTGAGCCGAAAATCGCTATCACATATGTTTCCGAGTAAGGCCGTTTAGTGATTGATTTAGAGGGGATAAAAATTGAACGTCTGTCCTGGTTGCTAAAAAATTTGAAGTGATCGGCGAGTACGATCATTGACTGTACTGGGACGGTACTAGCTGTTGTGCGAATCGTGGTAGATTACGTTATCAAAAAACTTACTATAAGGATCGTTCATGAAAGTTAAAGGAGAGGAGCGTCTGCCTGCACAACTGGAGGCCCTGAAGGCTTTTCTGATTTGTCTCACCACAAACATCGAAAAAGAGGGTGCAGTTCCAGTAGGATCGACTGCCAAAGCAATAAACAGATGCATCGAAGCCATACCTAAACAGCAGGTAGATGCGCATATGCTGATGACCCTCTGTGAACTTCGGGACAAGATCACTCCACAGGATATAGATAAGCCTGAATGAAGCTTTGAATATGAATCCGAGACAAATCTGTTGCACCCGGGAGGCCTTTGTCTCAGTATTGTTTTGCTGCCTAAGGTAGCAGGTGATCTCGACCAACTTTGTGTGTTCGGCGTAGCGCTCGTGCGCTACCGAGGACTTCAAGTATTCTACTACAGACGTTCGGCCACACATCCATAACAGAAATGTCCAACCCGCCCTGCGTGTGTCGCCACAGAGCGGGACAGACACTTGTCCGGCTTATACTTGCATAAGACCGGCCAAACCCGAAAAACACCTCTAAAATACTGCACTTCCTCCTCGGCAAGAAAGTGGTTGAACATACCCTTTTCAGCACGTTTGGGGCTTCAAGAGAATTGCAGGGAAATAGTACTACATTGAAAAACAGTGTGGTACACTTCTTCTCGCTAACTATCTAAACAGTACCTGACCTTGTCGGGTTACTGGCTGAATAAGCATATACCTGGCATGGGGTTGCTCCCATTGCCTATGTAAATAGGTCGGAATATCTTTACTGTTTAGATGTTAGCAATGGCCCGGCACCAGCCGGGAAGCACAACATTTAAAGATATGGAGATATGAGCTATGCAATTGCACAAGTTTAAAATTCATTGGGGAGCAATTTGTTTGATCACTGTGCTTTCCCTGGTTATGTACGGCTGCGGTGGTGGAGGCAGCAGTAGTTCGGAGCCTGAGGTGGATTCACCACCAACAGAAACACCACCAGCAGATGATGGGGAAGGTGGAGCTGGCGATGGCGATGGTGAGCCTGAGGTAAGTCAGGATGATATTGATGCTGAGGCCATGCGGGTCGCTGGTGCGATAGGCATAGGTACGCCAATGCCTGTAATAGGTGACGCGTTGCCCACCAACATTACTCATACTAAGGGTGCGATAGAAATCAAAGATGAACCCGAAGATACTGATCTGATGAAATCGGATGAAATGGTGGCAGCGATTCCCAAGTGGAAATCCAACGTGTATATGCGGGCACCCAGTGAGGGTGTGGAAGACATGATTGTCCTTTACAACGATGTCGGTCCTCACACGGATGAGAGCTATGGAACTGTCTTCGATATCGTTGGTAGCGGTGAAGACGCACTTGTAGATGGCGTGGCATCTACCGATCCCGATACAGGGGTTCTGACTTTAGCCACAACGGTAGGTGATGCCATTTATACTGTTGATGGGTTCCCTTCAGGGGATCGTCAGACATTTGAGGTTATGGATGATCCTAAAACTGCTGCTGATGATCGAGAGAAGCAGGGTACTTTTTACGGTGTTCCTGGGAAATTTACATGTATTGCAACGTCATGCTCGGCCACCACTGACAATAAAGGCAAGTTAGTCACAATATCAGAAGGTTGGACTTTCACTCCGACCGGCAACATTGAAGATATCAAAGTAAAAGGTGTCATTCCTGATGCGGACTACATGGTGATGGGTTACTGGCTTGAGAAAACCACGGATACTGCTGGCAAAACGACCTATGAATTCTCTCATATCAGTGATGGAGCACGTGCTTATATAGGGGCAGCAATCGGTGCGCGAGATGCAGACTCCGGTGTGATAACTGGTGCTGAAGCGCATGCAGTTACTAAGACAGCCAAGTATGCAGGGCCAGCGACAGGCATGTATATCATGAAAACGCTGGATTCCCTAGGTGGTGCCATATCTCCCTTCTCCTCGGGGCAGTTTGTTGCAAACGCGATGCTCACGGCCAATTTTGGCGGAAATAGTGTTGCTGTGACCGATCAGTTTAGTGTGAGCGGAACCGTTAGCGGTTTTGTAGATGCCGAGGGCGCACCCATCAGTGAAGATAGATGGACGCTCAAGCTCATGAAGTCCGATATCTCGGGTGATGGCACTTTAGGGTGGACCTTCAGCGGAGACACCACCGGTGGAACTTCAGATAGTGGAAGTTGGGCTGGTGCTTTCTATGGCCCTGCTTTGGGCGACAATCCAGCAACGGCTGACGACGTGGAAACAGACTTTCCCTTTCAGCCTGGTGCTGCAGCAGGCACGTTTAATGGTCACTTCGCAAACGGCCACGTAGCGGGTGCCTTTGGAGCAACCAAGCAGTAAAACAAGGTGCCGCAAGGCATCAATCAATTAGGGGAAGGTTAGTATGATTTCCTTCCCCTGATAGGCTGACTCGAAGCTCCCAATCTTCGCTATAAGTCAGTATCGGGCCACCTCATTGAGTAGACATCGTGAGGTGGCTTTTTTTATTCAACGAGGTTCCGCTCTCCT
>JAPOQE010000129.1 GCA_026710875.1 Gammaproteobacteria bacterium | reverse complement strand
GTCGTGGCCAGAATTCCTCATCAGAGGATGACGTCTGTACCCCGTGCTCTGTAATCAGGCTGTGGCGGACCTGGGACAATCTCCAGACGTCCTCTTCAAACACTGCGGATTTCGCAAAGCTCACCCGCTTGAGCCGGTGTTGCTCATCCATCTCGTACACCCAGACATCCGTGATGCGGTAGTCCGTGAAGATCTGTTTGATGTTGATAAAGCGATGCCCTTCACGGGTCCAGAGCCCATGGCGCGAGCGTATGGACACCTTGTGCAGGTCACTGGTCTTGTTCAGGCTGCGCAGGTATCCCTCGGTGGTAGGGGCCACTGTCTCCCCGACCACCATGCTGAGAACGACCAGCATGGCCCCTACGGCCAGCACCGACCCGAGAATCCGTACCCGCCCGATGCCTACCGAGCGCAATGCCTCAAGTTCGTTGCGTGCAGCCAGGTGCCCGAGGCCCAGCAATGCCCCCAGCAGCAAGGATGCGGGCATCAGGTCATACAGGCGCTGCGGCATGCCCATCAACAACATGAGCAGAACATGGCGGACACCGAATCCACGTTTGCCGATCGATTCCAGGTCATTGATCAGGTCAATGGTCGAATCCACTGAAAAAAGAATGCCAAAGGCCAGCAATGTACTGGCAAATACGGTCCGCGCAAGATACCCGTCAAACTGGCGGATCAGCTTCATGCCCTGTACCTCCACGCACCCTGCCTGTAGAAATATACAGCGATCATGATTACGAGTGCGCCATGCACGATGAACAAACCCGGTACGGTGGGCAACCTGCCATTGGCCACCCAGGTTTCGGCCAGGATCATCAGGTTGGAGTAGATCAGGTAAATCACGATGGCGAGGACCAGCTTTGCGAATCTTCCCTGCCGCGGGCGCACCACGCTCAGTGGAAAGGCCAGAAGTATCAGCAGCAGGGCCGCTAACGGGATGGACAGCCGCCATTGCAATTCAGCCTGATCCTGCGTCCTGTGTGAGCCAAGCAGCTGCGCGACCGTCATGAATTCAGGGTCATCCCGGTCCAGGGCGACATCCAGTTCAGGGATGCGCACGATATGGCGGTCGAATGACAGTACGGTAAAGCCGCCCTCGCCCGGGATACCTTCATAGCGCTGGCCCTGGGTCAGGACCAGTGATTTGCCCTCCACCTCGGGGGATTCGGCCTGCTGTGCACTGTGCGCAGTCTCAATCGATACCCGCTCGCCGCGCTGGTCATAGATGAATATGTTTCGCGCCGTGCCGGTCTTGCGTTCAGCGGCTTCTATGAAAACCACCCAGTCCCCCTGTCGCGCCTCGATGAACTGACCGGGTACCAGTCCCATGATGCTGGTGCGCTCCTTGGCTTCCAGCTTGATGGTCTCGATTTTCTGGGCGATCTGCGGAGTGAGAAACAGGGAGGCATACGCCAGCAGCACGAGCACCGGCAACACAAACAGGACGGCATAGCGGAACAGCCTCAGCACGCTGATGCCGTTGGCCTTGATCGCATAGATTTCGCTGTCACGGTACAGGCGGCCCAGCACCAGCATGACCGAAACGAATAACGCAAACGGTGCGAGCAGAATCGTTGCATCGAGAATCCCCAGCCCCAGGATGGACAGGACGGCATCGGCAGACATCTTTCCGTCCATCACCCGGGTCAACAGGGATATGAAGGACTTACTGATGACCACGGTGAGCAAAACCGCACTGACGGCAACGAATGTCAGGGCTAGTTCACGGGAAAAATAGCGATTGAGTGTGAAAACAGCCATAGGTTTCGAGATTCAGGTCTACCCATTTGCGGGCCAAAACCAGTATGATTTTAGCAGTAACGGGAAGATCCCATCGCCAAGTATAGAGGAGATCCATGGATTACATTGCCAAAACCGCCGCCCTGAACAAGGAAACTGCCGACTGTGTCATAGTCGGCTTGTTCAATCCAAGAAAGCTGAGTCCTTCCGCACGCAAACTCGACTCACTCTACCGAGGCGCCATCACCCAGGCCTGCCAGCGTGGCATCGCGAAGTCCGCATTGGGCCAGGCGGTGACACTGCACAACTCAAATCGCAGTAAACACGCACACATCATCGTCGTCGGATGTGGAGACAAGGAGCACTTCAGCGCGCATGCCTTCCAAAAAGCCCTGTCTGCAGGGATCAGTGAGGCCAAGAAATGCAATGCCGGCACGGTCATCAACAGTCTCGTTGAAATGCCGATCATGCAGTGTGATTTGCAAACCAGGGTGCAGGCCAGCGTACTGCCGAGTAAAGCGGCCATATACCGCTACACGCATACCAAACCCAAGGCGGGCAAGGCCTGCCATTCGCTCAAGAAAATGAAGTTTCTGGCAAGCCAGTCGAGCGAGCTTGCCATCCTCCGACAAGGCAAGAAATTCGGCCAGGCCATTGCGGCCGGAATGAATCTGACAAAAGACCTCCGCAACCTGCCCGGGAATATCTGCACCCCGGCCTATCTCGCGGAGCAGGCCCTTGCCCTGAAAGATGAGTACCCGCAGCTGCGTGTCACGGTCCTTGAAGAGCCGCAGATGGAAAAACTGGGTATGGGCGCCTTGCTGTCCGTATCCCATGGCAGCGTACAACCGGCCAAACTGGTCACCATGGAGTACCGGGGCGGGCCGTCCGATGCACGTCCGGCAGTACTGGTCGGCAAGGGCATCACCTTTGATACGGGCGGTATTTCATTGAAACCCGGGAGTGCCATGGATGAAATGAAGTTTGACATGTGCGGTGCCGGCAGTGTGCTTGGGACGCTCAAGGCCTGCTGTGCCATGAACATCCCGCTGAATGTGGTCGGTGTGATTGCGTGTGCTGAAAACATGCCGGGAGGCAAGGCCAGTCGACCGGGTGATGTCGTCACGACCATGTCCGGGCAAACGGTGGAGATCCTGAATACGGATGCAGAGGGACGACTGGTGCTGTGCGATGCGCTGACCTACATTGAAAAATTTGATCCGGAAACCGTCATCGACATTGCCACGCTGACTGGAGCGTGCATCGTAGCGCTGGGTCATGTCCCCTGCGGGCTGATGTCCAACGACGAGCTTTTGGTCGAGGACTTGTACAGGGCCGGGGATCTCACCGGGGACCGGACCTGGCGGCTGCCCCTGTGGGATGACTACCAGTCACAGCTGGACAGCAATTTTGCGGACATGGCCAATATCGGCGGGCGTTGGGCCGGAACCATTACGGCGGCCTGCTTCCTGTCTCGGTTTACCGAAAAATACCGTTGGGCGCACCTGGATATTGCGGGCGTCGCCTGGCACAGCCAGGGAAAGCAAAAAGGCGCTACCGGCAGGCCCGTCCCGCTGCTGACGCAGTACCTGCTCTCACAGGCCTATCCTTCCGGGCACTGAGTACAATCCGGCCACTGCGATGATCGCCGTGCTGCGCTTGCATGCTGCCATGCGCAGGCTGCATCATACGCGCCCATAGGGTCTGTGCGCCGGGCCCGACATTCAAGATCCTGCCATGGAAAAAACCTACCAGCCAGCAAACATTGAGCAAAAGTGGTACCTGCACTGGAAGCAGAGCGACTACTTTGCGCCCGGTGGGTCAGAGAATCCTCCGTACTGCATCATGATCCCTCCGCCGAATGTCACGGGCACGCTGCATATGGGCCATGCTTTCAACAATACCCTGATGGACTGCCTGACACGGTATCACCGAATGTCGGGATTCAATACGCTCTGGCAACCCGGTACAGACCATGCCGGCATCGCAACGCAGATGGTGG
>JAPOQE010000128.1 GCA_026710875.1 Gammaproteobacteria bacterium | reverse complement strand
AGGCCTCGGTGAGGCCACGCGCGATATCCTTGCCTCGCTCACGCCGCGCGAAGCCAAGGTACTGCGCATGCGTTTCGGAATCGACATGAATACCGATCACACCCTGGAAGAAGGGGGCAAGCAGTTCGATGTCACGCGGGAACGTATACGACAAATCGAGGCCAAGGCGCTTCGCAAACTTCGCCATCCCAGCCGGTCAGAACAGCTACGCAGCTTTCTTGAAATCGAATAAAATCCCTTTTCTGGGCAAACCGTCGCGGGCCTGTAGCTCAGTTGGTTAGAGCAGAGGACTCATAATCCTTTGGTCGTAGGTTCGAGTCCTACCGGGCCCACCATAACAAAGACCTCCTCGAACACCTGGAAAGCAATTATCCGAAAGCGCGGCTGGCCGACCACGATCAAGACCTTCCGCACTAAGCGTGATGCCCAAGACCGTGACCTGGAGTTCGGCGAGCCGGGACTCCATCCTAGCGGGCAACGAGTACTTCATCACCGACTCGGTGAACTGGGCGGTGGAGCGTCAGACGGTGTTCTCCCAAGCCGATCTTCTGGCAGCAGCGCTCTCGGTGGAAACGTCCCTTTGTGACCCCGCTTCAGATGCTACAGGTGAGGCTTGCGGGCAACTACAGCATACTCCGGGGTGAAGATCTCCCGGACGCCAGCTTCCACATGGGCGTCGGCGCCTTGGTTCAACAGCTCCGCGACGCGGCCCGTGCCGCGCGGCAGGATGCGGAGCCACTCCAGTAACCACAGAACTGCGTTGGTCGCTTTCCTACCGGGCGCTGAGCGAAGGAAGCCGGCGAGCGACAGGCGGGAGCCGGCCAGGGGCTCGTACCAGGGAATTTCGTACCGAAATGCCACCGTCAGGTCGCGCGCTGCCAGCAACTCGAAGCCGACCCGGTGCAGAGCTGCGTCGATCTCGCATTGCCGCGGCGTCTCCGGGAAGCCGCTGGCATACTCCAGCTCGTCCTTGATGCGCCGGTGCTCCGCGTTCCCCTCGTCGTACTGATCGGTCAGGCTGTATTCGTAGGTCGCGAACCGACCGCCTGGCTTGAGGATGCGGAACGCTTCGGCGTAAACGAGCGAAACGTCCGGCACGCAGCAGAGCGACTGAATGGAATAGACCGCATCGTAGCTGGCATCCGGCGCGTCGATGTCGCTGAAATCGCATTCCAAGAATTCGAGCTGATCGTCCACATCCGATTCCCGTGACAGCTGCGTCGCACGGCGAAGCTGATAAGCGCTGGAGTTGATGCCCACGATCTTCGCGCCGGAATAGCGTGCGATTTCCTGCATCGGCCCCCCGATACCGCATCCGAGATCGGCAGCCACCATGCCCGGTTCGAGCTCCAGCGCATCCGCAAGGTTGTGTTGCAAACGCTTGAGCGCGGCAGCGAAGCTCTCGTCCTTCCAGCGCCCCGAGAAATGAAACGACCGGCCCCAGCCGAATTCGTACAGATCGCTCGCCAGGTTGTAATATTGTCCCACGAAATCGCGGTAATGCGACTTACGCTCGTTTCGTCCGCCGCGGCTCCCGCCGCCGAACCGCCGCTCGTACTCACCGAGGCACTGGAGAAGGTCGCCCCGCGCCGCAGCCTCTTTCAAGACGTTGGTAAGTTTCATGCCCGCCCCTTTCGGTCAATTCGCCCCTAAGATTTGTTACCTGTGTCCAGGTCTTAAAATGGTCCTTTTCCGAGTCAGAACCGTATTAGGAAGCTGTGAAGATGCCAGGCTCTTTCAATACCATGCAGATCGGGCCTGACCAGGGCACAAGTGTCTCCCGCACGTCAACACCCATGCCCCGGCGGCCCTTTTACTCAAGTGACCTGTCAGCTGACGTCAGGCCCGTCGAAGGCATCACGCCCCAGCCGCGCAGAAACGAAATTTGGAATCTAAACGCTTCAATAATCGGGCTGCTGGAATGTGCATCTGCAAAACCTTAATCAGGGACTTTCAGTCCATTACTGACGACGATCACCCTTAGTGTGAACAATCTTGATACACGATGTAAATCCTTCAATTTTGAAGGTAGGGACGTGAAACCGGGACATCGGCGACCGTTTCAAAAGGGGGTTTGCAGTTTGCGCCGCCTTGAAACCGATGGTGGTGACAGGTTTATCTTGGGCTGACCCTGTACGCCCAGGATCAAACAGTGCGATTCGGTGATCGAAGGGTTGCGGCTCTACGCGCGAGTGCTGCAGAATCCACGCGTGATAGTACAGCATGCCACGGGGCGACCATGACGCGGATACAGGCCAGCGGGCACACATAAAGAGTTCAGGGAAGGTGGATATGACCCTGCCAGCCAGCGAGGCTTTCCTGCTGTTCAGTGCACAGGGCGAGCGGCGGTGGGTGGCAGGATGGAATCCGCACTATGTTCATCCGGTCAATCCCTGTGTGCAAGAGGGCGCCGTTTTTCAGACACTCAAACCGGATGTAGGCACCGCGACATGGGTCCAGACGCGCCATGACCCCGCCTCGGGCTGCACATCGTTCGTTTATTTCGTTCCCGACCACCATGTCGCCCAGGTGGATGTCAGTGTGACTCCCATTGGCACAGAGCGAAGCCGAGCGTGTGTTACGTATCGCATGACGTCCTTGTCATTGCATGCGGACGACTTCGTTCTGGCATTCGCCGAGACCTTCGAGGCGTTCATGGCCGATTGGGCAACAACCATTCAGCGCCACATCGAGCAGGGTGTACCGCTGGATGGAATGTGAAGACAGTGGTCAGCGACGACGACTACGCAGCCGCATCATTGCGTATGCTCATGTAAGGCAGCAACCCCCCGGCCAGTGTCCTGACCTGATCGCATGGAAGACCGGTAGATGGTGGGCATTCACGTGGGAAGGGTTGTATAGAATACTTGCCCCTGAAAAATGAAATTGCTATGGCCAGACTGCCTGACCAAGATCATCAGTGCGGATCCGACCCTGCCATATTCCTACCTGCCGACATTCGACTTCAGCGACATGATGACGGTCGACTATGACTTCATACCCGAGGCGACGCACCTGCTGCAGATCGAGAAGCCGCAGGAGTGCAAATACGAGGTGCGTAAGTTTCTCTAGCAACAGGGGATCGGTTAACCACGCCCGAGTGCAGCCGCAACGGCCGCCGACATTCACGTAAACACTTTCACATCCTGTGGGCGAATGCGGCTGCAAACCTCTCTTCGCTCAGGTCCGTGAGATACCACGACCTCGACGGGGCATGGGGGAATTGAAAAACGCTTGTACGGTCGCCGTGCAGCATCGGTTCCGGGACTTCGAAACCGGATGGATTCAGTGAAAATCCGGAGCCAAGGGCCTTGATCAGCGCTTCCTTCATGCTCCACAACCGGTAGAAAAGATGCAGCTTGCCTGGTTCTGCGGTGCGTGCCAGCAGGCGCTGTTCCGCCGGGCATAGACCAGGCTGCCGATGCCCTCCAAGTCGTATCGGGGGACACGCTCTTCAACGTCAACGCCTACCCCGCCCTGGTCGGCTACCGCGATCAGGCCGTGTCGGGCGCTGTGGCTTGCATTGAAACCGATGGCTGCACGCTTGTGGGCGACGCGCGCGAACGGCTTGCCGTGTTCACCGTATCCAAACGAGAGCTGATGGTTGGGACAGTCGAGGCGTTCTGCAAGAATGACACGAAGTGCCGCCCGACAAAGGATAAACCGGCGCCGCGCACCGGGTGCCAGGAAACGGTGGCATCGCGCCTCCTCCTCGTCATCGAGCAGGGCGAACGCCAACGCCTCATGGTCTGCGTGCGCTGCAAGATCCACATGGAGGATGGTGGCGCCGTCGGCCTCGCGCCAGGGGCTCCACCACCTGGACTCTGTTTCAATCATCATGCCAAGCGTAGCAGCGAGAGCCGGATGGCGTCCAGCAGCGACACGATCGGGAAGTGATCACGTAGGAGCCCATGCAGGCCCGGCCTGCAAAATCGGCCCGACGTTGAGGACAGGCTTACAGGTAGCCCAGGATGCTGTAGTCGCCGTCCAGGATCAGGCAAATGGAGACGTACAACCCCAGCAATGCGCACAGCACCCAGTAGGAGTTGATGGCGACGATGTAGGTGTAAATCTCGCGCCGGCTGATCTTCGATTGCCGGTCGGAGACAAAGAAGCTGACCCAGTAGACCGATGTCACGTAGGTCCACTGCCAGAACAGTGCAACGCCGATGATTCCCGCGATGAGGGCAGGCAGGAAATCGATCGAATAGGCCACGTACAAAATCAGTGTCGGCACCGGTGTCACAAAACCGTTGGCGATATCGGCGTTGTAGCCGAAGGTTCGCCGGTCCGCATAGGAGTCATCGTATTGACAATAGGTCGCCCAAGCATCGGCCCAGATCGTGGGCGACAACAGCTGTTTCAGCGGCACCTGGATGATGAAGAATTCGAGTGCAGGCGCACGCCCGGTGACCCGGCGCCGTTCGCGCCAGTACTCGGTACGCGTCTCGATGTAGTCACGCCGCCAAAACAGGCACGCTTCCCAATAGCAGACCAGAAAATTGACCGAGAAGAAAAGGATCAGAATGGCATGCAGGGTGTTGAAGTCCCCGTGAGCGTAGTTGCGCATCCCGAGTCCGGCAAGGGTGAGCGTGGACACGGTCAGTGTCACGATCAGCCCCACGGACAGCGTTGGACCATGCGGGCGGGCCTCTTGTTCGGAGAGTGCCTGATCAGCGTGGTGTTCGGACATGTGTCTTGATTCTCACGGGCAGTGTATCGTAGCGTCTCGACGCGTTTCGAAGCCAAACTCCGGGCTTGATTTTGTCATACTAGCCCTGTACGGTCGATACGCAAAGTGCAATGAATCTGGAGGATACTGCAGCGTTCGAACCCGGGGAGCTGCATGACAACCCGTCACCTGATCCCGCCAGTGTGCTGACATTTTCTTTCACTGTTCGACACCGGAATTACCGTGCAACCCTCTCAAGATAATCCGCCGCCCGCCAAGCCACAGGGTTCACGTTCCCTTGCGGATCTCGCCCCGCAGGAAGTGAAATCCGTGGTCGATCAATACCATGGGTTGCACGATGCTGACCTCGCGCGCAGGAAAGAGCGCTACGAGGTGCTCGTCAACCATTACTACGATCTGGTCACCGATTTCTACGAGTTCGGCTGGGGGCGGTGCTTTCACTTCGCGCCCCGGCGACAGGGCGAGAGCTTCAAGGCATCGCTGCTTCGCCACGAGCATTATCTTGCCGATCGTCTGTCCATGAAAGCGGGAATGCGCGTGATGGATGTCGGCTGTGGAGTCGGGGGGCCGATGGGTGTACTGGCCCGCTATTCCGGGGCCAGCATTGTCGGTATCAACAATAATGCCTACCAGCTCGAGCGCGCCAAGATACATACCCGGGATGTCCAGTCCTTATGCAGCTTCATCCATGGTAATTACATGCAGATACCCGAAGATGATGATCGCTATGATGCGGCCTTCGCCATCGAGTCCATGCCGCATGCGCCGAACAAGACCGCGGCCTTTCGGGAAATCAAACGCATCCTGCGCCCGGGGGCCTGCTTTGCAGGTTACGAGTGGTGCCTGACCAAGGATTTCGATGCACAAAATTCCGAGCACCAGCGCATCAAGAAATATATTGAGACGGGCGATGGGCTGCCGGACATCGCACTCAGCTCACAGATTGATGCCGCCTTGCGCGAGGCCGGATTCGAACTACTGGAAGCCCGTGATCTTGCCCCGGAATCGCATCCAACAACACCCTGGTACCGGGCGTTGGAGGGACGCGATCTCAGCCTGTCCAGCATCCCGCGCACACCCATCGGGCGGGCCTTGACGAATCACGTGTTACGGATCATCGAGAAGTTGCGCCTGGTTCCAGAAGGCACCACCGCGGTCAGCACGCTGCTGAATGATGGGGCCGATGCGCTGACGGAAGGTGGCAAGACCGGGATCTTCACCCCGATGTATTTCTTCCTGGCACGCAAGCCCCTGTAATCCGAGAAATTGTCCCCATTGCGACCCTAACGGGTCTCCGGCTTGCATCCAGGCGAGCAGTTTGAGGGATGTACTTCAGCCCGTCGCAGCAGTGATCTGGGTGATGGGAGACGTCAACTCCAGGCGGGCCTTGCGTCGCTGCTCATAAAGGCCGAGTGCGTGCAGCGGGAAATACTGTCGATACAGGACGTAGTCCAGCAGCGCCGTGCGGAAAAAGCCCCCGGCCATGTCCTGTTTGGGCCAGGCGCCACTCGCCTGCTGGGCATTGAGTAAATACTGGGCGCCGCGCGAAATCGCGCTCCAGTCCGGATCCTCGGCCTCAAGCAGTGCCATCAGCGCCCACGCGCTCTGGATGACCTGGCTTTGCTCGTGTGCGACATACTCCCCCCCCAGGCATCCACTGTGGTGCTCCCCCCATCCACCGTCTTCTCGCTGGCGATCCAGCAGCCACTTGCAAGCCAGGCGCAGTGCAGGATCACCGGGACGAGCCCCGGCCGCCAGCAATCCGCGGATACCGAAAAAGGTGCCATAGATAAACTGCACGCCCCACACTCCGCGCCATGACCCGTCGCTGGACTGGGTTCTTCGCAGCCAGGCTTGTGCACGGGAAATAGCGCCGATCACCGACCGGTCCGTGACGTGTGGAAAGTGCACCTGGCAGGCCGCAAGTGCCGCGATGCAGGAGGCCGTGCACTCGACATAGGAATGCTCGGTCATCGACTCACCGAACATCTCGGCCGGGTTCAACCATTCGAGGCTAACGCGGGTGCGCTTCGCCTCGTAGCTGCCAAATCCACCCTCGAGGTTCTGGCTTTGCAGCATGAACCGGACCGCATCGGCCAGCACCTCCGTGCTCACAGTCTCGCCCTGGGTGGCAATGATTCCGAGCACCGCTTCTGCCGTGCAGTCTGATACCGGCCAGCCATGCCATCCGCCGGCAAAACACCAGCCGCCCCTGGGGTCGGCCCGGTAGGCTTCGCGAAAACCATCGAAACTGGATTCGATCTGCTGCTGGCGCAGGAAGTTGGCACCGCGACGCATGGCGTTTCGTACTCCCCCGTGCCCGGATATCGTGGCCAGGGCCTGCAGGGCAAAGCCGGTATCCCACGAGGCACTTCTCGCACCGGTTACCCGTGCACCGCCCGTCTCGTCTTCCCCGATCCAGGACTCCAGCGCATCGCCCGACCGCTGGCCGTCGGTGTCGTT
>JAPOQE010000127.1 GCA_026710875.1 Gammaproteobacteria bacterium | reverse complement strand
CCGTTCCTCAGTTTGTTCTAACTCTGTATTCATACCAGGCCTCCAATAGAAACGCTTGATTCTGTTCAATAATCTTCAAAGCTCGATTTAATTCATGCGCTCTTAACGTGCGGCCAGAACGTGCAACTTGAATAGTGGGTTCGATCCAGACTTTGGCATCATGAGTATCATTTTGCATACCCTTTCCCACATGAACACTGGCCCGATTTTCATGAAGCGCATCAAAACTGTGAAACCAAAAAATGAGACTGCCTGCTCTGATGATTCTGGGACTCATCTAGGAAAAAGCCGAATGACTACCACGGCGAGTTCACCTCTATGGGCAGGACTTCTGGATAGTGTTCGCCGACAATGGGATCCCATTTATCGGCCAAGTACGCTTCTACACCATCTCGATACTTCTCGGATACCCTTGCCCAAGTGACATAAAGCCCTAGATACTCATAATTTTGTATCTCTGGGTTCTTCCGATGGTGCATTATGCGATCCTTAATGTTCCCCTGACCGACGTACACCACCCTAGGCTTTATACTACTTGTACTCCCGTGCCAAATTATATAGACACCAGAGATATCTTTATTGAAATACTCGTGATCAAGGTTTACAGCATTAAGCATACACCAGACATCACCATAACATCTCTTCCAGTTCAGGCCCATTTGAGAGGTCCAAAGTTCGTGCGTAGGGCTACTTTGATTATTCATCATCCACTCCTGAAGGTTGTTGTGGATCATCAGTGTCTTGTAGAACCTGATCGGGCTGCGATTCTTCTGGACGCACGGGATAATCTTCCAACAACTGTGTGCAAGTATGTTCAATGTTCTGGAATATACCACGTGTACCCTCATCGGCATCTTGAACAACCAAGCGACATACTCTTTTTAGTGCACCAATTGCCTCTGGAAGGTCTCGATTAGGAATTTCAGGCATCGCTTGTTGTGAATCCATGATGCTTTTAAGCTCAGAGAAGGCACTATCAACGGCACTGCCTACTTGCTTTATTGCATTACTTGGGACGATTCGGAAGTAGTCTCCCTGATTAGCAGCATCCAAAAAATAGCCACTAAACGCGGTACATTGTGCTTGGAATGTACGAACAACTTCCTCAAAGCGTGTGGCCTCAAAATTCGTCATAATTTCTGTAAAATCGCGCTGTGATTTATTAAATCCCTCAGCGAATTTTTCGAGTCGGCTTTGCGCGTCAGAGCTATAAATACGCTCAACGCGGTATGAAGTTACTTTGGCGATCACAACTCCTATCATAACGAGCCCGAAAAGGACTTCTAAACATGCCAAAAACTTTGAGATCCCCATCGGATGCATATCGCCGTATCCCAAAGAGGAAATCGTGACAATGCTGAAGTATATGCCTGTGAGGAATGTGGCGTTATCAAGCACCTTGTTATCTCGTCCAATACCGTGACCATATTGAGTAAGTAGGAAATAAAGAAGACCAAAGCCGATAACCGCCGTAGCGAAGATCAAGATGTAACGTAACGTGCTGACTTTTTCTACGCGGTCTACGAGACTTTTATCCACCCGACGGCTGAAACAGGCTGCGATTTGTTTGATTCTATGCAAAATGCTCTCTCTTTACTCCTGTTAATCTACGCGCCTCGGCAACTTTGTCTAAATCGTAAGTTGACTGCATGTTCATCCAGGGCTTCTCCGATTTACCGAAGGGCTCAAGATTAAGTGTGGCATCGGCAGTTACGCATTGATCGCCTCGAATAAACACATTGAGACGCGCTCTGATTCGGCCAATTTTCTCCGCAAACGCCTCCTAGTTCATCCCCATGTGTTCAAGAAACTCTTTCCAGAAGTATCGCGCCCAGGTGTGGGAAGATACTTGCCGATTTTCGCTCCATTATCTTTACTTCTAATCCTATTTTCCAAACATCTTTCGTAACGAGTCAGGTAGCGACTTTATTGAAGGTGTCTGATCTCCATACTGTTTTGCCATAGTTCTGAATATATCACCAACTCCATCTAAGTCGAGCGTCATTCCGCTTTTGTAATATGCCTTACACGCATGACCAAATCCATAGGTAACCGATGCCGCAACGACTGCTGCTACAGCCGACGTTACCACAACTGCTGGCCCTAATTTCAGCGCTTGAATACCCAGACGATATATTTGTCGTCCAAGGCTTCCCGTTACTGTAGCAGCGACTAATTGCATCACATCCTTTTTGGTCACTTCACAATCATAGATAAACGCTATTTTCATTCCAAGAGTAACTTGTAGTGTGGTTAGTGGGATCATATCCGCACCAGGTATAGGAATTGCACCAAGACCTGCAGCAGCAATTGCTGCACCTGTTATCCATATATCTACTTGTTCATTCTTAAATTTTGATACTTTTAGATAGAGTAAGGCTTTTCCTTTGGATTCTAAAATTTCCACTATACTTCGGTTCAAAAAATCAATGCCGATATTGTCACGAGCAGAGATAGGCACAATCTTAGCACCTATCTTTTCTTTTATGTCTTGCTCCATTTCTTTTTTTTCATCAGAGGCGAGAATGTCGACCTTGTTGAGTACGACAACGATTGGTTTCCCCAATGACTGTAATTTTTTATAGGCATCAACAGTGGATTTTGCAGCCCCAACGCCGGCATTAAAAAAGAAAAGAATGATGTCGGTATCTTCTTCAACGAATTCCTGTGCTCGAGCACTAT
>JAPOQE010000126.1 GCA_026710875.1 Gammaproteobacteria bacterium | reverse complement strand
GATGGGGTAGTACTTCGGGTAGTCCTCCTTTCCCATCCCCCGGTAGGGCTGTCCGCGATAGCAAAGCATCGAGAAATAGATCTCGATGCCGCTTTCCGCCGCGCAGGGGGGTGAAGCTTCGGGGCGCTTCGCGGGCCGCATCCAGGTGGTCCTTGAGCCCGTCTTTGATCCGTGCAAGGTCGCGGCGCAGCCAGTCGTAGCGAAACGTGATGCCAGCGCCTGGCGTTGCCACAGCCTCGGCCTCAACAACCAGGGGCTCCAGCACTTGAAGTTCGTGCACGATGCGTGCGAGTGCCTCGTGCTCCTCATTCGGTGCGCCAGGCGCAGGCCCTGCCAGGGCTGCGATCAACGCGCCCACCAACAGCGGGCGTACAAGACGTTTGGATTTGATCGGTTGGAACATGGGCGCATGGTGGGCGAGTGTGTGCGCAAGTGCGAGGGGAAATCGATTCACGAAGGTGCATGCTTTATGCATGCACGCATGTGCTTGGCTCACTGACAAGCGTCCACTGCACCCGGATGGCAAAGGTGCTGCAATGGCTGTACGTTAGAAGAGCATTTGATACCCGATGTGGCCAGTCGAGTGGTAGCATACCTTGCAATATGTCCGAAAATATACTATATTTTATGACATATAGGAACCTTGTCATGTCCACAGCAACTGCAATACGCATCCATATCCAAAGGCTGCCGAAAGGCAGACCTTTCACGACCTCATGCTTTACCTCTCACGGCTCGCGCGGCGCCGTTGATCGTGCCCTTTCACGTATTGTCCACGAGGGAGAAATCGAACGTCTGTGTTACGGTGTGTTCGTTCGCCCCAGAGAGAGCCGGTTTGTCGGCACGGTCCTGCCTGCAGTCGAGGAAGTGCTCAGCACCATTGCCGCTGCCAACGGCGAGACTATCCAGATACACGGCGCTGAAGCTGTACGGCGACTTGGACTCACCACACAGGTACCGACCGCATTGCTTTACCATACCAGTGCCTCAAGCCGCACGATTCACATTGCCAGCACCACCGTGAAGCTGATTCACACCTCGAACTGGCGACGGCTGCAATTCGCCGGAGAAGCGGCAGGGCTTGCACTCGCTGCCCTATGGTATCTCGGCAAGGACAACGTCACGCCCAAGGCAATTGGGAAGATTCGCTCTGCGATCGGCAAGAAAGAATTCAAAAAACTCCGTTCGGCCAATGTTCCGGCCTGGATGGCAGCAGCCCTTGTCAGAGCCAAAGGGTGTGCTCGATGAGCGCCTGGCGCGCCCAGGCGCTCTTTCCCACCCCGCGAACACCGAGGAGAAAGAAGCTTTGTCCAGGCGGTCTGGTCAGCCGGGGATAGAGATTTTTTAACATAGCACCGTCATATTTCCAAGAATAATGACGGCACCCTGTCAAAGAGATGCAGACGAGTCAATGCGATCCCAGGTCATCGACCAGATTGAAAATTACTCAATCCAAGCCATTTTTTCAAACAGGGACACTGCACAGTCTCGCAAGGAGACCTGCGTGCGTGAGGCCTGTGTCCTCCCGCAAAGCGCCTTGCGGGATTGACGGTACGCATCATGGAATCCCCTGGTGTTCGGATTGCATTTGAAGGGGGATCGCCCTTATATTCAAATCCAGACAACACGTGCCTGTCCACAAGGCCAAACCGCCATGAAGATCCGCTGGCCCGTATTCGCACTGCTACTGTGTGCCCTCGCGAGCCCTGTGAGTGCACGCGTGCTGCTCGTCTTCGGCGACAGCCTGAGCACGGCCTTTGGCATGGACGAGACGCAGGGCTGGGTACATCTCCTGGGAGAGCGCCTGCAAGACAAGTATCCCGGCATGCACATCCTCAATGAGAGCGTCAACGGCGAGACCACGAAGGGCGGACTGAAACGCCTGCCCAAAGTGCTCGAGGAGCACACCCCGCAGATCGTGATCCTAGAGCTCGGCGCCAATGACGGACTTCGCTTTACCCGCATCCAGCGTATCCGCGAGAACCTCGAGGCGATGATTCACATGATCCAGCGACACGGTGCACAGGTGGTGCTCGCAGGCGTGCGTCTGCCTGATTATTACCGGGCACGCTACCGTGCAGCCTTCTTCGAGAACTATGCGCACATCGCAAAAGAGCACGGCTTGGTGCACATCCCGAACCTGCTCGAAGGCGTATCAAAGATCGAGGACGGCTTCTTGTTCGATGGCCTGCACCCGAGTGCGGCGGCCCAACCCCACATCCTTGAAAATGTCTGGCCCGACCTGTCGGCGCTGCTACAATGCACCATGGCCCGTGCACACGAACACTCCGAGTGCAGCGACTGGAACTGCCGGTACTTTTTCGAGCGCGCCAATGAGGCACAGGTACGCGCCTGTCTGCGTATCGGTGCAGACCCTCGTGCAAGCGATGATGCAGGGCGCACGCCGCTGCACTGGGCGGCCGGACACAACGAGAATCCCGAGATCCTGCGCACCCTGATTGGTGCAGGTGCGACGGTGGACCTGCAGGACCATCTGGGGGCCACGCCGCTGCACTGGACCACCTACCACCCGACCAATCCCGCCATGGCCGAAGAACTGATGCGAGCGACCAGCCCATGATTCACTGGCAACACCTTACCCGATTGACCGTGGCCGCACTGGCACTGGCTGTGCTGGCCGCCGGCTGCGATGGACCCTCCACGACCCGTTGCGAGAACTGGAACACGAAGGACTTCTTCCGCAAGGCCTCGGCCTCCGATGTGCGCGCCTGTCTTGAGGGCGGCGCTGATCTCGGGGTGCGCAATTTCTTCGGCGAGAAGCCGATTCACGTGGCGGTCATGCACTCCAGCAAGCCCGCGGTCATTGCCGCGCTGATCGAAGCCGGCGCCGATCCCAACGGCCTGGCCGAGGAAGGCACCACGCCGTTACACGCGGCCGTGGACATGAACGCCAACCCGGACATCATCGAAGCCCTCGGGGAGGCGGGTGCGAACCCGAACCGTTATGACCACTACGGCTGGACACCGCTGCATGTGGCCGTGGTCAACCCGCAGCGGGCCGTCGTGATCTCCCGTGCGCTGATCGCGATCGGGGCGGACCCCGGTGCGCGCGGCTACTACGGCACCACCGCCCTGCACCGCGCCGCACGCTACAGCGATCACCCGCAGGCCGTGATCGATCTTTTGATCGAAGCCGGTGCCGACCCCAATGCACGCACCTTCAACGGCTCCTCACCCCTGCACTGGGCCGCGACCTACTCCGGCGGTGCCCCGGCGATCCGTGCACTCATCGAGGCCGGAGCGGATCCCAACCTGCTCGACGGTGTGGGCTCCACGGCCCTGCACAATGCCATCCGTTTCAACGAGCGCCCGAAGTCCGTGGTCGCAGCCCTGATCGAGGTCGGCGTCGATCCGAGCCTTCGCAATCTCACCGGCCAGACCCCCTGGGAGTACGTGCAGTACTTCGACCCCGGCGAGGACACGGGTTCCTGGAAGGCCTTGCGCGACGGATACCTCAAGATGCTGGGGCGCGCATCGGCTCCTGAACCGGCCTGGGGCCCGCTGAATTGATCACTTTTTAATCGATCTGCTTGCATCAGGCCTGCCGAGAGGCCATCATTGGGGTCCCATCACCCGGAAATAAAACCATAATATGAACCGGTTGTGTCACGTATTGGTCGCCTGCGTATGCCTGGCGACCGCCAGCCAGATCGCCCTGGGCGCCTCGTGTGCGCAGTGGAATTCCGAGCAATTCTTCGAACATGCCACCGTCGATGCGGTGCGTGTCTGCCTCGCCGAGGGTACCGACCCGAACGATCGTGACGAGTACGGCATCACGCCGCTGCACCGAACGGCCGGGCTCATCAGCGATGCCGGCGTGACCCTCGTGCTGCTCAAGGCCGGTGGCGATCCGATGGCGCGCATGCACGAGTACGACTGGACCCCCTTGCACGTGGCCGCCATGAACGACGACAACCCGGTCGGTGTAATCACGGCCCTGGTGCGCGCCGGTGCCGACCCGAATGCGAAGGCCGTCGATGGCCTGACGCCTTTGCACATGGCCGCCGGTATGAACGCCAATCCCGAGAGCATCCAGACGATGCTGGATGCAGGGGGGCGTCTTGGTGTGAAAGGCTCAAACGGGCTGACGCCTTTGCACATGGCTGCAAGGCTCAACAAGAATCCCGCCGTGGTCGCGGCACTGCTTGCCGCAGGAGCGGACCCGAACGCGCGTGATCACGAGCACAGGACGGCCTGGGATTATGCCAAGCACAACCGTACCCTGCGCGGTACCGAGGTTGCGAAACAGCTGAAGATGCACGTCTCCAAGGCCGCCGGGCGCTACTGACTCGCCCACTTACACAACCCCACCCCTTAATCACTTCCCTGACCCTGGCGCGCCAGTCGGGGCTTGCCATTGGGTTCGTTATCCCTTAAGGTTTACAAATATATATAAATATAGATTTATTTGTAAACTTACCAGGAGGCCAACAATGTTGGGAGAGCGACTGATGCAGGCACGGCATGCGATCGGCTTGTCACAGCGGGCGTTGGCGAAGAATGTCGGCGTTTCCGCAATGATGATTTCCAAGTACGAACGTGCCCGATCGGTCCCGTCTTCCGATGTACTGCTCGCATTGGCCCGTGCACTCGGTGTGCGCACTGAATACTTTTTCCGCATCCCTGCAGTGAACCTCGAGCATGTTCAGCATCGCAATCGCCATGTCTGGAAGTTGCCGATATCGGCCGAAAAGAAGGTACTTGCGGATGCCCGCGATCAACTCGAACGCTGGTTGGTCTTGGACAAGATCACACCGGCACCCTGGTCGATACCCTTTACACTACCCGATGATTTGCCGGACATCATTGAAGACCTGGATGCCATCGAGCCCATTGCCACCCGAATGCGTCATCACTGGAAGCTTGGTTTAAACCCGATTCCGGATCTCATCGACACCCTAGAGTCGCGTGGTCTGAAAGTTTTCACGACCAAGTTTGACGATCCGCGATTCGAAGGGATGAGTGCATTGGCGGGTGAGCATCGCATTATTGTTGTGAGTCGCCACTGGCCGGGAGATCGCCAGCGATTCACGCTCGCGCATGAGCTCGGCCATATTGTCCTGGATGACCGTCTTGCAACACACATTGACAAAGAGGATGCTGCTAATCGGTTTGCCGGCGCTTTCCTAGTGCCGGAAGAAAAAGTGACCGAGGTGCTTGGGAATCATCGGCAATCATTGGAGTTCCCGGAACTCTACCTGCTCAAACACGAATTTGGACTGAGCATGGCTGGCTGGAGTTATCGTGCACTTGCAACCGGTGTCATTTCGAAGACGTCACACAAGGCGTTTCGGCAGGTGTTTGCGCGTGAAGGCTGGAAAGAGAAGGAGCCCGGCGAACAGTGCCCACCCGAGTCGCCCCGCCTGTTTGACCAGACCGTATACCGCGCCCTAAGCGAAGGATGGATTGGCGAATCCAAGGCCGCTGAATTGCTATCGATTACGACGCACGAACTTGCCGCACGCCGTCGGATGGAGACCATCGATGGCAATTCTCGTGAGTGATGCCAATATCTTTGTCGACATTACTGTTGCAAACCTGACAACAGCGGTATTTCAGTTAGAAGACACGATTGCAACGCCTGATGTTCTCTACGAGGAGGAGCTTCAAGCGCATCACCCGGAGCTTCCCGGCCTGGGATTGAGAATCGAGCAGCTGCCGAGCGAGGGTGTTGCAGAAGTTGAGCGCTTACATGCTAACTACACTGGTCCGAGTTCAAACGATCTGTTCGCATTGGCACTGGCAAAAACCAATGAATGGACGCTCCTGACCGGTGACAGAAGTCTGCGACAAGCCGCAGAAGAGGAAGCGATTGAGGTGCATGGAACGCTTTGGCTCGTGGAGCGCATGGTAAACACCCAAGTGATGAATGTGGCCCAAGCGGACACGGCTTTTAACTTGATAAAGGAGAAAGATTGCCGATTACCATTGGGGG
>JAPOQE010000125.1 GCA_026710875.1 Gammaproteobacteria bacterium | reverse complement strand
GGCGGAAGCGGAGGGCAGGGGCGAACAAGGGCCCTTCATCGGAGCCGAACCGGTTGTCCCAACCATCGCCTTCTCCACGCCCGGGAGCCGTACAACTCTTGCCCTGCCCATCATCGGTGACCGAGGCGTACTGCGGGTTGATGTATTCATCGCAGACGCTGGCGCGGTCGTTGGACACGCCGTTGGAATCGAGCGAAGAGCCAAAGTTCATGCCGAAGTCGCCGCTCAGGTACAGGCCGCTATCCTGTGCCACAGCGAGGCCCGGCAGTGCCAGCAGGGCACTCACCCAGGCCATGATCAGTAGGTTGTATCGCACGGTATTCTCCTTTTCAGAATCTGTATTTCAGGGTCAGGCTGACGGCAAACATTTCCATGTCGTCGACCTTGATATCGTACACCACCGGTTCACTGCCGTCCCTGCGCAGGTTCGATGCGTGGCTGCGAAGGACATCCCACTCGTCCTTGTCCTTGAAGGAATCGTACTCAACCCAGCGCGCTTTCAGCCCGGCGACCAGGTGATCCGTGAGCGGGTAGTCGAGCCCTGCGATCAGCTGGTAGCCGAACAGCGTGTCATCCAGCTCTTCATGCTCGGTGGTAGTGGTGCCGGCCAGGTTGGCCTTGATTTCTGCGGCATTCGGCAGGCCGTCACCAGTGGAGATCGCTGCCGGATCAATGTTGCGCTGGAAGACCCCGCCGTAGTCCATCTCGGTGAATCCGAGGCCGAGGCCGATGCCGATGTACGGGGTAATTCCCCCGGGATTGTCGAAGTCGATGTACAGGTTGGCGAACAGGTTGTGCGAGGTGACACTGTCGATGGTTTCGGCTGCGGTCTCAAGCTCCCCGCCCAGTTTTGCAAAGACGGTGCCGCCGGTGCTGGTGACGTTGGACGTGTCATCGTAGCCGGTGTCGCGGTAGAAGTACTCGAGTTCGGTGCGAAAGATCGACTCCGGCATGTCAAAACCGATGGCGAGCCCGAACAGGGGCCCTTCATCGGAGCCGAAGCGGTTTTTCCACAGGCTGTCCGAGCCGCGGTTGGCACCGGTGCAGTTGGTATCCTCGAAGCCGCTGGTCTGGGTCACCGTGGCATACTGCGGGTTAATGTACTCATCACAGACACTGGCGCGATCGGTGTCATGACCGTTCGTGGTCATCGATGAACCGAAGTTCATGCCGAAGTCACCGCTGATATACAGTCCGGCCTGGGCCGGAAATGCCAGGAACAGTGCAATGAGGGCGGCCAGCGCCGCCGTGCGGGAATAGGGTGGGTTCATGGCTGTGCTCCTATTGTTCCTTGCAGGCCATGGACTGCAGTGCATGCGCCCGCCTGCAAGCGTTGACACATACACCAAGCGTACACCCCCGATAATCAAACGTAAATCCGCAAGGCCCCGACCGGGCTCCTTTCCCAGCCGATCTTACAGGCCTGCACAGCCCCGTACGCACGGGTTCAAACCGCAAACCCGGGAACAAGAAAATACGGAAACATATTTACAAACTGCCCAGAACAGCGTATTAGTTTTCCGCCGAACCAGCCAAGGAGCCCCGATGAACCCGCACACACCGAGCCCGAATACCCGCCCCCTCCGTAGATGAGCAAGAACCTCGTCATCGTCGAGTCGCCGGCCAAGGCCCGCACCATCGAGAAGTACCTGGGCAAGGACTTCGGCGTGCTCGCCTCCTACGGCCATGTACGCGACCTGGTGCCGAAAGACGGCGCGGTCGACCCCGAACACGACTTCGAGATGAAGTATGCGGTCATCGACCGCAACCAGAAGTACGTGACCGCCATTACCCGCGCACTGAAAAAATCAGACGCCCTGTACCTGGCGACGGACCCGGACCGCGAAGGCGAGGCCATCTCCTGGCACCTGCACGAACTGCTCAAGGAACGCGGCGCGCTGGATGACAAGCCGGTGTACCGGGTGGTGTTCTACGAGATCACCCGCAAGGCGGTCAACGAGGCGATCGAGAATCCGCGCACCCTTTCCGATGCGCTGGTCAATGCACAGCAGGCACGGCGCGCCATGGACTACCTGGTGGGCTTCAACCTCTCGCCGCTGCTGTGGAAGAAAATCAAGCGCGGCCTGTCGGCCGGGCGCGTGCAAAGCCCGGCGCTTCGCCTGATCTGCGAGCGCGAGGACGAGATCGAGAAATTCAAGGCACGCGAATACTGGACCCTGGAAGCCGACTGCGAAAAGGATGAGCAGGCCTTCACGGCCAAGCTGAACGTCTACCAGGACAAGAAGCTCAAGCAGTTCGACATCGACAATGCCAAGAAGGCTACCGAGATACACGGACACCTCGACCGCCAGTCCAAAGAATCCAGTACCGATGCGTTACAGGCCGAAGGCCGCCTGCTGGTGCACAAGGTCGAGAAAAAGGCGCGCAACCGCTACCCGTCACCACCGTTCACGACCTCGACCCTGCAGCAGGAAGCGGTGCGCAAGCTGCATTTCTCGGCGCGCAAAACCATGCGCACAGCCCAGCAGCTCTACGAGGGCATCAATCTCGGGGACGGTCCGGTCGGCCTGATCACCTACATGCGCACGGATTCGGT
>JAPOQE010000124.1 GCA_026710875.1 Gammaproteobacteria bacterium | reverse complement strand
TGGGGACGGTGCGTTACCTTGCATCACAAAAAAAGCAGCCGTGGTCGTGCCCCTTGTTGTCACGACGACTGGGTCGCTGGGTCGAGATTGCGCAGCAGGCGTTTCGGGACACTGCCAGTACAGGGCGGTGGTCTGAGCGATTTTCCGGGTTGCTTGAGGCTATCGGATGGACCGAGGGACGCCCCCTGTCAAGCGAGGAATACCAGAGTGTGCAAGCCTGGCGAAAGCTTCTGGTGGACTTTGCCTCGCTGGAGCCCGTCACCGGACCCATGCGCCTGGGCACGGCACTGGCCAAGCTCGGTGCCATGGCCCGGGAACGCCTGTTCCAGCCCCAGACCACCGTCGTTCCAATCCAGGTACAGAACGTGAACCTGGCCAGCTGGCTTGAGTTTGATTGCCTGTGGATCATGGGTCTACATGATGGGGTGTGGCCGCCTTCACCAAGGCCCAATCCGTTCATCCCGCTGCCGGTGCAACGGGATGCCGGGATGCCGGAATCCAGTGAGTCGTTGGCATTGCAGGGTGCACGAACGATGACGGCCCGACTGTTGAGCAGTGCCGATGAGGTAGTAGTGAGCAGTCCTTTGAAAAAAGGAGAAGAGGTATTGCGCCCGAGTCCTCTCGTGACTCACCTGCCCGTGACCGATGCGAATTCAGTGCCTGGCTGGGATGCCCCAATCTGGCGGGACCAGGTGCATGAAAGTGCGGATTTGATGGAATTGCGTAATGATCCTGTGCCGCCCCTGGCAGAGGGCGAGCCTATTGGTGGGGGAAGTGCCGTGTTTAAACTGCAGGCTGCCTGTCCGTTTCGCGCCTTTGCGGAGTTGCGCCTGTCTGCCCGTGCCATACCCCAGGCGGACATTGGCCTGGATGCCATGGCCCGGGGAGCACTGGTTCACCGAATTCTGGAAAAGGTCTGGGGTGAACTGGGCACCAGCAAGCAGTTGATGGAGACGGACAGCGTTAAACTGCAGACCCTGGTCACGGACATCGTCGATAAGGCCATTCGTGAGGCGGCCCGTCGTCGCCCGAGAACCTTCACAAAGCGTTTTCGGGAAATGGAAGCCGAACGGCTCGTTCGACAGGTCCTGGAGTGGCTGGAGCAGGAAAAACAGCGCAAGCCGTTTCGCGTGATCGAGTGCGAAGCACGGTATGAAGCCACCGTCGCCGGTCTCCCTATACGGCTTCGAATCGACCGCATGGATGAACTAGATGATGGTCGCCGGGTTGTCATTGACTACAAGACCGGGCAGGTCAGTGCAAACCAGTGGTTCGGTGAGCGACCGGATGAGCCGCAGATGCCGCTGTATAGCCTGGCGGTCGGTGAAGAGATTGCCGGGCTTGCGTTTGCTCAGTTCCGTGCCGGGTCCATGGCGTTCAAGGGCGTGGTCGAGAATGAGGATCTGATGGGCAAGGTGCCTGCATGGAGCAAGCTTCGACAAACCCGTACCGCTGGTTCCTGGAGCAAGGTGTTGCTTGAGTGGCGTGCCACCATGGAAACCCTGGCAGGGGCGTTCTGCAAGGGGGAGGCCGAGGTTGACCCGAAGCACTTCCCGCAGACCTGCCGGTACTGCGATCTTGGATCCCTGTGCCGCATCGATGAGATTGAGATGCTACGCAGCCGATCCATGGCAGGTGAGGCCAGTGATGGCTAAACCTTCGCAGGTAGCTGATCACAGGGCGCGCACGCAGGCGCTGGATGCCTCGCGTTCGTTTGTGGTGCAGGCACCGGCAGGTTCGGGGAAAACGGAGTTGCTCATACAGCGTTTTCTTGTACTTCTGGCAGGTGCAGAAGTCCCTGAGGAGATCATTGCGATCACCTTCACACGCAAGGCGGCGGGAGAGATGCGCGACCGGATCCTGCTCGCGCTTGAGTCCGCCCGCAGCGAACAGGCACCCGAGGATGCGCACGAGCGCCATACCTGGCAACTTGCACGCCGCGCCCTGACCCGGGACACCGACCAGAGTTGGGAACTGCTGGATAATCCGGCGCGTCTTCGTATCCAGACCATCGATGCGCTGTGTGCGTCACTGTCGCGCCAGATGCCCGTGCTGTCCCGATTCGGCGCATTGCCGGAGATTGTCGAGAATGCGCAACCGCTTTACCTGGAAGCCGCAGGGAATACCCTTGCGGACCTGGAATCAAACGCCGAGTGGTCGGATGCCGTGGCAACCCTGGTGCAGCATATGGACAACCGGCTGGACAGGCTGCAGGGCCTGGTTGCTGCCATGCTTGCCAGCCGGGATCGCTGGCTGCGCCATATCGTCGGGACGAACGATCCAAAACTGCAGCGTGAGATGCTGGAGGCTGCCATGGCGCACCGGATCACGGAGGTGCTGGGCAGCCTGGTCAAGCTTTTCCCTGCGAAAAAGGCTTCATTAATGGCCGAGCTGGCATGCTTCGCCGCATCGAATCTGTCACAGGACGATGCATCCGCTATACCTAGTTGTGCCGATCTCAAAGGTCTTCCGGGCCCGGATTTAAAAGACCGGACTGCATGGGAAGGGATTGCGGCGCTGTTGCTGACGCAAAAGGGCGACTTTCGCAAGACCGTGACGAAGAAGCAGGGTTTTCCATCCAAAAGCAGTAGCAGAATTCCGGACGATAAGGTGGACCCTGACACCATGAAGGCCGCCATGCAGGACTTGCTGGAGGACCTGCAAGGTGAGGAGGCCTTGCGTGAGAAACTGGGACTTTTGCAGGCCATGCCACCGGCGAGTTACGGGGAGCGTGACTGGGAAATCGTGCAGGCCCTGGTACAGTTGCTGCGCATGGCCGCGGCACACCTCGAGGTGGTATTTAGCGAGCGAGGGCAAGTGGATTTCACCGCCCTGGTGCAGGCAGCGACACGGGCGCTCGGTGAACCGGAAGCCCCGACCGATCTCGCACTGGCCGTTGATCACCGTATCCAGCATCTGCTGGTGGACGAGTTCCAGGACACCTCGTTCAGCCAGTATGAACTGCTTGTGCGGTTAACGGCCGGCTGGCAGCCGAATGATGGGCGCACGCTGTTCGTCGTGGGCGATCCCATGCAGTCGATATACCGTTTCCGCGAGGCCGAGGTCGGGCTGTTCCTGACCGCGGTCGAGCACGGAATCGGCCAGGTGCCCCTGCAACCTTTACAGCTCAAGGTCAATTTCCGCTCGCAGCAGGGCATCGTGGACTGGATCAATACGCACTTCCCGAGCGTATTGCCCGGATATGACGATGCCAATGAGGGTGCGGTCTCATATGCAGAATCAACGCCCTTTCACCCCGCCGAGGAAGGCACTGCCGTGACCATGCACCTGTCCCAGGGACGCGATGATGTGAGTGAGGCCCATAATATTCTGTCCCTGGTAGAGAAGGCCCGTGCAAGGCACCCGCAAGGTACCGTGGCGATACTGGTGCGGGCACGCACACACCTTGCGGAGATCACCACACACCTCAAGCGGGCAGGACTCAGATTTCAGGCGGTGGAGATTGAAAGGCTGGACCGGTGTACGGTGGTTCAGGATTTACTGGCGCTGACCCGGGCGCTGAGCCACCCGGGCGACCGTATTGCCTGGCTGGCCGTGCTTCGCGCGCCCTGCTGCGGATTGACCCTTGCAGACCTGCATGGTCTGGCCTGTGCAGGTGAGGATCGAACCATCATCGATTTGCTTGGTGATGCCGAGTGCATTGCCCGGTTGAGCAAAGAAGGGCAGGTGCGTATCGCACGAATCCTGCCGATACTCGAGCGCGCATTGTCTGAACGCGAAAGAAGTGTACTGCGAAGCCGTGTCGAAGGCGTGTGGATTGCCCTCGGTGGACCAGCTTGTGTGCATGACAGGACGGATCTCGAAGATGCCGAGAGTTTTTTCCGTTTGCTTGAGAAACTTGGGAAGGAAGAGGGTACGGCAGACCTTGCCAGCCTGGAAAAACGTGTGGAGCAACTGTTTGCGGCACCAGATGCACAAGCGGATGAATCCATCCAGGTAATGACGATGCACAAGGCCAAGGGGCTGGAGTTTGACACGGTAATCGTGCCCGGTCTTTCGCGCATTCCACCCCAGGATGACAGCCAGTTGCTGCACTGGCTCGAGCACAGGCGAGAAACCGGTGAGCGAGAACTGGTCCTGGCTCCGATCAATGCACACGGAGAAGAAAGTATTTCTGCCAAGTATCTGAGAAGAATTGAAAAAATGAAACGGAGACTGGAGGACGGGCGCTTGCTCTATGTGGCTGCAACCCGGGCAAAGCGCCAGTTGCATCTGTTGGGTTCCTTGGTGTGGGATGAGAATAAGGGCACTCAGAAAGATCCCAATCCGGACTCTTTGATGGCACACTTGTACCCGCATGCCGTGCAAGGGGAGGGTGTTTTTGAAGGTCCTGAGGAAGCCCTGCCTCCCACAGGACCTCGGCCGTCAACGCCTGCAAGTGAAGGGCCGTTTCAGGTCACTGGACGATTGAGGCTCACTGCCGCATGGCAACTGCCGCAGCCGCCCGAATCCATTGAGGCACCCCACCCGCCTGCCCCAGCAGTGGACCCGGATGACGTGATCCCGTTCGAATGGGCCGGGGAGACGGCAATGGCGGTAGGCACGGTGGTCCATCGCCTGCTCCAGCAAATCGGGACCATTGGCATCGAACGACTGGAACCAGCTGACAGGGATCGCCTTGAGCAAACCGGGCATGAATTGCTGAAACAGATGGCTATACCTGAGGACAGGCTGGATGCGGCTTATGCCGACGTGCGTGAGGCGCTGCAGTCTACCCTGCAGGATGACCGGGGTCAGTGGATCTTGAGCGGACAGCACCATGATGCAGGCTGCGAACTGGCCCTGAGTGCGAGGCTGGAGGAAGGAGTCGATCATATTGTCATCGATAGAACCTTCAACGCTAAAGAAGCCTCACTCGAGAGGTTTGACTTAAACACTACAAAAGAAACCGGAGGTAGGCGGGACTAGTCGTATGATCGTCACAGATGAG
>JAPOQE010000123.1 GCA_026710875.1 Gammaproteobacteria bacterium | reverse complement strand
GGCCTATCTGGCGGGTGCGCGAAGTGGAAGCAAGGCGAACAAGAGCCGCAGTGACGTGCGTGGAGGCGGTGCCAAGCCCTGGAGACAAAAGGGTACGGGACGTGCCCGGGCCGGTACATCGAACAGTCCGTTGTGGCGCTCAGGCGGCGTGATGTTTGCGGCCAGGCCACGCAGTTACAGGCAAAAGCTGAATAGGAAAATGGTGCGCGCGGCGTACGCCAGCATGTTTTCTGAACTGATTCGCCAGGAATGCCTGCACGTGATCAAGGATTTCGAAGTGGCAGAGCCCAAGACCAAGCTGGCTCTGGCGCATTTGCAAAAGCTCAAGATTACCTCCGCATTGATCATCACCGAAAAAGCCGACGAGAACCTCTACCTCTCGGTGCGTAATCTGCCCCATGTCGAGGTGACCGAAGTTTCAGGTATCGATCCTGTAAGCCTGTTCAGGCACCGGAATGTGGTGGTCACCAAGGATGCGTTACAGGCGATTGAGGGGTGGCTGCAGTGAACGAGGAACGGTTGTTGACAGTGTTGCTGGGTCCGCATATCTCGGAGAAGACGGCGGACGGTGCCGACAAGAGAAACCAGCATGTTTTTCGTGTCATGCGCAATGCCAGGAAATCCGAAATCAAGGCGGCCGTGGAAAAACTGTTTGAAGTGAAAGTGGCGGCGGTCAATACCATCAGCATGCAGGGCAAGCGTAAAAACTTCAACCGCAGGCCAGGCAAGCGCGCGGACTGGAAGAAGGCCATCGTGACCCTGGAAGCGGACAACGATATTGATTTCAGCGGGTACAGCACCTAAGCGCGGGACAGTGTCATGGCAGTAGTAAAGGCAAAACCCACATCCGCAGGACGACGATTCGTCGTACAGGTCAATACACCGGGCCTGCACAAGGGTGGGCCATACAAGCCGTTGCTGTCGGACAAGAAAAGAACCGGTGGCCGCAACAATGTCGGGCGCATCACCACGAGGCACCGCGGGGGTGGACATAAAAAGCGTTTCCGGATCATTGACTTCAAGCGCAACAAGGATGATATCCCGGCGCAGGTGGAAAGGATCGAATATGACCCGAACCGCAGCGCCAATATTGCACTGCTTAAGTACGCAGACGGTGAACGGCGTTACGTCATCGCACCACGGAATCTGTCGGTGGACAGCGAGGTCATTTCAGGCATGCATGTGCCGATCAAGGCGGGCAACACCCTGCCGCTTCGAAGTATCCCGGTGGGCACGGTAGTGCACTGCATCGAGATGAAGCCGGGCAAGGGTGCACAGATCGGGCGCAGTGCAGGCGCGGCCATCCAGGTGGTGGCGCGTGAGGGAAATTACGTGACCCTGAGGTTGCGTTCCGGTGAGATGCGCAAGGTACTGCTCGATTGTCGCGCAACGATCGGAGAAGTCGGCAACAGTGAACACAATTTGCGCAAGCTGGGCAAGGCGGGTGCCAAACGCTGGCGCGGAGTCCGCCCGACCGTTCGGGGTGTGGCCATGAACCCGGTGGACCATCCGCATGGCGGTGGTGAAGGGCGCACGTCCGGCGGACGTCATCCCGTATCGCCATGGGCAATGCCGACCAAGGGCTACAAGACTCGAAAGAATCACCGTACGGACCGTTTGATCGTACGGGGCAGAAAGAAGAAATAGAGACAGCAGCGCTACAGAGGATAACAGGAATTCTGAAATGCCAAGATCACTACGCAAAGGTCCGTTTGTCGATCATCACTTGATGAGGAAAGTCGAGAAAGCGTCCGCTACGAATGACCGCAAACCCATCAAGACCTGGTCGCGGCGCTCTTTAGTGGTACCCGAGATGGTAGGGGTCACGATTGCCGTACACAATGGCAGGCAGCATGTGCCGATCCTGATCAGTGAAAACATGGTCGGGCACAAGCTCGGTGAATTCGCGATCACCCGCACGTTCAAGGGACATTCCGGAGACAGGAAGGCCAAGTAGTGATGGAGGTTTCCGCAAAACATACCTTTGTGCGCATCACGCCACAAAAAGCCCGGCTGGTCGCAGACCAGGTGCGTGGCAAGGCCGTGGACCGGGCCCTGGAGGTTTTGAAGTTCAGCCCCAAGAAGGCCGCGGGGATTATCCGCAAGGTGCTGGAATCGGCGATCGCCAATGCCGAGCACAACGAAGGCGCGGATATTGATGAACTCAAGGTGGCAAAGATTTTCGTGGATGACGGTCCGACGCACCGTCGTTTCAGGGCGCGCGCCAAGGGCCGTGCTGGAAAGATTTTAAAACGCACCAGCCATATCACCGTAGTGGTGAGTGACAGCTAGTGCAAGTGATGGACAGGCAAGTACCGTACAGGATCATGACACGAATTCTGGCAGGAGATAATCACTAGATATGGGACAAAAAGTACATCCAACCGGTATGCGCCTTGGAATTTCCACTGACTGGACATCCAAGTGGTATGCCGATGGCCGTGATTATGCTGAATTCCTGAGCAGTGATCTTGAAATACGGGATTACCTGAAGACAAAGCTTTCTCAGGCCTCCGTCAGCAGAATACAGATCAACCGGCCTGCCCGGGCAGCGTTCATTACCATCCACACGGCGCGTCCCGGCATCGTCATTGGCAAGAAAGGCGAGGACATCGAAGCACTGCGCCATGAGATCGCAAGACGCACCGGTCTGAGCGTGAACAACGTGAAGATCAACATCGAGGAGATCCGCAAGCCGGAGATTGACGCGCAGCTGGTTGCAGAAAGCATTGCACAGCAGCTGGAGCGGCGAATTACGTTTCGAAGGGCAATGAAACGTGCCGTGGGCAATGCGATGCGCCTCGGTGCGCTTGGCGTGAAAGTGAATGTCGCCGGTCGCCTGAACGGGGCGGAGATTGCACGCAGTGAATGGTACCGGGAGGGGCGCGTGCCCCTGCATACCCTTCGAGCCTACATCGACTATGGTTTCGCGGAAGCCAAGACCACGTACGGCATCATCGGTATCAAGACCTGGATCTATAAAGGTGACGTATTCCGTACTAATGCCAAGGAAACCGAAGAAGGAACAGATAAGTAAGGATTGGGCGCCAGCTCAAGTCGTCCAGGTAAGCCAGCATGTTACAACCCAAGCGTACAAAGTTCAGGAAGCAGAGGAAGGGCCGCAATCGTGGGCTGGCCCAGAATGGCAACAAGGTCAGCTTTGGTGAATACGGACTCAAAGCCACCACCCGCGGTCGCATCACGGCCCGGCAAATCGAGGCGGCACGGCGGGCGATGACGCGCCACATCAAGCGTGGCGGCAAAATCTGGATACGGATGTTTCCGGATGTGCCGGTGACGAAAAAACCCCTGGAAGTACGCCAAGGGAAAGGCAAGGGTAATGTCGAGTACTGGGTGGCCAAGGTACAGCCGGGCAAGGTGCTTTATGAAATGGAAGGCGTGGACGAGAAAACCGCTCGCGAGGCCTTCCGTCTGGCGGATGCCAAGCTGCCGATACGGACCTCCTTTGTTACGCGAAGTGTGATGTAGTCCGATGGCGAAGGAAAAAGAACTCAAGGACAAGACGGTTGAGGAGCTCAACAAGGAGTTGCTCGAGTTGCGCAAGGAACAATTCAACCTGCGTATGCAAATGGGCACGGGCCAGATGACACGTGTGCATCAGTTCAAGGTAAACAGAAGAAGCATTGCGCGGGTAAAGACACTGATGAATGAAAAGTCAACACAGAAGGGTGCAAAGGTTGCAGATGCCTGAGGAAACCAAAATGATTCGAACCCTGCAAGGCAGGGTCATTAGCGACCGGATGGACAAGACGGTAGTCGTGCTTCTTGAGCGCCAGATCAAGCATCCGTTGTATGAAAAATATATTCGCCGCTCGACGAAATTGCATGTGCATGATGAGAACAATGAATGCGGCGTTGGGGACGAAGTCTCGATACAGGAGTGCCGACCCATTTCAAAAAATAAATCATGGAAGCTGGTCGAAGTGGTCAAGCGCAACGAAGACACGGTAGCAGGATGAGAACGACATGATTCAGATGCAATCGACACTTGGCGTGGCAGACAACAGCGGTGCACGCAAATTGCAGTGCATCAAGGTGCTGGGTGGCTCACAGCGTCGTTACGCGGGAATCGGCGACATTATCAAGGTCAGCGTCAAGGATGCGATCCCGAGAGGTAAGGTGAAGAAGGGTGAAGTCTACAATGCGGTCATCGTGCGAACGGCCAAAGGCATCCGGCGTCCTGATGGGTCGACCATCCGCTTCGACGGCAATGCAGCGGTGTTGCTGAACAGCCAGTTGCAGCCGGTGGGTACCCGTATCTTTGGGCCTGTGACACGCGAACTGCGTACCGAACGCTTCATGAAAATAATTTCGCTTGCACCCGAAGTGCTGTAAACCGGGAATCGTGGGACAGGTACAGGATCAATCGACATGCTAAGAATACGCAGAGGAGATGATGTGATCGTGGTTGCCGGCAAGGACAAGGGTCGGCGCGGTACTGTGCTCAAGGTGAGTGAAAACCACGTGGTCGTGGAAAATATCAACGTCGTTAAAAAGCACCAGAAGCCCAATCCCAATGCCGGGGTATCCGGTGGCATCAACGAGCAGGAATCGCCGATTCATGTCTCGAATGTGATGCTGTTCAATCCGGCGACCAGCAAAGGTGACCGGGTCGGATACCGAACCCTGGAAGACGGGAAAAAGGTCCGGTATTTCAAATCCAACGGTGAAGTGGTCGATATCTAGGAACGCACATGTCAAGGCTCCAGGAATTTTACTTGAATACGGTCAGGTCCCAGTTGATGGAAACGCTGGGCTACAAGAACATCATGCAGGTGCCCCGTGTCGAAAAGATCACCCTGAACATCGGTGTGGGTGAGGCAGGGCGTGACAAGAAAACCATCAAGGAAGTCATTGGCGATCTTGAGAAGATTGCCGGGCAAAAAGCCGTGGTTACCCGCGCCAGAAAGTCCATTGCCGGTTTCAGTATTCGTGAGGATTTTCCAATTGGCTGCAAGGTGACACTGCGCAGAACCCGGATGTATGAGTTTCTTGACCGCCTGATCAGCATCGCCATACCACGAGTGCGGGATTTTCGCGGCTTGAGTCCGAAGGCCTTTGACGGGCGCGGCAATTACAGCATGGGGGTCACCGAACAGATTATTTTCCCGGAAATCGACTACGACAAAATCGATGCGATTCGCGGTATGGATATCGCGATCACCACGTCGGCAAGAACGGATAATGAGGCGAAGGCGTTACTGGAAGCCTTCAGCTTTCCATTCAAGAAATAGAGAGTGTAGAGCCCATGGCAAAATTATCGATGCTTGAGAGAGAGAAGAAACGCAACAAGACTGTGCGCCGTTGCGCAGAAAAGCGTGCCAGGCTGAAGGCCACCATAAAGAGCCCGACGACCAGCTACGACGAAAAACAGGACGCCATGCTGCAGTTGCAGAAATTACCCCGCGATGCCAGTCCGGTGCGCTTGCGCAACCGGTGCAGCCTGACCGGAAGACCGAAGGGCTATTACCGGAAGTTCGGGTTGGGCCGCAACAAGCTGCGTGAGGCCGCCATGCGGGGCGATGTTCCCGGCCTGGTGAAGGCCAGCTGGTAATTTGAGTGCGCTGAACAAACGGAGACTGGAAAGCCATGAGTATGAATGATCCGATATCCGATATGCTCACGCGTATCCGCAATGGCCAGGGCGCCCGGCAGGTCACTGTCACGATGCCTTCTTCAAAGCTGAAAGTGGCGATTGCGGAAGTTTTCAAGAAAGAAGGATTTATTGAAGACTTTTCTGTGGACAAGAAAGAAGCCAAGGCCGAACTCACGATTCATCTTAAATACTATATGGGTGAGCCGGTAATTACCCGGCTCCACCGTGTCAGCCGCCCGGGTCTGCGCCGCTACAAGAGTGCCGAGAACCTGCCCAGGGTCATTGGTGGCATGGGCGTGGCCGTGATTTCCACCTCGAAAGGTGTGATGACCGATCGGGCTGCGCGCGCGATGGGGCATGGCGGTGAAGTGCTGTGCACAATTGAATAGAAACCAACGGATCTGAATACTGATGTCACGTATTGCAAAACAGCCTGTTGAAATACCGCAGGGCGTGGATGTGAAGCTGCAAGGCGCACACATTGCCGTGAAGGGTCCAGTCGGCGAAATGTCGATGGATATCCACAGCGACGTCAATGTTGAGCAAAAAGACAACCAGATCAACGTAGCGCTGAACGAAGGCGGGGAAAGCGCCATGGCAGGCACCACGCGGGCACTGATCAACAACCTGGTGACCGGGGTCAGCAAGGGATTTGAACGTAAGCTTGAGTTGGTCGGTGTGGGGTATCGTGCTCAGTCCAAGGGCAAGGTGCTGACACTCGCATTAGGCTTCTCCCATCCAGTGAATTATCCCGTGCCGGAAGGCATTAAAATCGAAACTCCCAGTCAGACTGAAGTCGTCATCCGCGGTGTGGACAAGCAGAAAGTGGGGCAGGTGGCTGCAGAAATACGGGCATACCGTAAACCGGAACCGTACAAGGGTAAGGGAATCAAGTACGCCGATGAGCGCGTCGTCCGTAAAGAGGCGAAGAAGAAATAGGCAGTGATAGAGATGGGAAACAAAGCTTCAAGAATACGCAGGGCCCGCAAGACACGCGGCAAGATTGCCGAGCTCAAGGCTCATCGACTGTGCGTGCACCGGACACTCCAGCATACCTATGCGCAGATCATCGCACCGGACTCCGAATCCACCATTGCGAGTGCTTCGTCTCTGGAGAGTGAAGTGCGCAAGGCCGTGGAGAATACCGGGAATGTGGAGGCCGCCAAAGTAGTCGGCGAGACGATTGCCAAGCGCGCCCAGAAAAAAGGCGTGGTGGATGTGGCTTTTGACCGTTCAGGGTTTAAATATCATGGCCGTATCAAAGCCCTGGCAGAGGCTGCACGTGAAGCAGGATTAAAATTTTAAATACAAGGTATACAAATTCAGATGGCAGCAAAAGAACCCGCTAGAATTCCTGACGGTCTTGAAGAAAGACTGATTACCGTCAACCGGGTGGCCAAGGTGGTCAAAGGTGGACGTCAGTTTGGATTTACCGCACTGACTGTGGTTGGAGACGGCAACGGCAAGGTCGGCATCGGCTACGGCAAAGCCCGTGAAGTGCCTTTGGCGATCCGCAAGGCGATGGAGAAAGCACGCAAGGATATGAAGTATGTTCCGCTCAAGGATGGCACATTGCACTACGCGGTCATCGGGCGCCATGGGGCTGCGAAGGTCTTCATGCAGCCAGCCTCCGTGGGTACGAGTATCATCGCGGGAGGTGCCATGCGCGCGGTATTTGAGGTCGTCGGCATCAAGAACATCCTGTCGAAATGCATCGGTTCCAAAAATCCGATCAACGTGGTGCAGGCGACGGTCAACGCACTGAGCGGTATGCGGGACCCGGAGTACATTGCGGCCAAACGTGGCCTCACTGTCGAAGAGATTCTGTCGTAATCATTAGTGAGTCCTGATTCATGAGCCAGCAGTTGAAAGTTACCCTGATCAAGAGCCTGAGTGGTCGGCTGGCGAGCCACAAGGCGTGCGCACGCGGTCTGGGAATCCGGCGGATACACAACCCGGTAACGGTGGCGGACACTCCGGAGAACCGCGGCATGATCCGCAAAATTGACTACATGCTCAAAGTGGAAGAAGCCTGATGGCCGGAAACATGAAACTGAATAACCTGAAGCCTGCACAAGGCAGCCGCATTGCTCGCAAGCGAGTCGGGCGGGGAATCGGCTCCGGTAACGGGAAGACCTGCGGCCGCGGTCACAAGGGCCAGCATTCGCGCTCGGGCGGCTACCACAAGGTCGGATTCGAAGGCGGCCAGATGCCGCTGCAACGGCGCTTGCCCAAAGTCGGTTTTAGTTCGCGTAAATCAGCTGAAAGCGCTGTGCTGCGCCTGCACGAGCTGGGATCGATGGGCGAGGGCGACGTGGACATTGATGCCCTGAAAGCGGCGGGACTGGTGCCTGCATCTACCAAGCGCGTCAAGGTCATCCTGTCAGGAAAAATTGAATCCGCGGTGAAGACCAGTGGCCTGCAGTTTACTCCGGGTGCCAGGAAGGCTGTTGAAGCCGCGGGCGGGAGCATTCAGGACTGATGGCTCGCTCGGGTGCAAATGCCGTGGGCTCGCTTGCCGGGCTGGGCCAGGTCAGCGAACTTCGCAAACGACTGGTGTTTGTGCTGGTTGCCCTTGTGGTGTACCGCATCGGCACCTTTATTCCGGTCCCGGGGATTGATCCGGGCGCGATGGCCCGATTTTTCGAGCAGCAGAGCAGCACCATACTGGGCATGTTCAACATGTTTTCCGGAGGTGCACTGGAGCGCCTTAGCATTTTTGCGCTGGGCATCATGCCGTACATCTCCGCATCCATCATCATGCAGTTGATGAGTGCCGTGGTGCCGTCATTGAAAGAACTTAAAAAGGAAGGCGAGTCAGGGCGGCGCAAAATCACGCAATACACGCGTTACGGAACCGTATTCCTGGCCACGTTCCAGGCCATCGGCGTATCGATTGCCCTGCAGAACCAGCAGGTCGCGCTGAGTCCGGGAATTGGATTTGTCTTTACGGTAACGATAAGCCTGGTGACCGGAACGATGTTCCTGATGTGGCTGGGTGAGCAGATCACGGAAAGAGGCATAGGGAATGGCATCTCGATCATTATCTTTGCCGGCATTGTGGCCGGTCTGCCGGCTGCGATCGGCGGTACGCTGGACCTGGTGTCCCAGGGCGCACTCGGTGAAGGCTTTGCGCTGTTCCTCTTCATCATGGCAATTGCGGTGACGGCATTCGTGATTTTTGCAGAACGTGCGCAGCGGCGAATTACGGTGAACTATGCACGCCGCCAGCAGGGCAGGAAAATGTTCGCAGCACAATCCAGCCATCTGCCACTCAAGCTCAACATGTCCGGTGTCATTCCGCCAATTTTTGCTTCCAGCATCATCCTGTTCCCTGCCACCCTGTTGCAGTGGTCCAGCAGTTCGGAGGGAAGTTTTTCCTGGCTTCAGAACATGGCCAATGCGATTTCGCCCGGACAACCCCTGTATGTCATGCTGTATGCGCTTGCCATCGTGTTCTTCTGCTTTTTCTATACGGCAATCGTTTTTGACTCACGGGAAACGGCGGACAACCTGAAGCGGTCCGGAGCCTTTATCCCCGGCATACGCCCGGGAGAACAAACCGCGCGCTACATTGATGGCGTGCTGACACGACTGACAGCGGTGGGTGCGATCTACATTACCCTGGTCTGCCTGCTGCCTGAATTCCTGATCCTCAAATACAGCGTACCGTTTTACTTTGGTGGAACGTCCCTGTTGATCATTGTCGTCGTGGTGATGGATTTTATGGCCCAGGTGCAGGCGCATTTGATGTCGCACCAGTATGAAGGGCTGATGAAGAAAGCGAATCTGAAGGGATATGGACGTGCAGGGAGTCTGCGCTAGATCAAGGTGAGAGAACGATGAAAGTCCGAGCCTCTGTAAAGAAGATATGCAGGAACTGCAGGATCGTGCGCCGTAATGGCGTGGTGCGCGTGATCTGCAAGGATCCAAGACACAAGCAGCGACAGGGCTGAGAAAGTTTGAGGAAACAGTAAATGGCACGAATTTCCGGAATCAACGTACCTGTGCACAAGCATGCAGAGATTGCCCTGACGGCCATCTACGGCATCGGGCGTTCCAGGTCACGAAAGATCTGTGCTGCCGCAGGCATCAAGGCAAGCACAAAAATCAAGGATTTGAGCGAGGATGAAGTCGGTCGCTTGCGAACGGAAGTAGGCAAATTCCGTGTGGAAGGTGACCTGCGCCGGGAAGTGACCGTAAATATTAAACGACTGATGGACCTTGGTACCTATCGCGGGATCAGGCATCGCCGCGGGTTGCCGTTGCACGGCCAACGCACCCGTACGAATGCACGCACGCGAAAGGGTCCGAGGCGTCCCATAAAGAGATAACCAGCAGGTAGCGGACAAACTATGGCAAAAGCACCGACACGTACCCGAAAGAAGGTCAAGCGCACCGTAACGGATGGAGTGGCGCATATACATGCCTCCTTTAACAATACGATCGTGACAATCACGGACCGCCAGGGCAATGCACTGGCCTGGGCTACCTCGGGAGGCTCGGGATTCCGCGGCTCACGGAAAAGCACTCCCTTTGCTGCCCAGACCGCAGCCCAGCGCGCCGGTCAGAATGCACAGGAATACGGACTCAAGTACCTGGAAATCAGGATCAAGGGACCAGGGCCTGGGCGCGAATCGGCGGTGCGGGCACTGAACGCCATGGGGTACAAGATCACCAACATCAATGACGTGACACCCATTCCGCACAATGGCTGTCGTCCACCAAAACGTCGTCGTGTATAGGGTGAGGTAGTTATGGCACGTTACTTAGGACCCAAGTGTAAGATCAGCCGGCGTGAAGGCACGGACCTCATGCTGAAGAGCCGTGCGAGGTCGCTGGACTCAAAATGCAAAATAGACAAGCTTCCCGGTCAGCATGGCGACAAGCGGGGGCGGATGTCCAATTACGGCATGCAATTGCGCGAGAAACAGAAACTGCGTCGCATCTACGGGGTACTCGAACGCCAGTTCAGGAACTACTACAAGAAGGCATCGCGCATCAAAGGCTCCACAGGTGAAAACCTGCTGCAGATCCTCGAGTGCAGGCTCGACAATGTCGTTTACCGGATGGGCTTCGGGGTTACCCGATCAGAGTGCAGGCAACTGGTGAGCCACAAGGCCATCGAAGTGAACGGCGTGACGGTGAGCATCCCTTCCTACCATGTGGCTCCGGAGGATGTCATTACAGTGCGTGAGAAATCCAGGAAGCAACTGCGCATCCAGGAGGCATTGAATGCCGCGGAGCAAATCGGCTTGCCTGACTGGGTGGACGTGGATATCAAGAAGATGCAGGGCAAGTTCAAATCGATTCCGGAACGTGATGAATTACCGCCGGATATCAACGAGTCTCTCGTGGTTGAGCTGTATTCCAAGTAATGAGTAATTAAGGGGTTAGGATAAAAATGGGTGCAAATGAGTTGCTGAAGCCAAGAGTGGTTGATGTTCATCTGGTCGATGAGTGTCATGCCAAAGTCGTGCTCGAGCCACTGGACAGGGGTTTTGGGCATACGCTTGGCAATGCGTTAAGACGGATTTTACTATCGTCCATACCGGGTTGTGCGGTCGTTGAGGTTCAGATCGACGGAGTGCTGCACGAGTACACGGCCATCGAGGGAGTACAGGAAGATGTGGTCGACATCCTGCTGAACCTGAAAGGCATTGCGGTCGTAATGCACGAGAGGAACGAGGCGACCCTGACCCTGAACAAGAAAGGTCCGGGAGTAGCCACCGCAGGAGACATCGAGGTGGATCATGATGTAGAGATCATGAACAAGGAGCACGTCATCGCTCACCTCACCGAGCGTGGTTCACTGTCAATGACATTGAAGGTGGCCAAGGGCCGCGGCTATCAGCCGGCCACACAACGACGCAATGATGAGGAGCGCGCCATCGGTTCGTTGTTGCTGGATGCCAGTTTCAGTCCGGTGCGCCGTGTTGCCTACTCCGTGGAAAGTGCGCGTGTGGAACAACGCACGGACCTGGACAAGCTTATTTTTGACCTCGAGACGAACGGTACGGTCAATCCCGAGGAGACCATCCGCAAGGCCGCGGGTGTCCTGCAACAGCAGCTGTCCGTATTTGTGGACCTGCAAGGCGACGAGCAGGTCGAGCCTGATGTCAGTGAGCCCGAGATTGACCCGATCCTGGTGCGGCCCGTGGACGACCTGGAACTGACCGTGCGTTCAGCCAACTGCCTGAAAGCAGAGAAAATCTATTATATTGGTGACCTGATTCAGCGCACGGAAGTGGAATTGCTGAAAACCCCCAACCTGGGCAAGAAATCCTTGACGGAAATCAAGGATGTACTGGGTACGCATGGCCTGTCGCTGGGGATGCGACTGGAAAACTGGCCACCTGCCAATTTGCGCGAAGACCGCAAGGTACTGGTCTGAACTAAATTCACCGGGAAGCAGTATGAGACATCGTGAGTCCGGACGCCGGCTAAACCGTAACAGCCCACATCGCAAGGCGATGATGAGCAATATGGCGACTTCGCTGTTTTCACACGAAGTTATACGCACGACCCTGCCCAAGGCGAAAGAGCTTCGCCGCTATGCCGAGCCCTTGATCACGCTCGCCAAGGAAGACAGTGTGGACAGGCGCAGGCGGGCATTTGCCAAGCTGCGCGACGATGCCAGTGTGGGCAAGCTCTTTACCGAGCTTGGACCGCGCTACAAGGCACGCCCGGGGGGCTATTTGCGCATCCTGAAATGCGGTTTTCGCAATGGCGACAAGGCGCCGATGGCGCTGGTGGAACTCGTCGACCGGCCTGTCGAGGAAGAGTAGTCACGCCCCTGCGCGACTCGCGCTTCGCCTGGCTAGCTGGGCACCCGCATCCATCAGACAATCATGAGGCCCATCGTATTGGCAACGGATTATGGCGTATCCGGTGCGTATGTCGGCCAGCTCAAATCCGCCATTTTCACGATCGCACCCGATGCCAGGGTCATCGACCTCATCCATGAACTGCCCGCACACAACCCCAAGGCCTCGGCCTATTTGCTAGCAAGTTTCCTCGAACATATCCCCCCGCAATCCGTTGTCGTAGGCGTAGTGGATCCAGGCGTGGGTTCGGACCGGTTGCCGCTGGTACTTGAAGGGGATGGCTATACCTTCACGGGGCCGGATAATGGCCTGTTCTCGGTCATGTCGAGAAAGCTGTCTGATGCCCGGTGGTTCGAGATCCGTCCATCCACCGCACCTGCATCGAATACATTCCATGGCAGGGATATCTTCGCACCGGTTGCAGCCCAAATTGTCTCAGGCGCTGCCCCCACGCTTGAGCCCGTCCCTGGCGAATCACTGGTCGGTGCGCAGTGGCCTGAGGATCTTCATGAAGTCATACAGGTGGATCACTTCGGCAACGGCATCACGGGCATCCGCTACCGCCCGGCACTCAGGAACCGGGTTCTGGAAATTCACGGGTATCCGCTGCGCTACGCACAGGCGTTTTACTGCGTCGATCCCGGAGAAGGTTTCTGGTATGGCAATTCAAACAACATGGTCGAGCTCGCCATACGGGACGGATCGGCAGCTGCAAAGTTCGATTTCAATACCGGCGACAAAGTCAAATTCAGCGCACCCGGCAAGAAATAAAAAATCAGGAGGACTGCTCCTTGCGCAGGTCCCTCATGTCAAGCAGAGGACTCAGGTATTGCCCCGTAAAGGATTGCTCGTTGCAGGCGACATCCTCAGGCGTTCCCATGGCCACGACTTGTCCACCCCGGTTTCCTCCGCCCGGTCCCAGGTCGATGATCCAGTCCGCCGTCTTGATGACATCAACGTTGTGTTCAATCACGATGATCGTGTTGCCCTGGTCACGCAGGTAGTGCAGTACCTTCAGCAATTGCTCCACGTCGTGAAAGTGAAGACCGGTGGTGGGCTCATCCAGGATGTACAGGGTTTGCCCGGTACTGCGCTTGGATAACTCGCGAGAGAGCTTCACGCGTTGCGCCTCACCACCGGACAAGGTGGTCGCACTTTGCCCCAACTGCACATAGGACAGCCCGACGTCCATGAGCGTTTGCAGCCGGCGTTTGACGACAGGAATCATCTCGAAAAAGTCATAAGCCGTTTCGACCGTCATTTGCAGCACTTCATTGATATTTTTGTTCTTGTAGTGGATTTGCAGCGTTTCACGGTTGTAGCGTTTTCCCTCGCACACATCACACGGCACGTAGATGTCCGGCAAGAAGTGCATTTCCACCCGTATGACCCCATCGCCCCTGCACGCCTCACACCGCCCGCCTTTCACGTTAAAGCTGAAGCGTCCCGGTGTGTAGCCGCGTGAGCGCGCCTCGGGGATCTTCGCAAACAGTTCGCGTATCGGGGTAAACAGGCCGGTATAGGTGGCCGGGTTGGACCTCGGCGTGCGCCCGATCGGGTTCTGGTCGATATCCACGACCTTGTCGACGTGTTCGAGCCCTGAAATTTTGCTGCAGGGTGCCGGTGGCGCACCGGAGCTGTGCAGGTAGCGCATGCAGTACCTGTACAGGGTGTCATTCAAAAGCGTGGACTTTCCGGACCCGGAAACACCGGTGACCACGGTCATCAATCCCAGCGGGATATCGACCGTGATGTTCTGCAGGTTGTTGCCGCAGGCCTTGACCACGCGGATGGTTTTATTCTTCTGGAAAGGCAGGCGTATCTGCGGGACGGGAATCTTGCGCTTCCCGGACAGGTACTGTCCTGTAAGCGAAGCTGAATTTTTTTCGATTTGATGCGGGGTGCCCTCGGCGACGAGCCTGCCGCCGTGGATGCCCGCACCGGGACCCATATCGACTACGTGATCCGCGCTGCGTATCGCTTCTTCATCGTGTTCGACCACGATCACGGTATTGCCGAGATCACGCAGCGAGGTCAGCGTCTTGATCAGGCGTTTGTTGTCGCGCTGGTGCAGGCCGATGGAGGGCTCATCCAGGATGTACATGACACCCACGAGGCCCGAACCAATCTGGCTCGCGAGACGGATTCGTTGCAGCTCTCCACCGGATAATGTCTCTGCGGTACGGTCCAGGGCCAGGTAGTCCAGTCCGACATTGACGAGGAACTTGAGTCGCTCCCTGATTTCGCTGATGACTTTTTCTCCGACGGCAACCAGGTGGCCCGAGAGCGTGAGTCCTTCAAAGAATTCGAGTGCATTTTCCGTGGGCCAGGAGGTGATGGTCGGCAGGTTGCAGTCATTGACGAATACATGGCGGGCCGCGGGGTTCAACCGCTGGCCATGACATGCCTGGCACACCTGTTTTGTCAGGTACTTGCTGAGTTCTTCACGTACCGCACTGGATGTGGTTTCATTGAACCTCCGTTCCATGTTCGGGATGATGCCTTCGAATGCATGCCTGCGCTGGGCTCTCCTGTTGCTCTCATTCGAGTACTTGAACAGGATGGGCTCTCCGTCACTGCCGTACAGGATGGTGTTCTGGATGACCTCATCCAGCGTGTCCCAGGGAGCCTCGATGTCAAAATGGTAATGGCTGGCCAGGGAGCGGATCAGGTCGAAGTAGTGCGGGTTGCGCCTGTCCCAGCCGCGGATCGCACCGCTGGTCAGGCTCAGTTGGCCACTGACGACCACCAGTTCGGGGTCGAAAAATTCCTCCACGCCCAGACCGTCGCACGCCGCGCATGCACCGCCCGGGTAGTTGAAGGAGAAAAGACGTGGCTCAAGCTTGCCGAGGCTGTAGCCACATTGCGGGCAGGCGAATTTTGCAGAAAATACCAGCTCCTTTTCCTGCGGGTTGTCCATGGACCGGACAATGGCCACGTTATCCGCGAGTTTCAGCGCCGTCTCGAAGGATTCTGCCAGGCGAAGTTTCATGTCCGGGCGGACCTTGAAGCGGTCGACGATAACTTCGATCGTGTGTTTGCGCCGCAGACTGAGCTGGGGCGGGTCATCCAGCTCATAGACTTCATCATCGATTCGTGCCCGGATGAACCCCTGCGCACGCAAATCGGCCAGCACTTGCTGATGTTCTCCCTTTCGATTGCGCACCACGGGTGCCAGCAGCATCAGTTTCCTGTCGTGTTCGAGGGACAGGACCTTGTCCACCATCTGACTGATCGTTTGTGAATGCAGGTCAATGTGGTGGGTCGGACAGCGCGGCGTACCTGCACGGGCGAAAAGCAAACGCAGATAATCGTAGATTTCCGTGATGGTGCCGACCGTGGAGCGTGGATTATGTGCACTCGCCTTTTGTTCAATTGAAATCGCAGGGGACAAACCGTCGATGGCATCGACGTCCGGCTTCTCCAGGCGCGCAAGAAACTGCCGTGCGTAGGATGACAGGGACTCGACATACCGGCGCTGGCCTTCCGCAAAAATCGTATCGAATGCCAGCGACGATTTCCCGGAACCCGACAACCCGGTGATGACGATCAACTGGTCCCTGGGCAGGTCGAGGTCGATATCCTGGAGGTTGTGCGTACGCGCGCCCCGGATCGTGATATTTTTCATGGGTTCATTTTTGCTTGGGCCAAGTGGACTAATATACGTGTTTAGCGGCCCCGGGCGCAAAACCCGGGTATTCGAAAAATGTGTGCCCCAAATCGGATGTTGAGGCTTGTCGTGTGTTCTGCCTCATAATTCCGTAAAATAACGGACTTACCCAAACATAGGGAAATTTGATGGCAAGAGGCATAAACAAAGCGATACTGATTGGTCACCTTGGCCAGGACCCGGAAATAAAATACATGCCGAGCGGCAAGGCGGTATGCAACATCAGTGTAGCCACCACTGAATCCTGGAACGACAGGAACTCGGGGGAGAAAGTCGAGAAAACCGAGTGGCACCGCGTCGTGCTGTTTCATCGGCTGGCGGAGATTGCAGGTGAATACCTCAGAAAGGGCTCACAGGTGTACGTGGAAGGACGATTACAAACACGTAAATGGCAGGATCAAAGCGGGAGCGACCGGTATTCGACTGAAATCGTGGCCAACAACATGCAAATGCTGGGCGGAAAAGGCGGCTCGTCCATGATGCAGGATGGACCCCCTTCGAACATGGAGCCTGCACAAACCGCTGCGAGCTCATCCTCTGACGAATTTGACGACGACATCCCTTTTTAGCGTACCGGTGAATACCCTTAAAAGAGCGCGCCTCGGGGGCACCTCCCGAGGGCTGCAAGCCATCTACGCACTACACTCCGACACGGTGGACCGGCAAGCTGATCGATGGCTGTTCGGCTGCTGGTATCGGGACCATAACGTGTGCCTCAATGCGTAGCAGGGGCTGAGGATGGACAAACAAGACAGCCGGTCGAGTGCCATGCCCAGGAAAGTATTTATCAAAACCCAGGGCTGCCAGATGAACGAGTATGACTCGGCGAAGATGCTGGATGTCCTGCACGATAGCTGTGGTTTTGATGTGACTACCGATGCCTCGCAGGCCGACCTGCTGCTGCTCAATACCTGCTCCATTCGCGAGAAGGCCCAGGAAAAAGTGTTTTCCCAGTTGGGTCAATGGCGCCCTCTCAAGGAGAATAACCCGGACCTGCTGATTGGCGTTGGCGGCTGTGTGGCAAGCCAGGAGGGCGATGCCCTGGCGGCGCGCGCACGGCATGTCGATGTCGTGTTCGGACCGCAGACGATTCACCGCCTGCCGAGTTTGCTGCGCCAGGCAAGAGACGAGCGAGCACCGGTCGTCGATACGGCCTTCCCCGAGATGGAAAAGTTTGACTGCCTGCCCGAACCCCGCCACGAAGGCCCGACAGCCTTTGTCTCCATCATGGAGGGCTGCAGCAAGTACTGTACGTATTGCGTGGTGCCCTATACCCGGGGAGAGGAATTCAGCCGGCCCCTGGAGGACGTGCTCAAGGAGATCCGCGCAGTGGCCCGTCAGGGCGCGCGCGAGGTCACCTTGCTGGGTCAGAACGTGAATGGCTACCGGGGCCAGGACCGGCATGGGGACGAGATCGATTTCTCCCTGCTGCTGTATTACGTGGCCCGCCTTGAGGGCATCAGGCGGATTCGCTACACAAGCTCGCATCCCATTGAATTTTCAGAGAATCTGATTGATGCTTATGCCGATATATCGGAACTGACCAATCATGTGCACCTGCCGGTACAAAGTGGTTCGGACCGGGTCCTCGCGGCCATGAAGCGTGGCTACACGGCACTCGAATTCAAGTCCATCATCAAGCGACTGCGCCGGCATCGACCGGACATCCGAATCTCATCGGATTTTATCGTCGGCTTTCCCGGTGAAACGGACCAGGATTTCGAGTGCACGATGAACCTGGTGGAAGAGATCGGGTTTGATCAGTCCTACAGTTTCATCTACAGCCGCAGGCCGGGAACGCCCGCAGCATCGCTGCAGGATGAGGTTCCGATGGATGAGAAAAAACGCAGGCTGGTGCGCCTGCAAAAGGCTATTGATTGCGCATCGAGGGACTACTCGAAAGCCATGCTGGGAACGGAGCAGGTGGTCCTGGTCGAGGGTCGCTCGAAGAAGTCGCAACTCGAATTTACGGGAAGAACGGACAATAACCGGGTCGTCAACTTTGCCGCACCGGACACGGTGTCAGGCAAGTTTGTCCGTGTCGAGATCACGGATGCATTTCCTAATTCGTTGCGAGGTGTTTATCATGAAACCCTGTCGTAGAGGAAACTGAGCTTTTGCCAACTGAAGTCTATTCCGTCAACATCGTCCTGGAACCCGTGGACAACCCGCGTCTTGCCAACCTGTGCGGCCCCCTGAACGGGCACCTGCATCAACTCGAAAAAAGACTGGGCGTTGAAATTACCAATCGAGGCAATGCCTTTTCCATCAGCGGGGAAGCGAAAGCGACCAATGCTGCAGTGGATGTGCTGAAGGAGTTGTACGACTCCACCAGCAACCAGATCCTGTCGTCTTCGGATGTTCACCTGTATTTACAGGAATCCGAACTTGCCAAGATAGCGGAGCAGAGTTTCAAGGCCTCTGCGCCTACGGTGTATACCAAGCGCAGCGTGATCAAGCCGCGCGGTGTCAACCAGGAGCGCTACGTTCAATTCATTGAAGAGGATGATCTCGTGTTCGGCATCGGTCCGGCAGGTACCGGTAAAACCTACCTTGCAGTGGCCTGCGCCGTTGCGGCACTCGAGCATGACAGGACCCGTAAGCTCGTCCTCGTACGGCCTGCCGTGGAAGCCGGGGAGAGACTGGGATTTCTTCCGGGCGACCTTGCGCAAAAAATTGATCCTTACCTGAGGCCCATGTACGACGCACTGTATGAAATGATGGGCTATGAGAAAGTCAGCAAGCTGATTGACAGGAACGTCATCGAAATTGCACCGCTGGCCTACATGCGAGGGCGTACCCTGAACGATGCCTACATCATCCTGGATGAGGCGCAGCCCGTCTCGTTCCCCCTCAAGCCCCGCCAGGATCCCTTCGCACTCGGGACCATCGCCGTGGAGGGTTCGAACCCCGCACCCGCCCGCGCACCGGTCCAGCCGCTGCCGGCCCCCGACATCCCGG
>JAPOQE010000122.1 GCA_026710875.1 Gammaproteobacteria bacterium | reverse complement strand
ATCCCCGGTCAACGTCATCAGGCGGCTAACACTGAGCGGCAGAGAGGGATTCAATGACAGCCGTTGCGGGACGTAGCCGATCTCCTGTGGCATCGCACGCTCGATCGTACCTTCATCGGTACCGATCAAGCCGAGGATCCCTTTGGCACAGGTCGTCTACCCGGCACCTTTGACACCGATCACGTACACCAACTCACCACGAATTACCTTGATATCAACATGCCGAACGACCCATCGTTCACCATGCCGTACGCCGATGTCACGCGCATCGATAAGCGGTTGATTCGACAGAGCGTGCCCGTTATCACTAGCCATCTGTACTATTATCACCGACATGATGCATAGGCTGTCCCTGCCTGTTAGCCTGCAGTAGGCTGGCGAGTACTTTTTGCAACATTGTTTCAGCATATACCACCTTTCCAACTCTTTTCACCCAATCTTCAGAGCGGGTTAGCGTGGCTGATGCTTGGCAATTGACAGCCCTCTGCACAAGGTTACGGACCCAGTCGCCTTGCAGGGGCAAACCATGATAAGTTATATTATATCAATTAAGGATTCGGTCTCCCTATGAACTTGCCCACCGTTTGCCAAGCCAACTCCAGGCGTTTCATTGCAGCAGCCAGTCTTCGCAAAGCAACCTCTACCAAGCAGATATTCCGTGCACGATGGTACCTGTCTACCGTACTTGCCATCGTCATGGTATTTGGCAGTAGCCCTTCCATATCGGCGCCAACGGGTGTCAAGGACAGCGTGATCACTTCGATTAAACCGGTGCATTCCCTGGTGAGTGCGGTCATGGCCGGAGTGGGCGAACCTTACCTGATGATCAAGGGGGCTACCTCTCCGCACACTTTCAGCCTGCGCCCTTCGGATGCCGTACGGCTCAAGAGCGCTCGGATCGTATTCCTGGTAGACAAGTCCATGGAAGTTTCACTTGCCAAGCCGGTCAACACGCTCGCAGCCAATGCCCGTGTGGTCATGCTTTCCGATGCCGAGGGACTGGTGTTCAAAAGACAGCGCGAGGGTGGCACATTCGAGGCCCACGACCATGAGCATCCTGAAGATGATCATCACGAGGACGAGCACCGGGATGAACATAGCGAAGATGACCACGATGCAGCACATGGGCATGAGCACACGAACGATGTGGGAAATTCCGCAGGTCACAACGCCATGCACGAAAAGGACGCGCACCTCTCAGAGGGATCCTACAACATGCACATCTGGCTTGATCCGGTGAATGCGGCAGCCATGGCACGCAGTATTGCTTCGGTCCTGGCCGAGGTCGACCCCGCCCATGCCGAGATTTATGCAGCCAACACCCGGGTACTCCTGCACAATCTTGAGGAACTGGGCGCGGCAATCGACGCAGCCCTGTTACCGGCCCGTCCAAAGCCTTTCGTCGTACTGCATGATGCCTACCAGTATTTCGAGGACCGCTTCGGCCTGAGTGCAGCCGGCTCGATCATCGTTGGCTCGGAACACTCACCGAGTGCGCGCCGTATACGGGAACTTAGAAACAGGGTCAGGGAATTAGGCGCAATATGTATATTTTCAGAACCCCAGTTCGACACACGTATTGTAGAGGTGATTACCGAAAACACGCAGGCCCGCATTGGTGTTCTCGACCCTCTTGGTGTGGCAGTCGAAGAGGGACCCGACGCATATTTCACAATCCTGCACGATATCGCGGCATCGTTTCAAAATTGCCTGGCGCCACCAGGTCACTGAGTCTTTTCGAACAGCCCCAGCTCCTGGATCTTTCGCGTCAGCGTATTCCTTCCCCAACCCAGAAGCTTCGCCGCTTTCTGGCGTCGGCCGCCGGTATTTTTCATCGCCGCCTTGATCATGATGGCCTCAAATTCCGGCAAGGCCCGGTTCCAGATGGCATCACCGCCTTTGGAAAATTCCCTGTCCGCCCAATCGCGTAACTGGGTTTTCCAGTTCGCCGCGTCTGCAATTTCATCCTTGAGCATTTCTGCCGGCAAATCCTGCATGTGAATTTCGTTGCCGGCCGCCATCACCGTCAGCCAGCGACACACATTTTCCAGCTGCCTGACATTCCCTGGCCAACGCAACGTGCACAGGTGCTCAATCACCTCTGTCATCAACTGTTTTGGCTCAGTCCCGAGCTCCCTTGCGGAAGCCTGCATGAAATGCTGCAACAGCATCGGAATGTCTTCGCTGCGTTCATTCAGGGGTGGAATATTGATGCGAATCACATTCAGACGATGGAACAGGTCTTCTCGAAACTCACCTTTGCGGACCCGTCCATCCAGGTCCTGGTGTGTCGCCGCAATGATCCGCACATCGGCCTGGATCGGATCATGACCTCCGATCCGGTAGTAGTGTCCGTCCGACAGGATACGCAACAACCGCGTTTGCAAATCCGCGGGCATGTCACCAATTTCATCCAGGAACAGGGTGCCCTTGTGCGCTTGTTCAAAACGCCCCTTGCGCATGGCCAGGGCTCCCGTGAAGACACCCTTCTCATGGCCGAAAAGTTCCGCCTCGAGCAAATCGCGCGGGATGGCAGCCATATTCAGTGCGACAAATGGCCCGAGGGCCCGCGGGCTGTGTTCATGCAGCTCTTGTGCGACCAATTCCTTTCCCGTACCGGACGCCCCGTTGATGAGCACGGTCATGCTGGAGTTCGATAAGCGGCCAATCGCGCGAAACACCTCCTGCATGGCCGGTGACTTGCCGATGATTCTTGCCGGCTGCTCGGAAACGGTATCATCAGTGGTCGTCATCGCCACTCCACCACCGGCTGCCAGGCAGGCGCGACGGGCGAGTTCGACCGCCTCGTCTACATCAAAGGGCTTGGGCAGATAATCGAAAGCACCCTTCTCGTAGGCGCCAACAGCGCTTTGCAAGTCCGAGTGGGCAGTCATGATGATGATCGGCAATTTCGGGTGGTCCGTCTTGATTCGTTCCAGAAATTCAAAGCCGTCCATTCCAGGCATGCGTACATCCGTAAGGATCGCAGTGGGCACATGATGCTCCAGTGTGCGCAATGCGGCCCCTGCGGACTCGAAAGCCGTCACGGGAATTCCAGCCTTTTCGAAGGCACGCTCCAGCACCCAGCGCATGGCCTGGTCATCATCGACAATCCAAACATTGGCATCACTCATAACATTTCTTCCTGTTTTGTAGCCATCAATTCACAGTGCCGTTCAAAGGCAGCAGCACACGAAACTCCGTCAGGCCGGGATCGGAATCAAACTCGATCAGGCCCCCATGCAGATGCACCAGGCTCTGGGCAATGGGCAGACCCAGGCCGGTACCCTCGGCGCTTCCCGAGATCATCGGGAAAAAAATCTGCGATTTCAGTTCTTCCGGTATACCGCAGCCATCATCCGTCACGCTGATCAGTACGACCAGTCGATGACAGGTTTCCCCGATTGTGAATTGCCGCAACACCCGGGTCTTGAGTCGGACCTCGCCTTGCAGTTCCACGGCACGGACTGCATTTCCGACAATGTTCAATACCGCCTGGACCAGCAGATCATAATCGGCAAACAACGTAGGGATACTTGGATCGTAGTCTGTCTTGATCTCGATATCGTGCGGGATCTCTGCAACCGCAAGACGCCGCACATGCTCCAGCACATTATGTATATTGAGCTCCTGTTTGCTGGGCGTGAGCTTGGGCTCGAACATGCTGTCGACCAGTTTTCGCAGGCGATCCGCCTCACCAATGATGACGTCCGTATACATCTGCAAGCTCTCTTCAGTGAGCTCTTTGGCGAGCAGTTGCGCCGCACCGCGCAACCCTCCCAGCGGGTTTTTGATTTCGTGGGCCAGGCCGCGCAGCATGTTCTGGGTCGCCAGGTTCTCAGCCAGCAGGTGTTCTTCCCTGGATATGCGAATCAGGTGATCAATGCGGGTGATCTCAAGCAGGCATTGCTTGGTGTCGCCGAAGGTCACCGGGGTGATGGCACAATTGATGGTGACCTCATCCGAACCCGGGCGCCGGACGCTGACTTCATGCTCGGTCATCGAATTCCCGGTAGCAATGGAACGCCGGATGTGGTCGATAAACTCCCCTTCTACATCCAGGATGAAACTGGTGAGCGATCGCCCCTGCGCGTGCCTGACCCCCGTACCCAGGCACTCCTCGGCGGCCGGGTTAAGATAGCGGATACGTAGGTCCTGATCGACCACAACGATGGCCAGTGTCAGGTTCTCTATGATGGCTTGTACTTCCATAGCGTATGCACGAGGATGGTGTCGTTCCTTGCAGAAAAGCGGCTGTCTCCCAAATACCGTGCAATTTTCAGTCCAACCCGCGACGTTGGCCCGTCGAGCCAGAAACCAACGAGATCTCGGACTTAAAATGCACTATTTGGGTGCAAAGTTGCTTTGATCATACGCCCCTGGGAGCCAAAGAGCACCCTGAAAGCCGAATATCAGTGCTATATCAAGAAACGGATGGAAAGTAGAGTTAACGCAGAATCCCTAACAAAAACGCCCCATTACGGGGCGTTTTTGAGTAGATCGAGTCGGGTACGGCTAGCAGCTGTAGTACATATCGAATTCGATGGGGTGGGTCGACATACGCAATGCGGTCACCTCTTCCATCTTCAGTTCGATATAGCCGTCGATCAGGTCATCGGAGAACACCCCGCCCGCCTTGAGAAATTCACGGTCGTTGTTCAGGGCTTCCAGTGCCTGGTCCAGAGAAGCACACACCGTAGGGATGTTCGCTTCCTCCTCGGGAGGCAGGTCATAGAGATCCTTGTCGATCGGAGCACCCGGATCGATCTGGTTCTGGATACCGTCCAGACCGGCCAGCAGCAGGGCCGCATAGGTCAGGTAGGGATTGCCTGCTGAATCCGGGAAGCGGACCTCGATGCGCCTCGCCTTGGCATTGGCTTCATGTGGAATCCGGATGGACGCCGAGCGGTTGCGGGCCGAGTAGGCCAGCATCACGGGGGCTTCGAAGCCGGGTACTAGGCGCTTGTAACTGTTCGTAGTGGCATTTGAAAAGGCATTGATCGCACGGGCATGTT
>JAPOQE010000121.1 GCA_026710875.1 Gammaproteobacteria bacterium | reverse complement strand
CCAACGGCAGAAACCGAACCATGGATTCAGGATGCCGTCTCCCAAGCCATGAAACCGGTTATTTTGATTTAGACTTCGCACCCGTCACAGCTTTTATCTCGAGAAATTCTTCAAGACCATACCGCCCGCCTTCACGGCCATTACCTGACTGCTTGTACCCTCCAAAAGGTGCCTTGTTGTCCGGCAGGGCTCCATTAATGAAAATACTTCCGGCACGAATTCGCCGTGCGACAGTCCGTGCACGCTCAAGATTGCCTGAGGACACGTACCCCGACAGTCCATACGTTGTGTCATTGGCGATGCGCAGTGCATTATTCTCATCGGTGTACCCCATGATGCAAAGCACCGGGCCAAATATTTCTTCTCGCGCAATTTTCATTTTTTGGGTGACATGGGAAAACACAGTAGGTTTTACATAGAAACCGATATCCATGCCATCAGGTCGCCCGAGTCCACCAGCCACCAATTTTGCGCCTTCATCCAAACCTGCCTGGATGAGCCTCTGTATTTTGTCGAACTGTGATTGTGAAACTACGGGGCCCATCTTCGTATCAGAGTCCCTGGGGTTACCAACCTTGATTCTTTCGATGGCTTGTTTTGCAATAGTTGCTGTCTCATCCATACGTTGCTCGGGTACCAGCATGCGCGATGGAGAAATACAGGATTGGCCCGAGTTCGTACACAGCCGGCCAACATCGCGTGTAATCGCTTTTTGAAAGTCAGCGTCATCAAGCAAAATATTGGCAGCCTTGCCCCCTAACTCCTGTGCGACCCGCTTGACTGTAGGCGCTGCATTTTGAGCGATATCAATACCCGCTTGCACAGATCCGGTAAATGAAATCATGTCGATGTCCGGGTGAGATGAAAGCGCAGCACCTACCGTCGGGCCATCACCGTTTACAAGATTGAAAACACCCGCCGGGACACCTGCTGCCGCAAGGATCTCGGTGAACAAGATTGCATTGAAAGGTGCAATTTCAGAGGGCTTGAGAATCATTGTGCAGCCTGCCGCAAGTGCGGGTGCGACTTTGCATGTGATTTGGTTGATTGGCCAATTCCAGGGAGTGATAAACCCGCAGATTCCGACAGGTTCACGCAGGACGCAAGAAGATCCAACATTATCCTCAAACCCGTACTCGCGTAAAACAGCAAGTGTTGTGAGCAGATGATTCAACCCCATGGGTGCTTGCACAGAACGCGCAAGGCTGATGGGAGCCCCCATTTCCTCGCTTATGGTCACTGCGATGTCATCTATGCGGAGCTTGTATTTATTTATGATTTCTTCCAGTAGTTCGATCCTTTCCTTTCGTACAGTTTGTGAGAAGGAATCAAAAGCACACCTGGCTGCCGCCACTGCAGTGTCGACATCATTATTATTTCCCATGGCTACACGACCAATCACTTGCTCCGTAGCAGGGCTGACGACGTCCAGGGATTTATTGGTCGAGGGCTCGACCCATTGGCCATTGATGTAAAACCGGGTCTGGTTCTGCATGGAGGTTCTCAGGTTCGTGCGAATACTTTACGTACTGCGTAGAAATGCCAATGCCAAGTGTTTCAGGATGTCCAGTATAGTTCGTCGTTGATTGGCTTTTTCGAATTCAGATTTCCAACGGCTGCTAAATTGCAGGTCCGAAGCAATTGCCCAACTTATCGCAATCGTGTTGGGGGCTGACCGGATCCGGCAAATCTAATACTTATGCAGAAGCCACTTTGCTGATTTTGACACCAAGTGTCCGTATTTTTGTGATCTTCCGCCGTGGATTCCATCCTTTTTGTGCAGGATAGTAGAACGCAACGCCGGACTCAAATATCTCATCCAAATAGGGTGTCGTTGCGTATCAGTGCTTTCAGCAAATCCAGCTTGCAAGTGGCTACAATAGGGGTGTCACAGCCACTGTCAGTTCGTGGGTAATCGATCTGCTGCGTGGCACAATGCATCGCACTGTAATAGTTATACTGGTACAATTTGCACGGTCTGGAGAATGCAGTAATAGGCTTAGCGTGAACATTCAGACTTATGAGTTGTAAGTGGCATCGCAGTTCCAATAATTTCCGGAACTAGTTAAATGATAAAAATTGATCGAAATGAGGTCGCCAAGTGAGTGAGAGTCACATACGGATACTTGTAGTTGACGATGAAGTGGATTTAGAGCAGCTCATGCTGCAGAAAATGCGACGTGAAGTTCGTCGAGGGCGTTATGTGTTTGAATTCGCACATAACGGCGCAGAAGCCCTTGAACTCCTGCGCAAGGATAATACCTACGACATTGTACTATCCGATATCAATATGCCTGTCATGGATGGGCTGACATTACTGGCACAGATTCCAGAGGTGAATCCTGATATACGTGCTGTCATGGTTTCTGCATATGGGGACATGGAAAATATCAGGACTGCAATGAACCGTGGTGCTTTTGATTTTGTTACCAAACCAATCGATTTCACGGATCTGAAAGTCACCATCGAGCGTACGATTGAAAATCTTACACTCTGGCGTCAGGCGTTGAGTACACGCGATAAGCTCGTAGCACTTCAAAACGAGTTGGATGTCGCGAGGAAAATGCAGCAAAGCATTCTGCCGATGTCTTTTCCCACTTCCGAACAATTTAACCTGTACGCGAGCATGGTGCCGGCCCGTTCAGTCGGGGGTGATTTCTTTGATGTTTACGAGTTCACGGATGGCAGGCTCGGGGTGGTTATTGCTGATGTGTCAGACAAAGGTGTGCCTGCAGCAATGTTCATGATGGCCAGCCGTACATTGCTGAAAGCGTGTGCTGCAACTTCGGGCTCCCCGGCCAAAGTGCTCAAGCAAGTAAACGGGATGCTGTCCGACGGCAATACTGCCATGACATTTGTAACCCTGCTGTATGGAATTTACGATCCCCAAACGAGGGAGCTTGTGTATTCGAATGGTGGGCATAATTTGCCCGTGATCGTTAAGCCGGACCATTCGATCGAGTTGCTGGAGTCAACGGAAGGTACGGCGTTGGGCGTAATGCCAGACTTGGAATACCAGGAAAATTCGGTTGTCCTTGAACCGGACTCCATGATTGTGTTTTATACAGATGGGGTTAACGAGGCTGAAAAAGAAGATGGTGAATTATTCGAGATGGATAGATTTTGTGAAATATTTCGCAAGGGTACATTCGGCAATGCCAAGGATGTCACGGATACCGTGTTCCAGTCGGTCAGAGAGTTTGCAGGAGAAAATCCTCAGTCCGACGATATCACCTGTCTTGTTCTGCGGGTTTCATAACGAGCAGGACTAGTGTAATGCAAGCTTCCCGCACCTTGATCGTTGCCAATCGAATGGAGGAGATACGTACGATTGAAGCCGCGCTGGAGGAATTTGGTGAACAGCATGATTTTCCCATGGATGCAATGCTCCAGATTCAGCTTGCATTGGAGGAGCTTTTTACTAATGTGGTCAGTTACGCCCATGATGATGGCCAGGAGCACGAAGTTGAGATCAAGCTTGCAAGGGAAGGTGAGACCATCACAGTTGAGATTCTGGATGATGGATGCCCCTTTGATCCGCTGCATGATGCGCCTGACCTGGATGTAGAAAGTTCACTCGAAGAGCGCCGCGTTGGGGGCGCATCATGCAGCGGAT
>JAPOQE010000120.1 GCA_026710875.1 Gammaproteobacteria bacterium | reverse complement strand
CCCCCCCCCCCCCGTAACCTCGACCAACTCGTACCTGGCGGAGCGAAGGAACACCGGGGATGAGGAAGTCGCCGTTTGTATTGCAGATCAGCAAACGCAGGGGAAAGGGCGTTTTGGTCATGACTGGTGGTCGCCGACCGGGGTCAACCTGTACCTGTCCATGCAGTGGAACCTGGGACAGTGGAGAAAGCAGTACGATGTGCTGGGCTTGTGGCTACTGATTGGCCTTGCGGAGCTCCTGGAGCAGCTGGGGGTGGTGGGTGTTAGGCTGAAATGGCCGAATGACATCTGCGTAGGAGATAATAAACTGGGCGGGGTGCTAATCGAGCGAAAGGCGGGGCAGATGCAAAACAATCTGATCATCGGGGTGGGCCTGAACGTGGCCATGTCCCAGGTCGAGGAGTATCAAACAATTCCCGGGTGGGCCGATTTGATTTCCTCACATCCGCACTGGAAGCTGTGCAGAAATGAGCTGGCAGCAAACGTGATCGGATCCCTGACCCGAATCCTGGAAACACTTGATGAAAAGGATAGCGATTCACTTTGTGCAGCCTGGCACCGGTATGATCTGATGGACAGTCGTAATGTCGAGTTTTTATATCAGGGCCGACACATGCAGGGGGTGGCACACGGGATCGATGCAGAAGGTCATCTTGTGCTGCAGACCGAGGACGAACAACTATGCTTGCACAGTGCTCACGTACGGGAACTTCGTATATGAAATTACTTCTCGATCTGGGTAACAGCCGTTGCAAGTATGCCGTGCTCGAGCCCGGTGTTCCCGATGAGTACGGTGCTTTGGCATACCACAATGGGCGCAGGCTCGAAGTCATCGTCTCCGTTTTGGAGAAATACGCGGCTGCCGATCGGGTCGTCCTGTGTTCCGTACTCGACTCGCAGGTGAACGATCAGTTGCAGCAATGGCTTGCCGCAAACAAGCCCGGGGAGTTTTATTTTCTCGATACCTCTGTCAGGTGTTTTGGCATCTCCATCGGTTACCAGGATCCCGGTTCCTTGGGTGCAGATCGGCTGGCTGCACTGATTGCGGCCCATGATCAATTCCAGGGCTCCACCTGCATCGTGGACTGTGGAACCGCGGTCACGGTGGATGCATTGGATCAGGGAGGTGTACATCGTGGAGGTACCATATTCCCAGGGGTCAGGAGCATGCAGGTGGCGTTGCTGGCCGATACGGACATGGACATGGACATGGATCAGGATGCGGGGCGCCTGGCCATGCCCGCCAATTCAACCCGGGATGCAATCTATACCGGCTGCCTGAGTGCAGTGGCAGGTGGAATTGATCGCATCGTTCAAACTATGCAAGAACAGAAACATCCCTTTGACCAGGTCATCCTTACAGGGGGAGATGCAGGGCTTCTGATCCCCTTGTTGTCGCAGGAAATCCTACACAAGCCCTATTGGGTGCTGGGGGGCTTGAAGTGTGTGTGTAGACGTATTGAGGAATAACTACCCGTTGCTTGGGTTTTGCTAACTCTTTACACTCGTTGAGGCACAAGATTGCTGGCGTAGCTCAGTTGGTAGAGCAGCTGATTTGTAATCAGCAGGTCGTAGGTTCAAATCCTATCGCCAGCTCCATTAAAATCAAACTCTTGTCAAAATAATCAAATCTAATGAATATTAGAGTCTGCGAATATTCGGCAGATCTGCGAAGAAATGCAAATGAAAGAAATTCAAAGTTTCAAATTATTCAGTGAGAGTAATCCTGAAATTATGGAGCGCCTTCAACCAAAGATTCCACTAAGACAATGGGGTGATGTAGATAGTTCTGAAAAATTGAGAATGATTGAGATACTTATCAAGAATGACTTCCTTGGTGAATACCCAGAGCATGTGGTTTTTTGTATTGAGGAGTTGAATGATAGATTTAAGCGGATAACGCCTGGCGATGATCTTCATCATCACCAAGTAGATATCGGTGATGATCATAAAGGGGAGGAGCATGCGGCACGCATTGATTTTCAGCGCATTTTTGTGCATGCGGATCAAGACTTGGTTTTTGAAATGCTGTCTATATTTGCTGATAGCCTTATCGATAAGGCATATGTAAATCTCGCAAGCAAAGAACAATCTTTGAAGAACAGAGCATTTTATCTTGTCAACGCGTATAAAGACTTTGACAAACTAGAAAAGTGTCTTAACGATAATTTTGTGCAATTTTGCGTCAACATGTCACTCTCCCGTGAAGGGTTTATTCCAAGACAAGATAATAAAATTGAGGAAGAGATTTATCGGCCAACTTTACAAGTTCTATCTGACCCTAAATGGAAATCTGTCAGTGACCAATTACAGGCCATGTTCAATGACTATCGTGCTCAAAATTATCCAGAAGTCATAACAAAGGCTTCAAGTGCCGTTCATGGATTTTTACAAATTCTTGTTGGTGAAGCTGGCAAAAATGGGAAAGGTGAGTACGGCAAGCTTTTCACTGAAGCTAGAGAAAAAGGAATAATTTCAAACAATCGGTTTATTGAAGGCATCATTACGACGATAAAAGGCTTTTTACCAGGAGAACGTGCAAGTAAGAGCACCGCAAAGCCAGCTAAAGAACAAGCAAATTCCTCTGATGCGTTACTTGTTATGAATGTTGTAATGGTACTCATACAACACTGCTTACAAAATTTAGGAGAAATCAAAGAGGCATAATTAGAAGCACTTTAAGTGGGAAGAAATTTTTTCCTCTACACACCGTCTGCCTTGCAGGGTCATGTGCGCAGACTTGGCGCACGCTTGATCAGGCACCCGGATGGCTGCTACCAACTGTGCCGTGCGCGGGCGTAGTAGAATCCACCAGAGAATCCCATCGGCGAGGATTCGGGATACCGGGAGCCAAGTACACCTGCAAACTCGTTCCTGTCCGGGAAATTGTCGAAGATATTCTCCGCCCCGAGACTCAGTTCCAGCCCTCCCGCCAGACGGTAGTTTACTTCGATGTCCAGCGTGAACTCCTCATCCGGCTTGGTGATGAAATCCTCACTGTCGGCGTGGAACTCTTCATAACTGTCGAAGAAATTAACACGCGCAAAGCCACCCCACCGTTCCTTGTCGTGTTGTAGCGTCACGTTGAAGCGGTACTTCGGCAACGCATCCTCCAGCTGCCTGATACGCTTCTCGTCAATAAACTCCGGATTGTGGCGGGGGGCTTCAGTGTCATTGTAGTTGCCTACCAGTGCAAGCTCTGTCTTGCCACCTCGCAATAGCGGCAGCCTGTCCGTCATGTCAAGGTTCACAATCAGGTCAATACCGCGGGTGCGAGTGTCGAAACCGTTGCCGAAATAGCGGAAATTCCGAACGTCGGCAGCAGGAAAGCATCCACTCTGGCCAATCGCCGTTTTCTGTGCATCAGTCAGCGTCTTGTCCGCAGACAGGCCAAGGCGGTCATCGACTTCGATGTTGTACGCATCCACGGTGAACGAGAAGGCGTTCAATTCCAGACCGAAGCCTGCCGTATACGTGATGGACTCCTCGGCATCGAGCTTTTCTGCCCCTACCGCTGCAGCTTCCGGACACTTTGAGGGAATCGTGCCCCGCTGGGTCAGCTGGTTTCTGCCCTGAGAATCCAGGATGAACGCTGTTGTGACGTTGGCGACATTCTCCTGGCCTACGGTCGGGACACGAAAGCCCGTGCTGGCCGAGCTGCGCAGGCTGATCGTGTCGGTGGCCCGCAGAACTGCAGCGATCTTGAAATCCTCGGTAGTGTCGTAATCTTCATGGTCCTCAATGCGGCCCATCACTGCCACAGTGAGCGCATCCGTGATGTCTGCCTCGAACTCGGCATAGGCGGCCACGTTGGAGCGGTCCCATTTGCCTGCGGCAGCAAACGGGGAAAATCCCGAGAATCCATTGGCGCCAACCCCGGCATCCGGAATCTGTCCGTCGACCCATGAAGACTCCTCGCCTGCGCTGACCTCGAACTCCTGTTCTCGCCATTCAGCCCCGAATGCTGTGTGCAGGGGCGATGCAAGAGATGCCATCTCGATCAGGTAGGTCATGTCCAGGCTCAGACTCTGCTCAGTCTGCGTGTAGCTGCCGAGATCGAATTGCGTCGGCGTTGTCAGACCCAGGCTTGCATTGATGGTGTTGCGGATGTTGAACTCGGCCTCACTCTCGCCGATCGAGTAACTGAGGTCATAGGTCAGCCCTGAATTCGACTCTCCGCGAAGACCGGCCACGCCTGATGTGTCGCTGACTTCACTGCCGAACTTGGGTGTGAATCCGCCAGGGAAACGCTCGTTGAAGAAACATCCTGGATACGGTGTCCAGTCAAACAGCTCATCTGCGGCCTTCGACACACGGATACGCCCAGCCGGGTCGTCATACCCCGGACAGCCTGGGGCAAGTGGCAGGCGGTAGTTTCCAAGCTGATCGTCTTCAACGATGAACACACCACTTCGGTCATTCGGATTACGGAAGAAGAATCCGCCCAGGGTATCGCGCTCCGAGACGTTACCAAAGGTGTAGAGTTCGGCCCGTTGGCTGATTTCCAATGCAGAATTCAGGAAAACAGTGTAGTCGTCATCAACGTCTGGCTGTCCCCAGATCTGGGTATAGGGCTGGCGAACGTCAGTATTGCCGTTGTCGATCAGGGCCTGTGCGTCATCGCGCTGCACGCTGCGTACGGTAGGCAGCATCTCGTGCCACTGGGCACTGATGTTGACAAAGCCGTTGGCGCCGAGCGGTATGCCCAGATTGCCTGCGAGCCGGTATTCGTCGCCGTCACCGGAGTAGGTCTGGCCCCACTGGCCCTCGACGGTACCGCCTTGCGGGCGGTCCTTGAGTACGAAGTTGATTACACCTGCGATGGCATCGGAGCCGTATTGTGCAGAGGCGGTGTCACGCAGCACTTCAACCCGCTTCAGGGCGATTGCCGGAATCACGCTGACGTCGGGTCCCTGGCTGCCTTCCGCAATGCCATTGCCAAGCCACGAGATGACAGCTGCACGGTGGCGTCGTTTGCCATTGACCAGTACCTGTGTCTGATCGGAGGCGAGACCACGCAGGCTGGTAGGACGGATGAAGGTCGCGGCATCACTGATCGGTTGGGTGGCAACGTTGTAGGACGGTAGCAGCTTGCGTAGCAGTTCGGGTACCTGGGTGATCCCCTGGTTGTTGAATTCCTCCGCACTGATGATATCCACTGCAGAGGGTGCATCCGCCACAGTGCGTACCGGCCGCCTCGTGCCGATCACGTTGATCTTGTCAAGCTCGAAGGAGTTCGCTTCATGCTCCCCGGCCTGCAGACTACCTGCCGGCATGTACAGCAATGCCATGAACAGGGCGAATAGGATAGGATGAAAAGCGTGTGGTTTGGGATTCATGCCGGGTACCCTCCCTATCAGTGCCTGGACGCTAAAAGTCAATGCGATGCCCTGCCCGTATTATCGCAGCCCATTTGAGGGGGTTACAACCTCATGCCCAGGCGGCTCTCAAGGCACGATAGATTGGAATTTCGATGACCGGATCGGAAGGGAGTTCACTGGAATCTGCTGGAGCGTTGCAATGTAACGGTCCAGGCAATGCTTGAATTGGCACCTGGGACCCCACTACACGATATTGACAGTGTACGGACGTATACCACACAATCCTTGCCCTTTGGAGGGGTACCCAAGCGGTCAACGGGAGCAGACTGTAAATCTGCCGGCTCAGCCTTCGGAGGTTCGAATCCTTCCCCCTCCACCATTTAATGTTTAGAATCCAGACACCAAATGGGTCCTGTCTCAGGTTCTGCGGGTGTAGTTCAATGGTAGAACCTCAGCCTTCCAAGCTGATGATGTCGGTTCGATCCCGATCACCCGCTCCATGTTACTGAAGTATAATCCCGTGTTGCGCGAAGTGTTGAGTGTAGGGTTGTTCATTACAGAAGAAGAGGATTCGTCACACTCTGAACTGATAGTAGTTAGAATTGTCTGCAATAAATTGCCCATATAGCTCAGTCGGTAGAGCACTTCCTTGGTAAGGAAGAGGTCACCGGTTCAAATCCGGTTATGGGCTCCATTTGAGCAGTCCTAGAACGTCCAAAGAAATCCGAAAACGTCCATAAAGTATAATAAAAATAGCATATTAGAGTAGACCGAGTCGTTTTTTGTAGTCCGAAAAAGTTTGTTGACATCCAGAAGAATTGACGGTATTTTTGACGGTATCTCTGGTTCAATTCCCAAAAGTACCGTCAACATGTCACTGACCAATACAGGCATCAAGGCAGCAAAACCGCGCTCCCGCAATTATAAAATGGCTGATGGCGGGGGCATGTATCTGCTTATCAAAAAGAATGGACGTAAGTACTGGCGTCTGGACTACCGGTTTCGGGGCAAGCGCAAGACTCTAGCATTGGGAGTCTATCCGGAGGTAAGTCTCAAACATGCTAGAGAGAAGCGCAGAAAGGTTCGCACCTTGCTTGAAAACGGTCAAGACCCCAGTGATGTCCGCAAAGAGGAAAAGCGAGCCAAGGGGGAAAACCTTTTTAGAGATGTGGCCTACTTGTGGTGGGAACATAACAAAGGATCCTGGAGTTTAGGCCATGTCTTACGGGTACGGAAACGCTTGGAAAATGATATTTTTCAAGACTTGGGTCACCTTCCAGTTGATGAGATCACACCTCAAATGGTCATAGCTACGGTCCGCAGAGTGGAGGCAAGGGGTGCACTTGATGTAGCCAGCAGGGTCAATCAGACGATCCGTGCCGTATGCCGCTTTGCGGTCCAGCAAGGTATAGCTGCTAGCAATCCAGCCAGCGAGTTGAGTGGAATTGTCAAAAGAAGAAAAGTACAGCACCGGGCTTCATTGCTCAGAGAAGAGTTGCCGCAGTTCCTGCGAGCTTTGGAATCCTATAGCGGCCGGGGCCGCCTGCTGACCCAGCGGGCGATCAAGTTGTTGTTGCTAACCTTTGTGCGCTCCGGGGAGTTGCGTGGTGCTCGCTGGGAAGAGTTTGACTTCGAGGGCAGGGTCTGGCGCATTTCAGCAGACCGCATGAAGATGCGCAATGAACATCTGGTGCCGCTGTCCCGCCAGGCCTTGGAAGTGATCGAACTGTTAAAGGACATGACCGGCAGGTACGAACTGTTGTTTCCTTCGGAGCGGGATCGTAACCGCGAGATGTCAGACAACACGATGCGCCGGGCGATCTTCAAGCTAGGGTATGACGGAATGCAAGAAGGCAAGAGCAAGGCCGTACCGCATGGCTTTAGGGCCACCGCTTCCTCAGTCCTGAACGAGACCGGCTTCAATCCCGATGCCATCGAGCGCCAGCTTGCTCACAAGGAGCACAATAGTGTCCGGGCCGCCTACACCTACCATGCCCGGTATCTAGATGAGCGCAGGACTATGATGCAGTGGTGGGCCGATTATCTAGATGAGATGCGGGTATCGGGCAAGGTGATCCCGATCTTCTCCAAGGCAGCTAACGACTAGACAGGTGAATTCTTCCAGCATCACGTCTGCTGCCTGGATTCGATCCAGTGGATTACCGCCTGTTCATGCCAGCCGATCGACCGGGATCCTGTCAGGCGGATCTGTTTGGGGAAATTGCCTTTGGCAATAAGTGAGTAGATGGTGGAACGGGACAGGCCCGTCATGCGTTGGACTTCCTTGAGCCTTACAATTCTGCGAGTCATAGATTTTTCCTATTTTTCTGTAAGGCTTATCCATGCTAGGCATAAAAAGGAAAAAGGCAATAGAAAACCGCGACAGCTTCTGTCGTGGTTTTCTATTTATTTCCTGACCGGATTGTGGTAGGCAGGTGGAGGCATTGAATGCTGCAGAGTACCGGTGTAAGGCAAAAACAGCTTGCCTGCACTGGCTTATCTGGCCCCAGTGGAGCAATCTGCGAACCGTCAGATCAACGGCAAGCTATCTTCCGAAACCGCTGTCCAACGTTTTGGCCGTGTCACTACGAAGTGAAACGCGGTAGTGACGCACTGTTCATCTTACGGAAACGAAAAACGGATCGTCCCGGACTGTGCCACTTACGAAACAGGCCACGGTTGTCTTCCGTGTCGCCATCGGCAATCCTGTACGGCCCCTAGACACGGACCTGATTTTCTGGGGTGAGCCAGGGCGAGATGGCATACGCCGCTCCTATGAATTCAGGCCGGCTTGGAGCCGCACATTGAAGAAAGCCGGTATTGAGGGTCTGCGCTTTCATGATCTACGCCATGAGGCGGTATCCCGACTGGTCGAGGTGGGGCTGGGGGATCAGGAGGTATCTGCGATCTCCGGACACAAGTCCATGCAGATGCTTAAACGCTATACTCACCTAAGGGCAGAAGACTTGGTGGAACGCTTGGATCAGGTGATAGGTTGAATAGGCTCTGACATATTTCATGCCCGATTCAGCCTTGGCGCTTCGGGCAAAATTCAATCGGTCAACAGTCTCTAGGCAATTTCCGTCACGTAACAATAGTTATTCAGGTTTAATCCGTTGTGCTAAGTATGCACAGAGGGCACCAGCAACTGCGACGATCAGTTCAGCCTCGGCATGGTCTACGGACTGCTGCTCGCGAATGTGGCGACCGCGGTCAGAAGCGTAGCCCCAGAGTTTGTGCACAGCCTGATCGAGTGGCGCAGGCAAGTTCAGCAGTGGAATGAGTTTACCCAATGTCAGATTAGGTTGAGCACTAACTTCACGGGCAGTTGTCTCAAGTGCAGCCATGGCATGTTGAATGGCGCCGGTAATGTCTGGCTTTGGTCGGCGAGAGATATCTTTAAGAGCCTCGCGCATTTCGTTTGCTGCACGTTGGTAACTCGATTTGTCTAGTTCATCAGGGACTTCATGAGTACTCTTGGCGAATGCCTCCGAGCCTCTGTGTGTGATTTGGCTGTCACGGAGTTCCCAGCCAATACCATTTTCCACGAAGAAGTCATTTAGACGCCGTTCGAGCTCGTCAGCAGATTCAGAGTTCCAGATGACAAGTTCAGCATGAAGAGCTTCCGTGATGTCGTAGACCTTGTACCATTGGGCGTCCTCTATGAGTTGCACAACTTCGTCCCAGATATTCGGGTACTCGGACCAATTGTGCTGGTCGGGGGGTACCAGCAGAACCCTGCAAATCACTTGGCGCATTGTTGATGGTTGCATACCAGCCTCACTAGCAATCAAAGGAATTGCATGACGCAGGCTGGAAGGGGCGTCTTCGCGGATAGTAATCTTCGTGGCAGGTGGTCGATAACCCTGTCGGTCCGAAAAACGTTTGGTCATGGAGTTGATGTTTTAATAGCGCTGGTCGCCAAATCCTTGGGATTCGGATCATGGCTGGCAGCTAACGTAGTGTCAAGACAACATCTGAGACTTGATTGATACATTCTTGACGCATATAAACATCTACCTTGATACTCCTTCCTGTACGAGCTGATGGAATTACCGAGATGCTTACTTGCTGTTCCACGAGGAATTTGGTCGACCGTCATCGCGGACAATTTCTAGCAAAGGGATTGATACACTTTGCCGGATGGAATTACACCATCCCAGCGTAGCCACGACACCTAAGAACAGAGGTCAGGAGGCATACGAGTGACAAATAAAATTACCTACAAGGAACCACTATATGTGTGGGCTTGGTTGGATACAGCGCTGAAGAAGGAATGGGAGAAGTACGAAGCTAAACCTGTGATGCCGGACGAGGTACCAGGACACGACCTGGCCCAAGCCTGGGGATATGTCATTGCGGGATACTCTCTGATCGAACAGGGTTTCAAGGCAGTTCTGTACGTGCGCAGCATTAATCCGCCAAAGACACATGTACTGTCCGTCCTATTTGCCAAGTTGCCTAAGGAAGACCAAGATGTGCTGAGAATGTTTTACGACGACTTCCGCCATACATTTTCAGGTATGGGTTCGTTCCCGCTGGAGACACTCGATCAATTCTTGGTGAACCTAGATGGCGGGCGTAACAATCGAGGGCAGCACATCGGATCATTCGACTGGCGATACTTCCTTACAGAGGAAGGAAGTGGCGCATCTATGCCGCGTGTGAGCATTAACGTGATGCATGAAATCGTGTATGGGTGTGTACAGTTGATCATGTCGATCCACGAGGGCAATTTTAACGCTAGTAAAGCCACGTACAGCTGGCGACTCCGATGGAAGAGGACAAAGATCGAGCAAGACTGGTTAACGGTTCGTATGAACTCGCCGGATTGGAGACAAGAGGGTGATCGGATTGAGATTCTATGGGGACCGGACTATGGTAATCGCTACGACTACCTAATGTTTAAGGACGGTCAGATTAGGGGGTTCTTTGCACCGCTTCCAAATACAGAGGAAGCTGAGCTTTCGGTAGTAGACAAACGAAGCGAACTGATTTCGTTTGATTCAAAAGAAGGCTTCCGAAGTATTGGTGTTACTATGAACCGGTCGGCGAAACTTCGGGATTCCGAGCCCCGTCATGTGATGTATTAGGTGGGAGGCTTTCGGGACAGGTTAGGCTCGGAGATTCCTTTCCATAGCATTTTAAAATCAAGAGTGGCTGGCATACTTAATTGTAGTAACGGATCTAATCACCTTTAACGTCAGTGGTTCGACACCATGACGGTGTACAGAACATAAGTGCTATCCCTACTCTCAAAAAAAGTATTCCTGATTTTAAAACTGCATCATTTTTTGTATTGGTTTTTCGTGGTTTTGCTTAACATCTCATGCAATCTTGTGTCTTCGAATTTTGTACTAGGAGAAGAAGGATTATGCAAGACATGCAAAGTATCAATGCAACTACATTAGAAATTCAATTGACCGAACGTTTCGGGCTGCTGCTGTCGCAGACGCAGCTGGCCCAGTTGCTGGGCCGCACCACCGGTGGCCTGCGCTACAGCCTGAGTTACCCAAGTGATACCCAAACCCGTGCCTTGAAGGACTGTGGGCGTAAGATCGGGCGTCGCGTTTATTATCCCGCTGCAGAAGTCGCCCGGATCATCCTCGGACCCAGCGGAGGATGAGATCTACAAATAGCTACAGTTCGAGCTTGTGAGCATTACCGCCCGGGACTGGGCCAGGGCCCAGTCCCGGGCGCCAGGGCCGAAGTTCGTCTTGGTGGTGCTAGCCGATGCCGCCGATGACCAGGGTGTGTGCTGGCCAAGGATTTCCACCGTGGCCGAGAAGGTCGGAGTCTCGACACATACCGTGCAGCGCGCGATCCAGTACCTGGTCAAGCACCAGTTGGTTGCAGTTGAACCGCGCATGCGAAGTGATGGCTCGAGCTCCTCGAGACCCGTGCTCACCAGACGCACGGCTCTCTCTTTGAACTCCGATGAATATCGATTTGTCATCCCTACCTCCTACACTCTTGAGAGTATAGCCTCCGATAAACCCGGGGCGATTCAAACCGTAAGGGAACCACCACTACCACAGGAGGCAAAGCCCAACGTTGAATCCGGGATACCGAATCGTGGTGGTGGAGATTTACCCGAATTGCACTTGCCGAAGGATCTGCTGCCCACCGAACGGAAGTGGGCTCGGGAGATGATCGAGGAACTGAGTCCGCCTCTCGATCAGTTGGTACTCGATGAATGGGCTGGAATCATCGCTGCAGACGACATACGGGCTTCGCCGCTGGGTTGCTTGCGGGCATTGATCAAACGGGCCCTGGAAGGCAAATTTACCCCGGAGCGGGGT
>JAPOQE010000119.1 GCA_026710875.1 Gammaproteobacteria bacterium | reverse complement strand
CAAGCGCATGCCGGGAGCTTCGCTCTGCAGGGCGCCGGCCTGCAGGCGCCGGTTCGCTTCCTCCAGAGATTTGAGGTCGGCCTTGAGCGCATCGACCGCCTGCTGTCTTGCCAGCGTTTCACTGCGTTGTTGTGAAAGCTGCAAGGCCTGTGTCGCGATCTCCTCGATCACTCTTGCGGACCGCCCCTGGGCCTGGACCTGTTGCTCTTCCACCGCTTGGCGGGTGTTGTACAGCTCCACCAGGGCGTGCTCGGCTTCCAGGACTTCGGTTTTCAGTTTTTGCACTTCGCCCTGGGCGGTGACATTGGCCGTCTCACGACGTGCCTGCGTATCGGCATTGATGATCATAAAAAACAGGATGACAGCACCGAAGCCGCAAAACATCACGTCCAGGAAGGACAGGCTGAAGACATTAACTATGCGACGTTTCATGCTCCTGAACCTTGATGAAAAGCACCTCATTCCGGTACCCGTCAATGCGCAGTCGATCGCCGGACTGGACGGTCTGGGGCTCACTCAGGCGCCGGTCATTGAGCCTGATCTTGTAGTTTTTCAGGTGGCGCAACTCGATGCGCATACCTTTTTTCTGGATCCTGCAGACCCCGCTTTCGTTGCATACCGGGTCCAGTGCCAGGCGTATCTCGTGGTGGTCCCTGGTGAGCTGCAGCTCCTGTTTTTCGCCAAGCGGCCAGGCATCACTGCCGATCAGCAGATGGGTAGGGCAGTTGGGCAGGCTTGCCAGCAGCCCGGAATTGGGTTCGAGCAGTTCGACACGGGTGGATTTGTCCCACTTCAGGGTCGTGGTGTAATGCACAGCCTCATCCCCGGTGCAGATCTGCTCGCGGTAACGCAAGGCCTGGCGGGCGATGCGGGTCGGGTCTGTACCCAGTGTGGCACAGCCTGGCAGATATTTTAAGAACTCGTTCAGACCGAAGACCTGGTTGCAGGTGGGAGAGCATACGATCGCGACCTTGTGGTCGGGAAGGAGTTCGCTCAGGCAAATCGCGATCTCCTCGAAGATGGCCTGGTTGATTCCTAGAACCTCATTTCTGTGCAGTTGAATGCGGTGGCTTTGCCCTTCCGTGTGCAGCTCACAACCGACGGACTCCAGCGATTGCAGGGTCGCCAGCCAGTGCGGAAGCCGTTCATAAAGGAGCTGCTCGTCTTCGCCTTTTTGCAGGGGATCAAAGCGGGTTTCCCTGACAAACGCCGCCGCAATCCATTTGGCCTGTGCCTGGATCAGTGACTGCAACCCGTAGGGAATGACTCTGCCCGGGCGGCTGGCGGACACCTGCTTGCGGTCCTGGGCCACCAGGGACAGGATTGTCCGCTCCTGTAAAACTGCGAGCCAGACGAGCCTGGCCTCGGGAACCGGCCCGGGGAGGGCAAGCACCGCCTTGTTGACGATCCCCAGCACCGAGATGTCGAGCTTTTCACAGATGCCGAGTGCCAGCCCCAGTTCCCGTTTGCGCAGTGTGCCGGATACGGCCAGCAGTGCATCGTGGTCCTGGCGGTCGAGCAGGCTCCAGGCAAACTGCAGGTGATGCTGTGCAAGCTCGGCATGACTGACGGAATGCCGGGTCGTGCTTTGCCCGCCAAGGTCTGCCCAGAACCCGGTGTTGATATCCTGTGGGCGCAGATGCATCTGCTTTTCGGCTGCGTTTCCGACCAGGATGTCGCTCGGCGTATCCACCAGTGCACAGGCCGGGCTGTTGGCCAGGATGCGTTTGCCGTCGCTGATCAGGATGCCGCTTTCGTACAGATCGATGACTACCGTGGACACGAGGGCAAGTACTCCTTTACTTGGGCTGCAGGTGGCGGATCAGGTTATGGTTGCAGTAGTTTTGTGTATCCAGGATCAGGCGCTCCTGCAGGAGCTGGAGCTGGTACACGATGAACATCAGCACGATACTGATACACAAGGCGATCAGGGTGGAGTTGAAGGCTACACCCAGGCTTTCCGTGACTCCGGCGATGTCCCCTTCCACGGCCTTGTGCGCCTGACCCAATGCATCGCCGATACCGCGCACCGTTCCCAGAAACCCGATGGAGGGAATGGCCCAGGTGATATAACGGATGATGGACAACTCGGAGTCGAGGTGCTCGGCTTCGGATTCGCATACGCTCTGGGTGGCGGTGGAGACATCCTGGATGCTGCACGTGGAGTTGAAGCGGTGCAAGGCGACCAGCAGGGCACGCGGCAGCAGGCAGTCCTGCTGTTCTTGCGTCAGGGCCTGGATCTGCCGGGTAAGTTTATGCGTGTCCTGGGGCAGGAACTTGATGCCCTCCTTGGCGTGCAGCAGGTCCATTTCCAGCATGCCCCTTTCGCGCAGCAGGTGGGTGCTCTTGTAGCTCATGATCACCAGGGCCCACAGCATGAGAATGAAGCAGGCCTCCTGTTCGTAGTCGCGCACCAGCACATACACCGAGCGTTTCGGCACGTAGTCCTGGTCCAGGTTGATCTGTGCGGCCTGGTACTCGAGTTCAGCTTCGGCATTGGGCCGGATCACGGTGACATAGGCCGTGTGCACGACAATCATGATCAGTAGCAGGCTGAAGACCTGGTAGGTAAGCTCGGAGGAAAACGGTTTTATTGTCATGTTCAGATGTCCGTTGGAAAACTGACCGGCTTGTCGGGCGAGACTTCTTCGCTGGGCACGAACTCCTCCAGGGGCGGGAGCTGAAATCGGCGGTCTCGCGAAACCCTCACGTCGGTGGTGCTCTGCTCACCTTGTTCTGCTGCAACCGTACCGGCGTTTTCTGAAAGATCGTCGGTGTGCTCGGATGCCCCTGCCAGTGCCGGACACAGCACCATCCACAGCACGGCCGTGTGAAACCTCATCGTGCACTAGTCCAGGTAGCGTGCAATTCGAAAGCCAAGATCGACATGTCTTTTATTATCCTGATCCCGGTAACTGAGTCGAGTGTTGCTGAGGTCGCTTCGCTTCCAGGAAGCGCCACGAACGACATGCTTGGTGCCCGTCGCAGGCCCTGCAGGATCCACATAGACGGCATCGCTCAGGGCAGGATACAGGCTGTGGTAGTCATGACTCCATTCGGCGACGTTGCCATCCATGTCAAACAGTCCCAGTGGGTTGGCCCTGAAGCTGCCCACCGGCGCCGCCACTGCATAGCCATCATCATACTCATCCAGGGTGAGCTCAAGAATACCGGCCGCTGTGCGATCGGCATAGTTGCCCGTAATTTCAACCGGTGGATAGTTCTCGCCCCAGGCGTATTTCGCCAGCGTGCCATTGGCCTGCCAGCGGGCTGCCCATTCCCATTCACTTTCCGTGGGCAGGCGATACCCTGACGGGATCGGATTCTTGGCCACCCAGGTTCCGTTTCTTTCTTCGTACACGACGTCCAGCCCTTCCTGTTCACTCAGCCAGTTGCAATAGCGTACAGCATCGGCCCAGGTGATGTTGACCACCGGCAGCTCAGGTGCTGACAGGTCATATCCCCTGTAGCTGCCGGAGTGATGAGAGGCCATGAAGGCTGCAAAACGGGCGTTGGTCACTTCGGTGGTCGCCAGATAGAACGGGCGTTGCAGTGAGACCGTGTGCAGGGTCTCGTTGGTGCGCCGCCCCTGCTCGCGTCTCGGGGCCCCCATGGAAAACTCGCCACCCTCAAGGCGTACCAGGGTCTCGCCCAGGTGAGTGTGGATGCGCGCAGGCCCGGTACGGGGTCCATGGTCTGCCGAGGGCTTCAACGAAACCTCAATCACCTGAGGGGCCTGCGGTTTCGGAGTCACGGTCTGTGCATGGTTTTGGTAACCGGATTTTCGCACCTCAAGGCGATGCGGCGCACTTGGCAGGCTGAGCCGGAGTCTGCCGTGACCTGCCGACTGGCCCTGGACCAGTACCTCGGCGTCTTCAGGCACCGGGTGTACGATCACGGTCCCCAGGATCGCCTCGAGGCGGGCATTCACTGTCTGTTGCTCGCCGGGCCGGATACGAAGGCTTTGCCGGCTCGGGCGGTACCCGGGCTTGGTCAGGGTCAGGCGGTGTTGGGCGTTGGGTGCCAGGGCGATGGTCAGCGGAGTGGTGCCTTTTTGAATACCTTCGATGAACACATGGGCACCCGAAGGCGTACTGTCGATCAGCACATGGCTGGTTCCTGTCTGCAAGTGCACGGGTGCCAGCGCGAGGGGCTGGTCCGCCAGCACCCGGAAATCCGAAGTATGGGTGAGGTAATCTGGATGGCGCAGGTCCAGCCGATACTCTCCCGCCATCAACTCCAGGCGCACGGGCGTTTTGCCTTTGCGGACACCGTTCAGCCAGACCTCGGCCAGTTCCGGTCGCGAATCGATGGACACCTCGGACCATCCTGGCTGCAACTGGATCCGAAGATCCTGTTGAACCAGTTCGCCCTGCATGACCAATTGCGTCGTATACGGAAGGTAGCGCTCGGCGAGCGCCTGCAACGTATAGGTCCCCGCCGGCAACTCGATGCGTTCGACCGGGGTGACTCCGAAGGGTTTGTCATCGATCAGGAGGTGCACACCGTGTTCAGGGACGCTGGTAATGTTCAGGTAGCCGGAATGTTTGAGCAGGGTGAAGGCGAGGGTCTGGGACGCGCCTGTACCGACCCGGATCTCCTGGTCCAGGGGGTGGTACCCGTCCCGGGTTGCCTGCAGGCGGTATTCGCCCGGACGTACCAGATAGCGCCCGCGTATCTTGAGCGGCCAGGGAGTGCCTTGCAGGCGGACCGAATCCGCGGCTGGATCAATCTCGATTTTCAGGCTCTTGGCTGTAAACACATGGACCACAAGCAGCACCAGGGTGATCAACACGGCCGCACCTGCAAGGGGAATGGCACCGCGCAACCGCCACCCTGGTTTCCTGGCAGCCGTTTTGGGAGGCACCAGCGGCGAAATCACCTCGCCATGGGGCACCACAGGATGCGTATCACTGTCCTGGCCGGAGGGCCCGCCCACTACGGAAATCGAGAAGGTATTGCCGGCATGTGCGATCTGAAAGTGGGCCGCCTCGATTTGCAGGGTGTCCCCGGGATGCAATGCCGTTGGACCTTCCACGCGGTGGTGGTTCACCCGCACCTCAATGCCCGCATCCTGAGCTTCGATATAGACCCGGTTGTCATGGATACTCAGAAGCGCTGCTGTTGCGCCTGCATGGACCTTTGATGCAATCTTCAGTGGAAAATCGGCCGGAGTGTGCTGCCGTTGTCCTTGCGCATCCGTGAAGAGAATTTGCTGGATGACCTTAGTTGACATCGGCACTTGCTGGATCAGATCGTCTCTTCACACGAAATATGCACGCGTTCGTTTTTCATGTCCGGGGTCACGTTGAGAGTTTTTCGAACGTCTCGATAACCTGGTCGAGAGCCGAGGATCGTGTAGCGTCCTGGCCGAAGCTGCACGTCCTGGTGCTCGAAACGTCCGAGCTGGCCCACCCGGAAGATGCTCACGTCGGTCTGGTTGTCCGAATACAGGGCAATTGAGACGGGCTGGCGCGCCTGTTCGATCACATCTTGCAGGGCGTTGGCTGATTGCAGTATTCGTCGACCCGGACTTTCGTCAAGCGATGCGATTTCATCCAGCAATTCCTGCACCTCAGCCGATACTTCAGCCGAGTACAGGCGCTCGCTGTGCTCAAGGTAACCCTCCAGCATGGCCAGCAAGGCTGCACGGGAGCTTGATCGCTCGGCGGCCTCCCTGGCATGGGGAGTCTGCGGGGCGAGCGCCAGAAGTTGCTGCCAGCTTTGTGCGGCATGCTCCCAATCCTCGCGTTTCTCAAAATGAAGAGCCTCGACTTTCAGTTGCGCGATTTTTTCCTCGAGCTCAATCTGATCGATTCGGAGCAGCCCCTGCGCCGGGCGGTCCGAATCAGGAACCAGAGTCTGCGCCTTGTGAAAGGCGGTGCGGGCATCATCAAACTGGCGGTCCTTGAGCAAGTCGTACGCGCGGGTCATCCACCGGGAAAATTCCTCCTGGTTCAATCGAACAGTCATTCGGTTCAGAGCCGCCGCCGCCTCGCCCGACAGCGGGTCCAGGGCGACGGCCTCCCGGTAGACTTGTTCTGCGCCCTGAAAATGGTTGGCGGCTTCGAGGTTGCCACCCCTGTCCAGCAAAGCGAAAAGTTCACTGAGCGTCGCCGCTCGCGAAAGGCCATCGAGAGCCTGGCGGTTCTGGGAATCCACGGCGAGTGCCAGGTTGAAATGCTGTGCAGCCACCTCGCCCTGGTTTCTCGACAGGGCCTGCAGTCCCTGCTCAAGGGCTTCATCCAGCACGGAGGCAGTCTGTTTTTGAAGTGCTTCAAGGAGGTCAATCGCCTGTTCGTAGTGATCGGCTGCCTCAGCAAACGCCTGCTCGCGAAAATGAGCATCCCCGTCGTGTCCCCTCGCCATTGCCTGGCCGTAGTCATCACGTGCCCACAACTCAACCCCCTGTTGTTGCAGGGCCTCCTGTTTTTCAAGCAGCTCCAGGAGCAGCTTTTCCGCATGCAGTCTCAAGGCCGTACTCTCCGGATCTGAAACCCCAGCCTGATTTTTGGCAAGCGCCTCTGGCACGCCGCTTGGCTCGGACAGGGGCTCCGGGGGCTCAAGCAGGTGTACGGGGGGCTCCTCGCTCAGCGGCTCATCTGTTGTTTTGCGATCGACCCATTCAGGCAACGCCAAGAACACGAGTGCCGCGACGGCCACCAGCACGAAGAACAGGACAGCCGGCAGGGCTGCACTGCGCGTATCCTTCGAGCGTGTCCCGGCCGCAGACGGCGTTCGCACGGTGTCAGGGTCAATTTTTTTAACAGGGGTGGAATCGTCTTTTCGCATGGCAGGTAATAATCGCACGCCTCCCTACAACATTGTCGCGTACCGCGTGCAGGTTAAATACTGTCCTGGAGGGTCTTGTCCGCAGGCGGGCCCGTCTCTTGCAAATAGATTTCGCGCAAGAGTTCACGCCACTGGCGGTACTGTTCTTCAAGGGTGCCCCTGATCTCAACCGTACGGCCCTGAATGTCCAGGACCAGGGGTTTCACCTCGGCCTTGAGGGAATCTCCAAGTTCGCGGATGGCATCATCGTGAATCTGTGCTTCCCTGGCAATGTCGATGCCATCCTTGTACAACATGGCGCCGGTCGTCACAACGCCCGGGTAGTCTCTCAGCAGGCCCACAATCATGATCGCGGTGGCGGCTAACTTGGTCCGGTTCGCGCGGCGTTCAATGGCCCGTTTTTGCTGGAGTTCAAGAAGGTAATACCGGCGCCAGTTCGTATAGGGCCAGTGCATCACACTGTGAAAATTTGCGTAGTGCTCATTGATCGTATCGACGAACAGGTAGTCGCGTTCGCGGATCTTGCGCACCCGTTGCAGCATGGGGTCATTCTTGGCCGGCAAGCGAGCCAGTTGCACCTGTCCGTTTGGCAGCCACACAAGGTAGCCGGAAAACGGGTCGGGCGAGATGCTGGCGGCATAGCGCAACTCGGAGGTGTTTCGTATGCGCAGCAGTTGCCGGGTCGCAAGTTTCTTGCGGTGCCGGTAAATGTCATTGGCGATGCGGTTGTAGACGTGTTGGTAGACATCATCCCCTGGCTGGATGTCGATGTAGTCGTGTTCTGTCAGCTCGGCCTTGTACTTCCTGTCGAACCACAGGGTGCCGGTACTGTCCGAGACATGGGCGCGCAGAACCAGCGTCTCACCGTTCGAGGTGATGATGGTGGCGCGTACGATGACATCCGCAATATGGGAGGCGGCCGGCAGCACCCGGATGGCGCCCCAACCGTAGGCGTGCTGCAAGGTCTCTTTCAGGTGATAGGCCATGTAACGCGCTTCGGCCGCACGGACATCCTCGTGGATACTCTCCTCTTCCTGTTCCGGGGTAATCTCACCTTCATCGAACAGGAGTACCCCGACGTCCAGCAGGAGACTGTCCTGCAATTGCACCGTCTGCGATTCGATTTCTTCCCCGCCTGAAACTTGAACCGTGTTCAGTGAACAGCCGCTGACCAACATGGCGATGGTCAGCCACAGGCACACCATCGAGTTTCCGGGCAGGGTCATTCGACTTCAGAGGAGGACGAGGGCGTTACACTCGCCTGTTGCTTCTTGTATTTGCGGTACTCGTCCCACAACTTCTCCCTGAGCACAGGGTCGCGCTCATTTTGTGCAGCTTCTCGAAGTTGGCGGGCGACAACATCGTCATCATCACCGCTGGGAATGTCAGCCGGTGGGGGTACTCGGTGCGTACCTCGTGTGCCATGCTCTTCACTGCCTTCATCCGGATTGTCACCGGGACTGCCGGATTCCGGAAGGGATGCCGGGCTGCCCGCCTTGGCTACGGACCGCTCGGGCAGGCCGACATCTGCCGGGTGTTCAGCCCCGTGCATATCTTCTGACCCGGATTCGGGCGCTGGTGTATCTCCTGCAGCGGACGGCTGATGGGCTTGTCTTTCGGCTTGCGCTTTTTCAAATTCCTCGTGAATGGCTTCATCGTAGCGCCCCAGCGTCTCTTCGAGCTGCTGATCCAGCACCGCCACTTTTTCATCTTCGGTAGTGGCTGCAGCTTGCTTGTCCTTGGAGGGCTGCTCATCCGGGGACCGTGCATGGTCTTCGGTTTGATTTTCAGTGGGAGGCGGCGAGTCAGGTGTCTGTGTGCGTGGCTGGCGCTCCGGCTCCAGTGTGCTGCAGGCACCAAGCCAGACACCGAGCAACAAGATCAACAGGCACCGGAGGTCATGTGTTGTCATTGTTCTGCAATTCTGCCCGGCACGTATTTCTGGGTCCGGATGAGATTTATTGAATATCACTATACTTGAATTGAGATCAGGTAGGGTAGCCTGCACCCACGCCCGACACAGGGCACAAACGCTGGATTGCAATCCCTTATAGGGTCCATAGGGCACCGTGGAATTTGATTGACAAGCTCATGCATGGCGCCTAGAAAGGTGACATGCTTTCCGAAATTTCATCGAATACCGAAGTGCTGGTTCGCCTGTCGAGCTTTGTGGGCCTGTTTGCACTGTTCGCGGTGTGGGAACTCGTTGTCCCACGCCGCACCCGGCAGCATTCGAAAAGTGTGCGCTGGCTCAACAACCTCGCCATCATGGTACTGAACGGACTGATTGTGCGCCTCGCGATACCACTGGCTGCCGTGGGCACGGCCGTCGCTGCACAAAACCAGAATCTGGGCTTGCTGAATATCGTTGAGATGCCTGCGGTGATGGCAATCGTTGTTGCGATCCTCGCACTGGACTTCATTTTGTATCTCCAGCACCTGGTGTTTCATCATGTCGATTTTCTGTGGCGGCTGCATCGCATGCATCATGCGGACCTGGATGTGGATGTCACCACCGGCTTGCGTTTTCACCCCATCGAGATCGTGCTGTCCATGGCGATCAAGATGGCGGCCGTGCTGGTGTTGGGAGCCCCGGTTCAGGCGGTGATCGCGTTTGAAGTGCTGTTGAATGCAAGCTCGTTATTCAATCACGCGAATATTTACATTCCCGAAAAAGTCGATCGCATCCTGCGGTATTTCATTGTGACACCCGACATGCACCGCGTGCATCACTCGGTCGTGCGACAGGAGACCAACAGCAACTTCGGGTTCAATGTTCCCTGGTGGGACTACCTGTTTCGAACCTACCGTGCTGCACCGCAGGCGGGGCAGATTGGCATGAATGTCGGGATTGAATACTTCCGTACCACGCGCGACCTGTGGCTGGATCATCTGCTGATCCAGCCGTTTAGAAAACGGACCGGCTAGCCTGTCAGGCGCCGGTGAGTCTTCGTGGGACCACGGGTGGCGAGCGCCTGCACACCCTGCAGTGGATACACAGGACCCTTATCGCCATGGGCCGGGGCAAGAACCTGGGTTACTTGTGCAGGATTCCACATGCAATACGGGGTCCGGCCGCTCCTGCAGGATCCGATTTGTAATCATCTGCACCCTCGTGAATCACGATAGCCGCGCCGTCTTCATCGAACAACGTCGTATCCAGTACAAGCTGGGTATTGAGGATCTCGATTTCCAGACTCCCCGATTCCGGTACGTGGATATTCGGCATGTCGCCGGCATGCATTCCATCCTCGCCCAGGATGCCATGGTTGTGACCCTTCGGGTTGTAATGGCCGCCCGCTGACTTGAATGGCGGTTCGCATTTCCCGATGGAATGCACATGGAAGGCATGGGCGCCCGGTGGCAGGTCGTCCAGCTTCACGTGCAGGAGTGTGCCATGCGAAGTCCTGTGAAGGGTGGCCATCCCCACAGCGTCTCCGTTTGCGTTTTGCAATTTGGCGTATGCCTGTTTCACGGCGCCAGCAAACTGCGGCATCACGGCCAACGCAAGGATGACGAGCAGTGCGGATACTGTGCGGTATCGGATAGTCATATCTTTCCCATTTTCAATCTACGAAGATCGGTGATGATCGTAAGGCGATTCTAACACCGGAGTTGATGATTATGAAGACGGATCCCGAAGGCTCTATCGAAGGACCAGACTCAATATCAGCAGACCGCTCAGGAGCGCGCTCGCGAGCATCCAAAAAAGTGTCGGGTGATTCTCCAGCAGGGGGGCTGACTCGGTGCGACGGACCAGTTCCGCATTCGGTGTAGTAAGATCGGCAATGAACTCCGACAAGGTTTCATATCTGTCAGACGGGTTTTGCGCCGTCGTCTTGGCCAGTGTCAAGTCAATCCACATTGACAGGTCGCCACGTCCGCCCTTCGCGAGCGGCAAATAGGCAAGATTCACATACCAGCGCGCATCACGCGCCAGCGACGGGCGATACGGCAGCTTACCTGTTAGCATTTCGTAGGCGACGATGCCCAGGGTATGGAGGTCTGCACTGTACATTGCAGGTTGACCCTGCAGGCATTGTTCCGGGGGTTGTAGATTCAGCGCATGGCGAGGTCACCGGTTGAGATGATGCCCGATGAATATTCTGACTAAGAAAAAAACCGCCAGAGAACTCTAATTTGGGGAGTTATGTATATAATTCCCCCACATTATGTATAACATCAACACATGGAGTCCCAAAATGGCTAGAAAAAAGAAATTCAATGAAACAGACATCAAAAAGCTTCCTATTGACAAACCAGCTATGTACCGTATCCAGACTGAATCTGGAAAGGATAACTACGTGGGAATTGCTAAAAAAGGGAGACTCCAAGAGCGTCTACTAGAACACCGAGGAAAGATTCCTGGCACGAAAGTAGTTGTTGAGCAATTTAGTAAAATCGCTGATGCTCAAGCTAAAGAGAAAAATGTGATAAAGAGGAATAAGCCCAAATATAACGACCAAGGCAAATAAAAATATAGCAAGCGAATGAGCCTCGCTTGCGCATGGGTTTGTCAACCACTTATGGCACCTTGCATCTTTGCCGTCGCCAAGGTGGGGTAGATAGGTAATTTAAACCACATTTTCACGATAACGTAGAAGTATACACGGCGGGTAGCTGTTCTGCCTCTGACATGATGTCTTCCTCGTCGATCAACGCGTCGACCACGGGATCCGCGATCCCGGCTATGTTGCCACTGCGATTTAGAAGCTGGGACGCCGATTGAGAATGAAAATAGTAGGACAAGAATACGATCGGCGGGAGACAACATTTACGCGTAATCCGGCCTGGATCATGTAACGTGCAATAGACAGGGAACGGTGTATCATCTGCAAGAATTTCTTATTGGCGTACCGATGATAAGTAAACTTCTGATTGCCAACCGTGGCGAGATCGCCATTCGCGTTTCCCGAACCGCGTCTGATATGGGCATCGCCACGGTGTCTGCCTACGCCGAGGATGAGGAATCGTCGCTGCACACCCGTCATGCCGACGAGGCGATTTGCCTCAATGCAGTGGGTGTACCGGCGTACCTCGACATAGAGCGTGTAGTCCATGCCGCCGCGGATACCGGCTGTGAGGCGATCCATCCTGGCTACGGGTTTCTCAGCGAGTCAGCCGCGTTTGCGGAAGCCTGTGAGCGTGCGGGACTGATATTTGTAGGACCGACGCCTACAACCTTGTCGCGATTTGGCGATAAAGCAGCGGCAAGAGCACTTGCCGAATCCTGTGACGTTCCTGTTCCCAGAGGATTGAATCATGCTGTCTCCCTGGTGGAGGCCACCGAGTTTCTCACCAGCCTGGGACCTGATGGCGCGGTGATGTTGAAAGCGGTTTCCGGTGGCGGAGGTCGAGGCATGCGTCCGGTCGCTGATGTTTCGGAACTGGATGAGGCCTACGCACGCGCCACGTCGGAAGCACAGAAAGCTTTCGGATCCGGCGATCTCTACGTGGAAGAACTATTGGCGAGCGCGAGGCATGTGGAGGTCCAGATCGTTGGCGATGGTTCCGGTAAGGTTGTTCACCTCTGGGACCGGGAATGCAGTCTGCAGCGACAACGTCAGAAGATCATTGAGGTCGCACCTGCATTTGGCTTGTCGGATTCGATGCGGCGAGACATCCTGAATGCCGCGGTCAGTATCGGGTCGGCGGTAAAGTACCGTGGACTCGGCACGATCGAGTTTCTGGTGGCAGGTGAGCGATTTGTGTTCATGGAAGCCAATGCACGATTGCAGGTTGAGCACACGGTGACCGAGGAGGTAACTGGCCGCGATCTCGTTGCCATTCAGCTACAGATTGCTGACGGAAAGACCCTCGACGAACTTGCTTTGACAGAATCTGCACCGATCCACGGCGTCGCGATACAGTCACGGGTAAACCTGGAAACCATGAACGCCGACGGGACCTCGCGACCCTCGGGTGGATTGTTGACGGCCTACGATCCGCCCACCGGACCTGGAATTCGCGTCGATGGCTGTGGCTATACCGGCTATACCACGAGTCAGTTGTACGATTCGCTCCTGGCTAAACTCGTCGTCCACGCGGACGACCTGCATGGTGCAATACGCAAATCAAGAAGAGCTCTTTCAGAGTTCCGAATCGAAGGCGCAAAAAGCAATATCTCGTTCCTTCAGGCTGTGCTGAAGCAGGCTGATTTTGCCAGCGAATGCATGCATACGCGGTTCATCGAGGAGAACATACAAGCGCTGTTAGCAGAAGACGCTGACCGGGTACGCTATTTTTCACCGGAACGTGATGTGCAGATGGCAGGTACCAGGGTGGATCCTGACGATCCGCTCGCCGTGTTGAATGTCAGGCAAACAGCGACAACTACACACCCTGTGACAGAACAGGTTCCTGTCATTTTTGGACCGGAAGGAACCGTGGCGGTACCCGCGCCCATCCAGGGAATGGTGGTCGAGCTTTCGGTCAAAGTGGACGACACACTCCAGAAAGGTCAGCCAGTAGCGGTGCTGGAAGCGCTGAAGATGGAACACGTCATTGTTACTAACGTGTCAGGGGTGGTGCGAGAGATTGCCCTGGGCCCAGGCGATACCATATTCGAGGGAACGCCGATCGTCTTCATCGAACCGCAGGACGTCGAAGGTGAATTCAGTTCAGGTGAGGAGATCGACCTGGACAGTATCCGCCCCGACGTTGCCGAGATCAATCACTATCACCACATGTCAACGGATGAGGCACGTAGCGAGGCAACAGCGAAACGCCATGATCAGGGTAAGCGAACTGCACGAGAAAACATCGAGGATCTGTGCGATCCCGATTCCTTTTTCGAGTATGGACCGCTGGTGACTGCCACTCGCTATCGAGACGACACTCTGGAGCAACTGGAGGAGCGCATCGTAAAAACAGCGGCAGATGCGATGGTGATGGGCGTCGGTCGCGTCAACGGCGATCTTGTCGGACCAGAAAACGCGCGCTGCGTTGCCATATCTTACGACTACACGGTCCTGGCTGGTACCCAGGGCGGTAAGAACCACCAGAAACAGGACCGGATGTTCGGCATCGCCGAGCGATACCGATTGCCGGTGGTGCTCTATACGGAAGGCGGTGGCGGTCGCACCCATGGCGGAATTAGAAGTGGCGGAAACCGTTCAGTGGGTTCCGTAGGGGGCCTCAATACCCGAACCTGGCGTGAATTGGGGAAACTCTCCGGGCTGGTGCCGCTGGTGGGTGTGAATTCGGGGTATTGCTTTGCCGGAAACGTGGTGCTGCTGGGTGCCTGTGATGTCATCATCGCGACCAGAGATTCATCGTTGGGTGTGGGTGGACCTGCAGTCATCGAAGGGGGTGGTCTTGGTGTTTATGCACCCAGCGAGGTTGGCCCGGTCGGTATCCAGGAACCCAACGGCGTGATCGATATTGTCGTGGAAGACGAAGTGGAAGCCACAGCCGCAGCCAGACACTACCTGTCCTTTTTCCAGGGCCGAGTCAGCAAGTGGGATGAGCACGATCAGCGTATTCTAAGACACATCGTCCCGGAGAACCGACGCGCGGTTTACGATCTGCGCAAGGTTATCGAAACACTGTCCGACGTGGGTTCGATGCTGGAACTCAGGCCGAAATTCGGTCTTGGTATGGTCACTGCTTTTATTCGCATCGAAGGTCGACCTGTCGGCGTGATCGCCAACAACTCCAATTCACCAACCGGTGGTGCTATCGACGCGACCGCTGCGGACAAGGCGTCCCGCTTCATGCAGCTATGCGATGCCTTCGATATACCGATCCTTTCCCTCATCGACTGTCCCGGAAACATGGTAGGCCCGGAAGCTGAGAAGGAGGCGCTGATCCGTCACTGTGGGCGAATGTATGTTGCCGGCGCCAACCTGACGGTACCGTTTTTCGTGGTTGTTTTGAGAAAGGCCTATGGGCTGGGAGCACTTGCCATGTCCACCGGCAGTTTCGATGAGACGTTCTTCGCAATCTCATGGCCAACCGGTGAGTTCGCGGGGATGGGTCTGGAAGGGTCCATCAAGCTCGGTCGACGAGCGGAGCTTGCAGCGATCACGGACATACCAAAGCGAAAGGCCCGGTATGAGGAACTGGTTGCCGAGGCCTACGCCTGGTCACGGGCACTCAATGCAGGCACGGTTTTCGAGGTGGATGAAGTGATCGACCCGGCACTGACCCGGCAGTGGCTGGTGATGGGATTGAACTCGGCGCCATCACCGATTCCACGTGACGGCAAGAAGCACAGCTGGGTGGATACCTGGTAAATCGCTTCTGCTTTTGGAGTTGGCGTTCGATCCATATCAGGCATCAGATTACGCTATACTCGCGACTGTCCGGCACACCGGGCACCGTGAAGCGACACAAAGCGTGAGGCAATTGCATGAACGGACTGACTGCCTATGTTGGCGGTGAGAAAAGCAGCTTCGATGCCATGATTCTAACCGTGGGCATTAAGTGAAAAACCGTCACGATCAACAGTTAAGGGCTTGGGAGATTTATCTGTTTTGATGCATGATGGATCATGCAGTGTAAGTGTGCGGTTACCCGAGTGAGGACCTATGGCGATACGGTAACGTACGGATGCTGCCCTGACCAAATCCAATGGCTGTGGTTGAGAACCGGCTGTCATTGCTGAGCATTTCGACTTTCGAATCCAGTAGTGATTTCTCGGCGGCCTGGAGCAACTTCAAAATGGACGAAGCATCAATAGGTACTTTCTCGAGACTCCTACCGACCAGATTTTCTAATGTCATCCTTGTTTCCTATGATCCGTATTTCATTCGTGTTCAGGAGTACAGCAATAAATGCAGTTGGTTGGTTGGTGAGGCTGAGCCACTCACCGGCCGAGTATATTTTTGGGTTGATTTCCCTCTGCAGCATACGTTGGGCGTCTGACAAAGCTCTAACAGTTTCGAGGTACTCAACATCACCTATGATGCACAAATCGATGTCGCTCCCAGACTTGCTTCTTCCGTT
>JAPOQE010000118.1 GCA_026710875.1 Gammaproteobacteria bacterium | reverse complement strand
TAAGTCAGCCTCTTGCCTTTACTGGCAGCACATACAGACTTGATGCGGTCAATGGTATCTCGGTCTACATTGCCCTCATTCAATCGGAACGTGAACTCATCCACGTATCGCTGTAGATGCTTGATGCTGAAATGGTGAAAGGTGCCGGTGTAGCCACGCTTGAGAATCGCCCATACGGACTCGATTCCGTTGGTATGGATCATGCCGTTGACATACTCTTTTGCAGAATGCTTGACGGATTTGTGGTTGTAGAGAATCCCGCCAAGGCCAAGATAGCCTCGGTGCTCATCGGTAAAGACGGTAGAGCCTGGCTCCACGTTGCCATGGATAAAGCCCTTCAAGGTGTCCACATCAGTGTTGCTGATGGCCCTGGCTTTCACGTTTCCCCCGCGCTCCCGTGCCCCGATCACAGCCTGTTTCCCTACAGGCCCCCTCCCAGATCGCAGCTTCTTGTTGTTGTGTTTGTTTCGCTCTTTACCGCCAACGTAGGTCTCATCGACTTCTACAACATTGGTCAGCTTCCAGTCGCCCTGTTTGCAGGCTTCCCGTACACGGTGAAGCAGAAACCAAGCAGTCTTTTGTGTAACGTCCAGTTCCTTGGAAAGCTGGAGGCTACTGATACTCTTGCGACTGGTTTGTACAAGATATATGGCGTACAGCCATTTGACAAGAGAGAGCCGTGATTTCTCGAAGATAGTGCCGGACAGTGAAGTCCTCCCGACATTCCTTGCAGCGGTGTCCGTGACGCTTCGGTCTCGGGACTGTATTATCACTCCCGCAGTGCGGGCACACCGGGCCATTCTCCCAGACCTGTTCCTCTACGAACTCCACGGCGGTGGCCTCATCCGGGAACAGCTTGAAGAAGTCGAAAACGGAAAGAGTTTTAGCGGGTTTCTTTATCATGATTACTTGCCAATTCAATTACTTAACTGGCTACAATCAAAAAAAGGCAAGAAGATATCAGAACAACTCGAAGCAAAAAACTGGGTGCCAAGTATTGCTGATGAGTTGTACGGAAAAGCGTTTGGAAAACAGGAACAACTGATAGCGGAAGTTTCTTATCAGAATGCAGTGACCAGAGAATCCTTACTTAGTGCATTGGTGGTAGAGTTGCGGGATTGTCTACTTACAATGCATGGCATCAGCAATCCTCAAGATTGAGTTAGTTATTTACGGATGCTATCGAACCCCAAGATTTGGGGCACTAAGTATATAATTTCCTAAGAAATCTATGAATACTGCATTTAACCTCCGCTTAACCGAAACATGCAAGGTGCTCGCCTGCTATTTTCTGACCCTCAACATAGCCATCGCTGGCCTCGGTGATGCCCAATGGCAATCAAGCCGTACTCATGAACAGTGGCTGATAGCCCTCATCAACAAGGCGGGTTTTGAATGCCGGAAAATCAAGACGGTCACACTCAACGGGCTACGGAATGACGGCATGGTCGACCGCTATGCGGTCTGGTGTGAGAACAAGGCTGGCCACGCTTATGACTTCTATGAATTCCAACATTACCAAGAACAGTCAGACTGGTGCATCTCTATTACCGTAGGCAATCAGCCAAAAGAAGTTTGTATCGATCCAATTACGAAAAAGATAACAGAAGAATCCGGCTGAGAAAATCTGGCTCATTTAACAAAGCAAAGTGACTCTGTTAGCCATCAGGTGTGTGGCTTGTAGACATTCTTTCAATAGATTGGGCACCTATTTACAAACAAATTAAAATTCAACTGGCTTAGCTAAGTTGTATCTCAAGACTAACTCCGACTGATTTTCAATAGCTAGGTTTCTGATTTCACAATAAGGCGACACCAATTTATCGGCGTGTTATTGCCAGTCGCGCTTGCCCTGGTTGGTTCGGTTGAACCAGCAGGTCCCACAGCAGTCCGAGCCTCCGTTTGGCATCGTCTAAATTAAAAGGCTCTGCATACTTAACTCAACTATTCCGCTTTTCCAACGAAATTCATTAAATGCAATTATATACATTCTTGTGCAAGCTGCAGGCAATCGGGCCCCCGTCAAAGTCTTTACAGTATTACGATTCTTAACATTACGCGCGGGTGCTTTATAATGTGCTCCTTTATCCAGAAGGTAGACCTCCCGTGAAAACAACACTGCTCACCCAATTCCAGTATTTCATTGCAATCCTGGGCTTGTGTGCACTTGCCTTGACTCAAACAGTACAGGCAGAAGATGATCGAGGAAGACGCCAAGGCGTTTATGTGGGAGCCGAATTCGGAGTTGTGAACGCCAAGGGGCTGTCTTCTGACTTGTCGGGGGTTAACCACCCCACGGTGTGTGACCAGTTGCTCAGAGACAATGACCCGGCAACGGATGACAGGGTGGTCGACCTATCAGATCCGGCTTGCAACGTTGGGGGTACTCCGCAAATCTTGACCAGCAATTCTTTTGACTTGGGTAAAGAGTTACTGGGTGGGATCAGTGTAGGCTATGTGCAGGAAAGATTTCGTGTCGAGCTTGAATACTCACACCGGGTCTATGATGGAAGCGATTCCTCGCTCTGGAGAATACCCGGTTCAAATACGCCACTTGCGAGCAAGAACAACGAAGTCAGCGAAATAGACCCACCGTCTGAACGGATATCGAATTTCGATGCCCACCAGCTTTTTGTGAACGCCTACTACGATTTCTTGAATACCTCGCGCTGGACGCCCTATCTGGGTGCAGGCTTCAGCTGGGCGAGAACCCGGTTTGACTACAGTACGCGCTTCTTGCGCAAAACGATTGCCCAGGGCTACCCGTCTGACAAACCGCCTGCGGCTGCCGGCACACTCAGCTATTGGGACACCCGAGTATCCGAGACACTCTTCGGTTATCAACTCCTGGGGGGGTTGGACTATGCGCTCAGCGATGATGTCTCGATCGGCATCAAGGCACGCTGGGCCGACTTTGAAGACTTCAGCCACACCGGCGTTTGGGATCTCATCCGAAGCCACGAACCCGTGCAGGCAGACGGGCTGACCCCATGGGGGAGCACGCTGGAGTTTGATGACGTTGAATACTGGGCAGTAAGCTTCGTGGTGAAGTTTACGTTCTGAGTACGCGACACCGGGTCATGAGCAGATGACGGGGCTTTGTAGTGCATGGTCCCTGAACCATCAAGCACGCACACCCTCATGGAGCAGTTCCTTATACCCTGCAAACGTTTCCTTTGATCGACAAGAGAAGGACCCGTCCCATTTGCAGAAGAACAGACGTTAACTATTTTTTTGCTGCAATGCAACATACCGGGCCAGGTATTCCCGGAACTCATTGCCAATGAGTGGGTGTTCAAGGGCCATCTCGACCGTCGCCTGCAGATAGCCCAGCTTGCTGCCGCAGTCAAAACGCTTTCCTTCAATTTGGTAGGCAAGCACCTTGTCTGATCGGACCATAGCCGACAGTGCATCGGTCAACTGAATTTCACCATCTGCCCCTGCCTGGATTTTCCGCAATCGCTTGAAAATCGAGGATTCCAGTATATACCGGCCTGCAATGACAATATTGGATGGCGCGTTTTCTGGAGCAGGCTTTTCCACAAATTCATTCACTTGCCATAGGCCTTTGCCTACAGTCGCACCAGAGATCACGCCGTAGCGACTGACCTCTTCCTTCTTCACTTCCTGTACACCAACAACACTGCAATGATGCTCATCATGGATATTCACCATTTGTGCCAGTCCTACTGATTTTGAATAGTGAAACAGATCATCAGCCAGAAGGACTGCAAAAGGTTCCTTGTTAACGACCTGCTCAGCACAAAGAACCGCATGGCCCAAGCCGAGAGGCTCGGACTGGCGGATGTAAATGCAATTTACATGGGCTGGAATCACGTTCTGTACCAACTCTAGCAGATCAAACTTCTGCTGAGCTTCCAGTTCTGACTCCAGTTCGTAGGCCTTGTCAAAATGATCCTCAATGGAGCGCTTGTGACGACCTGTGATGAAGATCAACGTATCGATTCCTGCAGAGACTGCTTCCTCTGCAGCATACTGGATGAGAGGCTTGTCGATGATGGGCAGCATCTCCTTGGGGCTTGCCTTAGTTGCCGGAAGGAAGCGTGTGCCCATGCCTGCAACTGGAAAAACAGCCTTGCGCACCCTAGCCATGTGTGCACCAATGAATGACTTCTGTGCCAGAGAACTCAACCTCATCCCTGCCTTTGTCATTTTGAATAGGACGTGCTATTTCAAGTGTCATATGTAAAGCGTAATTCACTGCAAGGTGCCATCATTTCATGAGTCAAGGCCGGGGACTACCGGGATGACAGTACCCCAGTAATGGCAGCTGGGACATTGCCAGTAAAGTCTTCGACCATGAAACCCGCACTGCTTGCATTGATGCGAGTTATGTCCGCGAACGAAATTCTCGATACTCGCCTGAATTCGGTCAGAAATCTGGTCGCGAAACGATTCATTTTGCAGTGGCACATTCTTCAGGAAAGCATTGACTTCCAGAAGGGACAACTCAGGTTTTTCCAATAACAATTCCAGGATTTCATTCTTGCCGACATCACCCTCACCCAGTTCGGTCAGCAGGGACGACATTACAATCCCGCTCAGCTTCGTGTCCTTGATCTTGAGCAGGAATTCACGGAATCCGTCGGCATCATCCTGTTGCAAATAGGCTTCATGCAATTGTACGAAGATTTCCGGGAGATACTCCGGATTTTTTTTAGCCACGCTAATATAGTGCTGGGTCGCCTCCCTGTACTTCTTCTCATGCATGGAAAAATTGCCGAGCAGGACACTCGCCCGCGCGCAGTTCCTATCATATGAAAGTGCCTTTTTTGCAAGCTTCTCTGCGGCATCCACCCTGTTTTCCTTGGTTTCAAATTCAAGCTCACTCAACTCACAGAAGTAGTGCGCAATTCTTGAACTCACTTCCACATTAGCGACCTTTTCAAGTGACTTGGCAGTCTCAATCGCCTTGTCCCACTCTTTTTCCTGCTCGTACAGACCCAGCAGCAAAGGGTACGCATCCTGGTTTTGCATGCCGATCTGAATCACGTCCAGAAACAGGGATTCGGCACGGTCCAGGAGACCGGCCTTGAGATAGTCCTTGGCCAACTCCAGGAGGGCGGTCGAGCGGTGAATGGATGACAGGGTTGGGCGTACAACCAGATTCTGATGGATACGGATCGCCCGATCGACTTCCCCGCGGCGACGAAACATATTGCCCAGTGCAAGATGGGTCTCTACCGTCTCGGGATCGACATCCACCAGTTCGATGAAGACCTCCAGCGCCTTGTCCGGCTGCTCGTTAAGGAGGTAATTCAGGCCCCTGAGGTATTCGCCGGGGATTTTCTGTTTGGACTTGGGGCGATAGATGATATATGCCAGGTACCAGCCTGCAACCCCTGCCAATATCAGTAACAGCCAGTAGATCTCGGGCATCAGTCCAGACCTTTGCCCAACCATGGAAGAATGATGGTGATTGCGCCCGGGTTCACAGCTAGGATTGCAACCTGCATGCTTGCATCACTGTTTCTGACATTGGGCAGGGTGGAGTTGAAGTCAGTACGTTGCAGTACATGCCTGCTTCAGGCAGTACAAGTGCCTTGAGTCGATGGTTGAATGGAGGAAGCATAGCATTGGATGCCAGCGCCTTGCGCAAAAGCTCCCTCATTCGGCTGCGTGCTCAGCCTGTCTGGGACCGGTTCACCCGTTCGCGCAGTTCCTTTCCTGGCTTGAAATGGGGCACGTGCTTGCCCGGTAAAGAGACCGCATCACCGGTCTTGGGATTTCGCCCGATACGGGGTGGGCGAAAATGCAAGGAAAAGCTCCCGAATCCACGAACCTCGATACGCTCGCCTCGGGAAAGCGAGGTACTCATCTGTTCCAGAATACTTTTGATCGAAAGTTCAATGTCCTTGTATGCAAGGTGGTTTTGCTGAGAAGCAATGTTTTCGATCAACTCTGATTTCGTGATCATGTCTTTATGATCTCCAGCCCCCATGGCTCTCTCCTGTTTAGTTATTATTATGCTTCCTTGGAACTGTCCTTATTCTCTTCAATGGATTCCTTCAGTATATCCCCCAGGTTGGTGGCCGCCGACTCGCTACTGCTGTAGTCCTGCATCGCTTCGGCCTCTTCCTGTGACTCTTTGGCCTTGATTGAAAGAGTGATCATCCTGGACTTCTTGTCTACCCCGGTGAACTTGGCCTCGACTTCCTCGCCTTCCTTGAGTGCGGTGCGGATGTCCTCAACGCGATCTCGCGCAATTTCAGAAGCCTTCAGCACGCCCTCAACACCCTCTGCCAGCGAAACGATCGCTGCCTTGGGATCCAGCTTGCTGACCGTACCCTTGACGATACTGCCTTTGGGGTTTTCCGCGATCCATGCAGAAAACGGGTTCTGTACCAACTGCTTCACGCCCAGCGAAATCCGCTCACGCTCGGCATCCACCGAAAGCACTTGTGCCCGCAACTCGTCACCCTTCTTGTAGGCTCGAACCGCCTCTTCACCGGGCTGGTTCCAGGACAGGTCCGACAAATGCACCAAGCCGTCGATGCCCCCCTCCAGACCCACAAAGATTCCGAAATCCGTAATCGACTTGATCGTGCCGGTCGCTTCGCTGCCCCGGCTGTGCTTGCTGGCAAAGTCCTCCCAGGGGTTGGGCTGGCACTGCTTCATGCCGAGAGAAATCCTGCGCCGTTCCTTGTCAATATCCAGAATCATGACCTCGACTTCATCGCCAAGCGAGGCGATCTTTGCCGGGCTTACATTCTTGTTGGTCCAGTCCATCTCGGACACATGGGCCAGACCCTCAATGCCCTCTTCAATTTCAACGAAACAGCCGTAGTCAGCAATATTGGTGACCTTTCCAAACACCCGGGTGCCCTCTGGATAACGGCGTTCGATTCCGCCCCAGGGGTCATCATTGAGCTGCTTCAGGCCCAGCGACACGCGAGTCTTTTCCTTGTCGAACTTCAATACCCGCACGTCGATTTCATCGCCGATCGATACGATCTCGCTGGGATGCTTGACCCGCTTCCAGGCCATGTCCGTGATGTGCAGCAGACCATCGACACCACCCAGGTCCAGGAATGCGCCGTAGTCGGTCAGGTTCTTGACGATGCCCTTGATCACCGCGCCTTCTTTCAGCGTGTTGATCAACTCCTCGCGCTCGACACTGTATTCCGACTCCACCACTGCACGGCGCGAGACCACGATGTTGTTGCGCTTGGTGTCAATCTTGACGAGCTTGAATTCCAGTTCACGGCCCTCGAGATAGGTGGTATCGCGAACCGGGCGTATATCGACCAGTGAACTCGGCAAGAATGCACGAAGGTCGCGTAATTCCACGGTGAACCCGCCCTTGACCTTGCCTGTGATAATGCCTGTGACTGACTCACCGGCTTCGTGAATACGTTCCAACTCCGTCCAGGCACGGGCACGCCGGGCCTTTTCGCGTGAAAGCTTGGTCTCCCCGTAGCCATCTTCCAAGGCATCCAGAGCGACCTCGACTTCGTCACCGACTTCCACTTCCAGTTGGCCGTTGTCCATCTGGAACTGCTCGATCGGGATCATACCTTCGGACTTGAGCCCGGCATTGACGACCACCGCATCCTTGCCGATGTCGACGACCGTACCGTTGATGATGGTCCCAGGTTGGGTATTGATGTTGTCTTCGCTTTCTTCCAAAAGCTGGGCAAAACTTTCAGCCATAAAAATCTACTGTTATTTCTTTAGTTGTATACAAATCACTTATCGCTGCACCAGCGCAGCAATATGTTCTACCACCTGGACGATCGATAAATCGGTTGAATCCACCCGAACTGCATCCGCAGCCGGTCTCAGCGGCGAGACGGGACGCTCCTTATCGAGGCTGTCACGTGCTCTGATCTCCGCCAAAAGACGGTCAAGCGTAGCACTAATGCCTTGTTTCCTCAACTGTTTCTGTCGTCTGCGCGCACGCTCTTCGGCACTGGCTGTAAGATAAATCTTGTGTCCTGCATCCGGAAATACCACGGTGCCCATATCGCGCCCTTCCGCGACCAGCCCGGGGGTCATTCGAAACCCGAGCTGCTTCTTCAACAGCGCCTCACGGACCTGCGGGCGCACCGCAAGCTGCGAAGCCTCTTTGGCACATTCCTCCGTTCGAAGTGCATCCGATACATCCTCATCATCGACCAGTACCTGCACGACACCTTCCTCCTGCATGGGCTTAAAGACAATGCGCAGGGGTTCACATTCATCCAGCAGAGCCTGCAGATTATCCACCTCACGCAGGCGCTGCAGTTTGTACAAGGCCAGGATACGGTACAGGGTTCCGCTGCCGAGATAATGGTAGCCCAGTTGCTTGGCAAGCTGAATGGCAATAGTGCCCTTGCCCGATCCCGCCGGACCGTCAATGGTTACCACTGGAATGGTTGCTTCTGACATTGTTTGTATCCCCTATTCGAACAAAAATCCCAGTTCGGTAGCCAAGCCCACGAAGTTCGGGAACGAGGTTGCCACCGGAGCGGTATCCATGACAGTGATCGCATCTGATGCGACCAGCGAGGCGGTGGCAAAGGCCATCGCCACACGATGATCACCGCCACTGTGCACAGTGCCACCCGTAAACTCACCGCCCTTGATCGTCACACCGTCCGGTTTTTCCTGCGCCTGGATTCCGAGTGTTTGCAATCCGGCCACCATGGTACGTATCCGGTCTGATTCCTTGCTGCGCAATTCTTCTGCACCGCTCAATTGCGTGGTGCCCTTCGCGCAGGCGGCGGCAACGAACAGGACCGGAAATTCATCAATGGCATCGGCAATCAGTTCACGCGGGATGTCTACACCGTGCAGGGGGCTGCTGGATACAACAAGGTCAGCCACGGGCTCCTCACCATAGTTTCTCTTGTTGCGGATATCAATCCTCGCACCCATGAGTTGCAGAATCTCGATGACCCCGCTTCGCGTTGGGTTGATGCCGACATTTCTTACCGTCAGCCGTGAAGATGACGAGATCAGGGTGCCAACGATAAAAAAGGCTGCCGAGGACAAGTCCCCGGGAATGTTGATCTCGGTGGCGACCAGGGAGCGGCCACCGACAAGACACACCTGCCGGTCTTGAGTCTCGACAGGATAGGAGAAGGTCCGCAGCATTTTTTCCGTGTGGTCACGGCAGCGTACCGGCTCGCTCACGCAGGTCCTGCCCTGGGCATATAATCCGGCAAGCAGCAGGCATGACTTCACCTGGGCGCTGGCCACTGGCAGCACATACTCAATACCCTGCAACCCGGTGCTAGGTCGAATTTCAAGTGGCGGTGTACCGGTTTCCTGCAAGGTAATGTTTGCGCCCATCGCCTGCAAGGGATCAGCTATGCGTTTCATGGGACGCCGGTTGAGCGAGGCGTCACCGCTCAGGGTAGAGGCAAATGTCTGCCCGCACAGGATGCCGGCCAGAATGCGCAGCGCCGTCCCCGAGTTTCCCAAATCCAGTACGCCGTCAGGGGCCTTGAGACCCAGGCGCCCAACCCCGTGGACCCGGATCCTGTCCGGGGCCAGCCAGTGCACCTGCACACCCATGCTTCGGAATGCACCCAGGGTCGCCAGGCAGTCCTCGGAGGGCAAGAATCCCTGGATTTCACTCGTCCCTTCAGCCAATGAGGCCAGCATGACGGCACGATGCGAGATGGACTTGTCACCCGGTGGAACCAGGTCGCCGGTGCATCGGCCCTGCGGCAACAGTTGAAAGCAGGTGTTATCCATGGACGAGGCGCAGGGACAGCCCTACTTTTTCACGGAATTGAAATCGCGCAGGTGCTTGGCCCGCTCAAGGAACCCGTAAAGCGCTTCTTCATCATTCTCACTGATGAGTGAGCGCAATTCTTTCAATAACTGTCCAAACCCGTCGATGGAGGTCAGCAACTCTTCGCGGTTGGCCAGGCAAATATCTGTCCACATGGCCGGACTGCTGGATGCGATGCGTGTGAAATCATAAAAGCCGGCCGCTGCGTAGTTGAAAATGTCCTCGGCGTCGGGCCTTGCTTCCAGATAATTCACCAGGGTATAGGCCACCATG
>JAPOQE010000117.1 GCA_026710875.1 Gammaproteobacteria bacterium | reverse complement strand
AGTCATGCCCCTTGATCGAGGGCAACCGCACAAACTCGACGTTGCGCCCTGCCTTGTGCAACCCATTGAATATTTCTTCCTGCTGACCGATCGGGAACAGGATGTCTGTCTCGACCCCGATGACCAATGTCTTTTTTGAGTGAATCTTGGCTAGCCCCGCGTTGACTGATCCGCCATGGTCTGCCACGTCGAACCAGTCCATGGCCCGGGATAATTGCAGGTAGCTGTTGGCATCAAAAGCATCGACAAATTTGTGCGCGTTGTAATCCAGGTAGGATTCAACTTCAAACTCAACACCCGATTTGCTTTTGCCCTTGTCTTCTGATCTGACCCGGGCACGATTGAAACGCTGGTTCCATTCCTCGCCTGCGCGATAAGAGACCAGGCCGAGCTTTCTTGCCAGCACCATGCCATTTTTGGGCTGCGCAGTAGGTTCGTAATTTCCATCCTGCCAGTCAGGATCACAGCGTACGATTTCGCGCTGTATGGAACGCATGGCCAGTGCAAGCGGTAATGACCGGCAGGCCGAGGAAATCGTCACGAGGTGATCCACTTCATCAGGATACTGCAGTACATAGGCCAGCGAGGTCATTCCCCCCATGGAGGAACCGATGACTGCGCAAAGATGATCGATGCCAAGTTCCTGCATGGCATGATGCCCTGCTTTGGCGATGTCCTCGATTGTAAGTTCAGGGAAATCGAAGCCGTACGGCTTGCCGGTTTTCGGGTTGATTGAACTGGGTCCCGTAGTACCAAAGCAGCCACCAAGCGAGTTCACGCAAACCACATAAAAGCGATTGGTATCAATCGGCTTGTCCGGACCAATCATGTACTCCCACCAGCCGGGTGAAGGATCTTCAGCAGACGAACACGCATGCGCAGTGGGCGACAAACCCGTGAATACCAGTACCGCATTATCCCGCATCGCTGAAAGTTTGCCCCAGGACTCATAGGCGACCACGACCTCAGGCAGGGTACCTCCCCTGTACATCAGGAAGTCAGTCGTACCGTAATCCCCATGTAGCTCAACAAATCGTGTTGCAGGCGGGATCCAGCGAGGATTTGATTTCAGTTCTTTTGCAGCGCTCATCGCACATTCAGTCCGTTATTCATTGCTTGACGTGTTCCCTGGATTGACCATTGCCGTAAATGTACATGGTATCAATTCCGGGTCAAACCTCATAAAGGGGTATCACCTTGTTTACTGATACGATTTGCGGGGCTTGAGGGTCAAAATCACCGACAGTGCCAATAGCCCGACAAACAGGAGCAGGGTCTGCTGAGGGAGTGTAAGCCCGGCTAAGGTCCACTGAATTTCAGAACATGAACCTGAACCCATCAAAATATTCCTGATTGTGTCAAGAACAGGCAGGGTTTCAAGCATGAAGTACAAATCAGGTCCACATGCAGGCACCTCGTCCGCAGGCAGCGCCTGCAGCCAGATGTGCCTTGCTGCAAGTCCTACCCCGGTCAGGCTGAGTGCGCTCGCCAGCAGTCCATAGACCCTTGAGAACGCCGGCCCGGGGTTATGCGCCAGGGCAATTGCAAATACAAGCCCGAGTGCGACCAGCACCACACGATCCAGGATACATAATGGGCAAGGGTCCAGGTACAAGACCCGCTCAAGGTAAAACACTGCGAACTGCAAGGAGGCGATGCATACCAGCAGCCCAAATAAATTCAGTGTGCGGTAGCTGTACATCTTTGATATTCAGGGGCTTTGCGGATGTACCATCGCTGCCAATTCCCGGTACCAGACGGTGATCTCCTGCAACGAGTACGCTGCATTGGCTGGACTCGGGTTGGGCGAGACAAATACCACAGACTCGGTGATCTTGAAAGTTTGCTTGCCCCAGGTTACCTCAACATCGGAATGCCCTGTATATTTGAAAAAATTCTTCGCTGCCATTTTTCCGTGAAACCAGCAGATTCCCGGGGCGAATTTTTGAATTTTTCTCTCAAGCACCGGGGCCCATTTCCTGTAGTCAGCAGCCTTCAGGGACTTGCCGGTAGCGGAGTGACGTTTAACCACATCGGTGAACCCTATCCTGTATTGTCGGAAAATTTTCTCCTGGGCTTGCTGGCTGGGTGGCAAGTTCTCAGGGAGCAGGCCACTGGCATTCAGTGCGCTCCAGAAGCGGTTTCGTGTATTTGCGAAGTAAAAACCCTCCCTCACGGAAATAGTGGAAGGATTCAGTCCAATCGACAGGACGGCCAGGTCATGGCCAATGTAGTCAGGTAACGTGTCCATGTTGCAGTGGCAAATTTCGTGATTGGGGTATACTGGGGTGCAAGATAATCAATATCCTGATCTTTGCACTCAAGCCAACTTCCATCATACCCATGCCAGGCGAACAGACAACTCATTCTATTGTAGCCATGGAACTGGGCCCGATGGAGAACTTCATCTATCTGCTTGTAGATCATGCTACTCAAACCGCAGCCGTCGTCGACCCTGCATGGGATGTACCTGCAATTGTGAATCAGGCAAGCCAGCTGGGTATCACCATCACGGATATCCTGTTGACACATAGCCACCACGACCATATCAACGGCATTGGCCAGCTGCTGGATCAATGTGATGCGGAGGTGCACTTGCTGAAGAGCGAGGCTGCATTCTGGGGCGCCGATATTGTACGGCCCAGCTTGCATCATGGCGGGGACCGTATGACGATTGGAGAAACCGAGGTTGAGATATTGCATACACCGGGCCATACGCCCGGCTCAGCCTGCTATCGGATCGGCAATGACCTGATCACCGGGGATACGCTTTTTGTATTTGGATGCGGGCGTTGCGATCTACGAGGCGGCGACCCGGAGCAGATGCATACCACCCTCAAGCGGTTTCGAGACGAGTTACCGGACTCCATTGTTATCCATCCCGGGCATCACTATGCAAAGCAGGAGACCTCCACACTCGCCGAGGAGCTAGAAGGCAATCCATTCATGCATTTCACCGAAGTTGACCAGTTCGTCCGTTACCGGATGAAAGTTCATGATCAGGTGAGGAATTCGCCCTACACGGCTGTCTCAAAAGAGGAAGTAGAAGCCCTTTCCCGTCAGGACTGACTTTGGGCAGGTACGTACCCTAGCGGTATATCCGTACTATCACAGGGCCTTGTGGCTTAGCTTGGCCAGCAGGTTGCAGACTTCATCTGCAGCCCCGATATGCGGGGTAACTTTCAGCTGTACATGTGGGTTTGCCAGTTTTGCTTTCTCCAGCTCTGCAGGGATATCGACCGTGACATGACGCCCTGCCGCAAGGAAATAAGGCAACACGGTGATGTTACTTGCGCCATTGCGTATGCAGGCATCGATCCCCTTGGCGATGCAGGGCTCGGCAAGTTCCAGGAATGCACAATCGATCCAGCCGAATGTTTGCCCGAGGTTTTGTTCAAGCGTTCTGGTCAGTGAGCGCACTTCATCGTTTGCGCTTTGCTCGCGGCTGCCATGGGCAATAAGCAACAATGCATCCATCGGTTCATACTACCATGAGACCTCCCGGTCGCAGGCCATACCGCCTGTTTGCCAGGTGCAAGCAGGAAGGGTGTTGATTTTTCCAGCCCCGGTTTACTATCGGTGCAATCATCTGTATAACGCACCCAAAACAGGGGCGCTCCATGACAGAGATTACTCTAAAACAGGCGAACGAAATCATCGATACGGCCCACCTGGAGGGTGAAAAAAGGAATTTGGCTCCTCTCACGGTTGCCGTGCTGGATGCCGGCGGTCACATCAAGGCATTGTCTCGAGCAGATGGAACAGGTTTCATGCGCCCATTGATGGCGGTTGCAAAGGCCTGGGGTGCAATTGGTGTCGGAGTGTCGTCGCGTACGCTGGGGGAGATGGGTGAGCAGCGACCCATGTTCATGAATGCTTTAATCCATGTGGCTGATCATCGACTGTTGCCGGTTGCTGGAGGAGTGCTTGTACGGGATTCCAGCAATTCTGCTATCGGCGCGGTAGGAATCTCCGGTGATTTGTCCGACGAGGATGAACACTGTGCCATTGCCGGGATACAAGCTGTGGGGTTCAAGGCGGATTCGGGGAAAGCTACTGAATGACCAGCCTGTGTAGAAAGGATTCCCGGAAAAGCATCATCGCAATCGGTCAAGCCCAAAACCTTAGTACAGTCATGAGCGCTAACACTGTTCAAAGCCTAGTCGACCTATCGACATCCAAATTTTCATACCACTGTGCATAGCCAGGAGAGACCATGATTAAGCCGCACGGATCAGATACCTTAAAGCCTTTGTTTGTCAGTGATGAAGAACAGAGTAAACAGCTAAAGCTGGAAGCTGAGCGCCTCCCCTCTGTACTGTTGAATTCAGCTGCTGCCTGCAATGTTGTGATGCTCGGTGCAGGATACTTTACACCGCTGACAGGATTCATGAACGTCAGGGATGCAATTTCGGTAGCGGATACCATGCATACCAGCGACGGATTGTTCTGGCCTGTGCCGATCATGAATCTGGTTCATGATGCATCTTCGGTAAAACCGGGCATGCGCATCGCGCTGAAAGATCCCAATGTAAGCGGGACCCCCGTGATTGCCATTCAGGATGTAGAGACAGTGGAAGAGCTCAGTGACGATCAACTGGCAGCCATGGTTGCAAAGACCTACGGTACCACCGATCAGGAACACCCCGGGGTAGCCACTGCAATGTCCCTGGGAAAGATGGTCATCGCAGGTCCGATACAGGTTCTCAACTACAGCTATTTTCAGGATGAGTTCCCGGAGACATTTCGTACAGCAGTGGAAATACGCAGCGAGATTGCTGAACGTGGCTGGAATACCGTTGTTGGCTTTCAGACGCGCAACCCGATGCATCGGGCGCATGAGGAACTCTGCAAAATGGCACAAGAAGCCACGGGCGCAGACGGAATTCTAGTACACATGCTGCTTGGAAAGTTGAAGCCGGGCGACATTCCAGCACCGGTGAGGGATGCCGCGATTCGAAAAATGGTGGAGCTCTATTTCCCGCCCAACAGCGTCATGATTACAGGCTATGGATTCGACATGCTGTATGCGGGCCCGCGTGAAGCTGTCCTGCATGCCGTCTTTCGCCAGAACTGCGGCTGTACACATTTCATAATTGGTCGCGACCACGCCGGCGTCGGTGATTTCTACGGGGCGTTCGATGCGCAAAAGATATTCGATGAAGAAGTTCCTCCTGGAGCGCTGGACATCGAGATTTTCCGCGCTGATCACACTGCCTACTCGAAAAAATTGAATCAGGTCGTCATGATGCGGGATGCACCCGATCATCAAAAGGAGGATTTCGTGCTGCTTTCCGGTACGAAAGTCCGCGCCATGCTGGCGGCTGGAGAGCCCTTGCCCGGGGAATTTGCCAGGCCGGAAGTTGCAAAGATTTTAATGGGCTATTACCAGAGCCTGTAGGCAGGTCACAAATCTGCGAAGCGGGGCAGGTACCGCAGCCTATTTATCAGTCGGCATCTCGCCCACGAGCAAGCCCGGGTCCAGTCGTTGCTCGTGCCAGTTCATACGCCAGTCCAGATGTGGGCCGGTCACACGACCGGTGGCACCGACCAGTGCTATCGGCTGCCCCTGCTCTACCCAATCGCCGACCTTCACCAGGACCTTGTGCAAGTGCAGGAAAGAGGACGACAGGTTCTGCCCATGATCGATCACGAGCGTATCGCCAGAAAAATACATGTCCTTGACGAAAGTCACGAGTCCTGGTGACGGTGCCAGAACAGGCGTGCCCACAGGTGCGGCAATATCAATGCCAAAATGAGGCCTGCGCGAAAGACCATTGAGAATTCTCTGGCTGCCATAGACACCTGAAATCCGGCCCTGTACGGGCCATATGAATCCGGATTTAAAATCCATCCGGTCATCATTCAAGCTGCGCGCTACAGAAATTTCAGCACTGTCCCTGCGGATGCGCTGCATCGCTTCCGGTCCTGGGCTCACCTGCTTGTCGGGCAAGCCGTCAATGCGCTGAATGTCATATTCACGTGAGGCGATTTTAAACGCATGAGAATGTACAGAACCGTCATTTGCCTGCACGATCACAGAAAGATCCGGGGGATAGTCCCGCCCAAAGCCCAGAATAAATTCGCCTGAAGTCGCAACACGCACCCACTGTCCGTTGACCCGTACTTTTGAACCCGGATCAACCTGTCCGAACGCAAGCCCACCTTGAATCAGATTGCCTGTAAGCGACAGCGCTCCTGTTTCTGCATAAACGCACTGGGAGAATACCAGCACACAACAAGCCGCAATTCTCTTGAACCAGGTAGACATGCACAAAATTATCCGGGACTCCGGGACTTGCCCGGTATCTTGAACGTATTCAGGGCATCGGTCTCCAGAAAAGCGAATCGCTTGGAAACTGCTGCCGAGAAGCCCGTACCCTGTCAGCCGGCAGGGTACGCCTTACACCAACCGGTGCGTCAGTACAGTTTCCTCAAGCAGGCCCGTACTGGAACGCTGAAGACAATCCAGCTTTGCCGGACTCGTACCAGTCAATACCGTTGTCATGGTACCGAGCTTTCTTGGACTCATGCAGTGTAATTGGATTCTGCGGTGCAACTGCAAGAGGTGTTTTAGACAGAACGATGTCATTGCCATCCTCACCTTTCATTGGATAAATCTCGTTCTCTCCAACGCCTTCCACGACCAGATGTTTTTTCTCGGCAGTATCCAGAATACTGATGTTGGCTTTTTCGACACTGAGGACATCACTGATGAGGCTTGCGATCACTCCAAGGTGACCTCCGCCTTCGCCGCCCCACAATGAATTCAGAGCATCGTATTGCGCATCACTGGCCTGATCATCGATATACAGGGCTATGCGCCAGTTCCCGTTAAGAAGATTTCCCGGGGCATGCAGCCATACGGCCACCTTGAGTCCGTCCAGACTGACATCGCCATAGTGGCCCTTGTCAATTCCCCAGCCTACAAAAGCTGTACAGGATCCCACGGTAGGGTCTTTCAGTAAAAGACAAGGACATACGTTGTCACACGTGCAAGATTCAAAATAGTTGCCTTCCACCTTCCACTGCACTGCTGCAGCTTCGGTTGATGCCTGTGAGAGCCCGAGTCCTGCTGAACCCAACGCCAGACCACTTCCTGTAGCTTTTAGAAATTTTCTTCTGTTAAAAATTGACATTTTTTAATTCTCCTGCCATCTAGGGCGTCTCCAGTCTGCATGAGGCAAACCAGTCATGTCGAAATCATCTTGCTGCATACTATAGCCCAAAATGGCTACTCTTTGAAACATACCTGCCGTTCGGGATAAAGAGAATGAGCTTCCTCTTCAAACTATTTTCGGAATTATATGCCTATCAATGATTTAAGCGATCTTTCAATCTGTGTGGATGAGTAAGGAAATCAGCCGGCCAAGACCTGAATGAAAGGCGCGACGGGCAGGACCAGGGATCACGCTACACAGCAGGACAGATACATGCCTGCTGCACAGCGTTTAAATGCGTATGGGCTTAGGCTGGCGCCTAGCCACAAGAAAACTGGATTCTGGGTCTAGCCAGGCCCGTATTGAAACGGAGAAGCCAAAGCGGCCTTACCTGAATCGTACCAGTCGATACCGTTATCCGTATATTTGGCAGTTTTTGAAACATGCACAGTAATCGGGTTGCCTGGTGCAACTGCAAGGGGCGGACTCGATATGATGACCGGCTTGCCCTCTTCTCCCTCCATCGGGTAGATCTCATTCTCTCCAACACCATCGATCACCAGGTGTTTTTTCTCCGCAGTGCTTTCAAAGCTGATTTTTGCTTTCTTGACACTCAGGACATTGCTGACCAGGCTTGCAATCACTGCCAGGTGGCCTCCGCCTTCGCCGCTCCACAAAGCGCCGATGGCTGAAAATTGCGCATCATCCGCATTTTCATCCACGTAAAGGGCCAAGCGCCAGTTGCCTGCAGTGAGATTTCCAGGAGATTGTAACCACACGCCCACCTTGATTCCGTCCAGACTGACATCGCCATAGTGACCTTTTTCAATGCTCCAGCCTACGAGGGCCGTACAGGAGCCTACCGTCGGGTCTGCCAACAAAATACATGGACACAGATTGTCACATGAGCAAGACTCGAAATAGTTACCCTCCACACTCCAGTCTGTCGTCGTCATAGTTATCCTCCAGGCCAGTTATATAAACAATGCAAAGCAAAATGCTGACATTTCAACTTTTAAAAAGTATAGCTGAAATAGTTCGGGCTTGAAACACCCCGCAGCCAATCGGAGCGGGCCTCAGACTTCCAAGCCCGTGCGCTATATAGTATGATTTTTATCAACAGCTTAGGCTGTCTGTCTGCGTTCTTGCACGACATGATTCATGAATTCGAAATCTGACCACCTCATATAATCAGGAAGATACTCACATGAACACGCCTCAACCCCACGTTGCAGGACTTTCACCTAAAGACAGAAAGATTGTCATATCTGGCCTCATCCTGGTTACTGCAGCAGGATGGCTCTATATCCTTTACATGGCATGGGCGATGGAAAACATGCATCTGGTCGACATGTGGATGCCTCCAATGGGTGGCATGCGTGCCTGGACCGCATGGGATTTCCTCATGCTTTTTTTAATGTGGTTTATCATGATGATTGCCATGATGACGCCAAGCGTGACGCCAATGGTCATGATGTTTACAACGGTGAGCCGACAAAAGAAGCTGAAGAACCAGCCGTACGCATCAACCTTCATCTTCCTGACGGGATACCTGGTGGCCTGGGCGCTGTACAGTGTTTTTGCCAGTGCCGTTCAATGGCCCTTGCATGGTAGCAATATACTCGACCCGATGATGTACAGTAACAGCTACTTGCTGAGCGGTTCGATTCTTGTCCTGGCTGGTATCTATCAATGGACACCGATGAAGAACGCGTGCCTGAACCAGTGCAGGACACCGCTCGGTTTCTTGATGGCGGCCTGGAAAGACGGTAATTCCGGGGCCTTTCAGATGGGTTTGTACCACGGGATGTTCTGTGTGGGCTGCTGCTGGGCCCTGATGGCTGTCCTGCTTGCCGTCGGTGTGATGAACATGCTCTGGGTCTTGCTGATTGCACTGTTCGTGCTGGCTGAAAAAATCCTCCCATTCTCTGTGGCCATGACCCGTGCAATCACCGGCACGGGCTTGATCGTATGGGGAGGCTACTGGCTCAGCCTCTATCCCTGGTAGAAGTTCCAGCAGTCGCCTGCAAGACTACCCTGTCTCCAAGACCCGCGCAGTCAAGCAGCGTTTTAAAAGCCTGAATCCCCGGCAGTGATGGATAAAACCGATCACTGCCATCATTTTTATGCAATGTGAATGCGCCGTCCTTTATTTAGAATAAGGGCAGATGTAATGAATTCTAACTCTTTGATTGGAGAGGATTATGGAACAGGCACTATCCCAAATTGACATTGGTATCCCTGAATCCCAACGCAAGGAAATTGCTACTGGCTTAAGCCGTCTGCTTGCGGATACCTATACGCTGTATCTGAAAACTCATAACTATCACTGGAATGTGACAGGCCCCATGTTCACAACCCTGCATACCATGTTTGAGCAACAGTACCAGGAGCTTGCCCTGGCAGTGGATGAAATTGCAGAGCGGATTCGTGCCCTGGGCATCTTTGCACCGGGCTCGTACAGCACGTTCAAGGAGCTTACTCAAATTGACGAGGAGACAGGTGTTCCAAGTGCACAGCATATGATCCAGCAGCTAGTACTTGGGCAGGAAGCAGTCGTACGCACAGCCCGGGAAATCTTCCCGATGATTGAAGAGGCCAACGATGAGCCGACTGCAGATTTGCTCACGAATCGCATGCAGATACATGAAAAAACGGCCTGGATGTTAAGAAGCCTGTTGCAATGAGTGCTGTATTCAGTTGATGATTGCGTTCACTCCCATGCGGTGACGCGGTATAGTGGGGGTTGGTTCTATTCGGCAGGGAATATCCATGCTCCCATAGCGACCAATGCATAATTTGAAGAGGAGGGACTATGTTTGGGTTCGGCAGTAAAAATAAGGATTTTAAGGCGACGATATTGAATACAGGCCAAACCTTTGATGTTAAAGGAGGTATTAACCTGCTGCAGGCAGCGAAAAATGCAGGAATCGAGTGGCCATGTGACTGTAAAGTCGGCTCATGCGGGACTTGCCGGGCCAAGCTTGTCAGTGGAAAAATCAAGCCATTGACAGATTACACCTACACCCTCGATGGCGACATGATACGAGAGAACTATATTCTGGCTTGCCAGGCGCGGCTGAAGACGGATGTCGAAGTCGAAGTGGATTTCAACCAGACCTCAATCAATCCAGATTACTTGTAACTCCAGGTGGCTCGTCTGGGGTACCGTACCCGGAAGTGAATTTGGATAACAAAGTGCCTCGAATACGATGTGATGCCGGTCAACGCTCCCTGCCTGTCCAGCATTGTCTGATGAGTTTCCTTGTCCCAGCACAGGGATAAACCAGGGCAGTTCCCATTGAGCGATTTTGTCCGGGAGTAGCATGCCAAGCTCAGGTGGACAGCTTCACCTGCTGGGGGAAAGGCGTTTCGGACCTTTTTTCCTTACCCAGTTCTTCGGCGCTTTCAATGACAATGTTTTCAAGAATGCCTTGATCATCCTGATTGCTTTTCAGAGCAGTTATTCAGGATCGAGCTATTCAAACTACATCATCAATCTCGCTGCACTTCTCTTCATACTGCCATTTTTTCTCTTCTCTGCGACCGCCGGCCAGATTGCAGACAGCTTTGCAAAAGCAGATCTCATTAGGAAAATCAAACTGGGTGAAATTGCCATCATGCTGTTTGCAGCCGTGGGATTCTACCTGAACAGCATTCCCCTATTGTTAGTAGCCCTGTTTTTCATGGGCACGCAATCTTCTTTCTTCGGTCCGATCAAGTACTCCATCATCCCTGAGCACTTGGCGCAAAAGGAACTTATCGGAGGCAACGCATTGGTTGAATCCGGCACGTTCATGGCCATCCTGCTGGGTACGATGCTCGGAGGAATACTGGTCAGCATCACATCCGACTCAAGGACCCTGGTATCCTACACTGTGATTACGCTTGCAGGCCTGGGCTACCTGAGTGCGCTGCGAATTCCATCCACACCCCCCGTCGCCCCTCTTCTGAAAATTCGATGGAATCCTGTTGTAGAAACCTATCGTAATCTGAGTGCATTGAGAAAACACGGGGCTGTTTTCTTTGCCATACTTGGCATTTCGTGGTTCTGGTTCCTGGGCGCCACCTACATAACCCAGCTACCAAACTTCACACGACTGGCCCTTGGCGCAAATGCACAAGTTGTCACATTTTTTCTGGCCCTGCTTTGCGTGGGCATCGGCGTGGGATCATTGCTATGCGAACGCCTGTCCAGACGCAGCATTGAACTGGGCCTGGTTCCGATCGGCTCCATCGGCCTGACCCTTTTTGGAACCGACATATTTTTCGCAACGGCAATGCATGCCGCAGATGAGCTCATCGGGCTAAGGGAATTTCTGAACATCAGGTCAAACTGGCGCCTGAGTGCCGACATTTTTCTCACAGGTCTGTTTGGTGGCATTTACATTGTGCCTCTGTATGCCATGGTACAAGCGCGAACCCGCCCCGAGCGACGTGCACGCGTCATTGCCGGCAACAATATCCTCAATGCCATTGCCATGATGGGCACCTCCATTTACGCAATCGTGCTTTTGGGAGCTGGCTTGACGATCCCCCAACTTTTCCTTTCCGTGGCTTTGTTGAATGTAGTTGTTGCGCTGTCGATCTATGCCGTTGTTCCTGAATTTTTGATTCGCTTCATCGTGTGGACACTGACTTCCGTAGTCTATCGTGTAATGAGGCTGAACCTGGAAAATGTCCCAGTGCAAGGCCCTGCAATCATTATTTTTGAGCATACGAGTCTTGTGAATACGCTCATTATGCGCAGTCATTTTCACCGAGATGCCCGTTTTATGACCTACAGTGAACACTCCGGCTCTGCCATTCAGAATGCATTCCTGAAAGCTGCAGAGATCAGCCCTGCAGTTCCGGACCAACAGGGCACCATGGTGAGGGATATGCACCAGCAACTCGTCTCGGACCTGCAGCATGGAAATGCGATTGGCATCTTCCTCGAAGTGGACTCGAGCCTGAAAGACCCCTCCGGAATTTTCTGGCAGGAAATCAGCCAGATTCTTGATCAGGTGTCGGCCACCGCGGTGCCCGTAAGTCTGGAAAGACGGTGGCCGATACTGGAAATCGTTGCTGGCAAGCCTATACGTCCTGGGTCTGGCAATACAGAATAACTGCAAGCGGCTGTCAAAGGCCGCCCATTGCAAATGAGATGGAGCGGGAAACGAGGCTCGAACTCGCGACCTCAACCTTGGCAAGGTTGCGCTCTACCAACTGAGCTATTCCCGCAAGAGATTTGTACCGGCTAAACGATCAAACCGTGTGGGTCGAAACAAAGCAGCCGACTTTACCCATGGTTTGTCTGAATTGCACGACCAATATAGATCATCATCGACCAAAGTGTAAGTACTACCGCCAGGTACAGCAACCACACCCCGATATCGAATACCGGGATTCCAAGAACGGGATAATAATAGAGTAGGAAAAACAGTGCCAACATTTGCGAAGCCGTTTTCAGCTTTCCCAGCATTGAAACCGCCACGGAATCGCGCCTGCCAAGCTCAGACATCCACTCCCGCAGCCCTGAAACCACAAATTCCCGTGCAATGATGATCAGCGCCGAGACCAGTATGGACAGTTGCCCATGTCTGTCCACAATGACAACCAGCACCGTAACGATAATCAACTTGTCTGCAATGGGGTCCAGGAACGCGCCCAGCTTTGAGACCTGATTCAACTTTCTTGCCAGATATCCGTCCAGCCAGTCGGTCAACGATGCAAGCCCGAACAGCAGCGCGGCCACGGGCATACCCCATTGCTCAGGGAGGAAGTAATACACCCCAACCAACAGGGGTGTTATTAAAATCCTTATGAATGTCAATATGTTGGCAACGCCATATGTCATATCAAGTTAAACTCACTGATCATGAACTTCCTGATAGATTGCCCGGGCAAGGCGTTCGCTTACACCCGGCACTTTTGCGATCTCCTCAATTCCTGCGCGTGAAATACCGCGCATTCCACCAAAGTGTTTCAATAAATTCTGCCTGCGTTTAGGACCTACACCCTCGACATTTTCCAGCGTGGAGACGATGCGCGCCTTGGCACGCCGTTTTCTATGCCCCGTAATCGCGAACCGATGCGCTTCGTCCCGGATTTGCTGAATCAGTCGCAGGGCCAATGAGTGCTGGGCGAGACGACTCGATTGACCGGTATCTGCAAATACCAGTGTCTCATCACCACTTTTACGTTGCACCCCCTTGGCCACACCAATGATGCAGACCCCTTCAACCTGCAGCTCGACCAGCGCTTCCTTGGCCTTGCTTACCTGTCCTTTGCCACCGTCAATCAGCAGTATATCCGGTAGTTTGCCCTCCCCTTTTTTAAGTTTCATGTAGCGCCTCGTCAGTGCCTGGTGCATTGCGCCATAGTCATCTCCTGGCGTAACCCCTTCGATATTGAAGTAGCGATACTCTGTCTTCAGCGGCCCGCCCTGCTCGAATACTACACAGGATGCGACCGGCGCCTCTCCTTTAGTATGACTGATATCAAAACATTCGATACGTTGAGGGAGATACTCAAGCCCGAGTTCATCCTGAACGGCTTCAAAACGCTGAACAAGCCCCGCTTTTGAAACCAGCTTGCCCTGCACGGCCAAGGCCGCGTTATTCCTTGCAATATCAAGCCATCGGGCACGTTTGCCCCGTGGTGCGCAGACGATTGAAACTTTTCTACCCGCCTGATTGGCGAGCATCTCCTGTAAAAGCCTGAACTCATCCGGCCGGTGACTCAAGATAATCTCCTCAGGAATACCATGGGTAAGGTAATACTGGCCAAGGAATGCAGCGATGATCTTCTCATTACTCGATACGCCGGGCATTTTCGGGAAATAGCTTTTATTGCCGAGATTCATTCCAGCACGTATGTTAAATACCTGCACACAGGCGATCTCCCCTTCGGACTTGACGGCAGCGATGTCGACATCTCCTGTTTGTGCACTCACGTATTGCTGCTCGGAAACCTTGCGCAACAATTCAATTTTGTCACGGCATCGTGCCGCTTTCTCATAATCCAGGTCAGCCGCTGCCTGGTCCATATCCTGTATGTACTGCTTGATCAGGGCATCACTGTTACCTTCGAGAAATTCGATAGCAGATTTTATTTCATTGCGATAGCTGGCTTCATCGATGAAGCCCACGCAAGGTGCACTGCAGCGCGCGATCTGATACTGCAGGCATGGCCTGCTGCGATGGCTGAAAAAATAGTCGTCGCACTGGCGAACCTTGAATACCTTCTGCAGCAAGCTCAGGGCATCTCGAGCTGCTCCCGCATTCGCGTACGGCCCAAAGTAGCTTCCCTTTTGCTTGCGTGCACCCCGATAAAATGTAATTTGTGGAAACTTATGCTTTGAGGAAATGAAGATATAGGGGTAGCTTTTGTCATCTCTCAGCAAAATGTTGTAGCGTGGGTGATACCTCTTGATAAGGTTGTTTTCCAGCAGCAGCGCTTCGGCTTCCGTATTCGTAACCGTCGTCTCGATATCTGTGGTTTGCGAGATCATTTTGGTCAAACGGGGACTTTTTTTGCCCTTGTTAAAATAGGTTGCGACCCGTTTCTTCAGATTTCTCGCCTTGCCGACGTACAGTAATCTTCCCTGTGCATCGAGCATCCGGTACACACCCGGGTTTACAGGAAGCCCCTGTAGTGTGAGATTGTGATCCAATGCACCCATGGTACCGGTAGGTTCCATTCAAGCCTCTGCCAGTAGTGAAACCGCCTGGGAAAAAACGGCTTCAAATTGTTCCTGTGTGAGCCGCCGTGTCTGGGTGTTATAGCGGCTGCAGTGGTAAGAATCCAATAAGTGCAGCTGGTAGCCGATGCTGTGCCGCTCGCCATGGGCGAACGGGTATCGACTCAGCTTCAGCGCCAACGCCCTGAGCACGGCATCGTGGGCAATCTTGCCAAGTGCCAACACGACACTTGCAGGCTCCAGCAGCTTTAATTCATTGTGCAGATAGCCATTGCAGTTCCTGATTTCCTCAGTGGTTGGTTTGTTGGCAGGGGGCAGACATTTCACGGCATTGGTGATCCTGCAGTTTTTGAGTTGCAGGGAGTCGTTGCTGCTTTCTGATGACGGTCGCGAGGAAAAGCCAAACTTGTACAGTGTCTGGTACAGGAGGATACCCGCATGATCCCCCGTAAAAGGTCTGCCTGTGGCGTTGGCTCCATGCAGTCCCGGCGCCAGCCCTACAACCAGGAGTTGTGCACGTTGATCGCCGAATGCGGCCACCGGTTTGCAGTGATATGCAGGGTATCGTTTTTTACTGGAAGTCAGGTGCCGGGCAAGGCGGGAACATTTTCTGCAGTTTTCTCTATAGGTCGATACGTGCGCCATGGACACTTGGCAAGTCGCGCCTGGTCAAAACTTTAAAAGTGCCGAGCCCCAGGTAAAGCCGCTCCCAAAGGCTTCAAGCATGAGCGTCTCCCCTTTCTTGATCCTGCCGTCGCGTACGGCAGTATCCAGTGCCAGGGGGACCGATGCCGCAGAGGTATTCACGTGTTCGGCTACCGTAACAATGACCCGCTCCATCGACATCTTCAGCTTTCGTGCCGTGGCTTCAATGATGCGGCTATTCGCCTGATGGGGGATGAGCCAGTCAATATCACTTTTGCTGAGCTGATTCGCTTCCAGGGCCTCATCGACAATCTTACCCAATGTATTGACTGCCATTTTAAATACGGCATTTCCTTCCATGTAGACATAGGCTTCGCCGGCCTTGAGTTGCTCATAGCCCTTTGATATCCCGTGTGGCACATGCAGCAAATGCTCGTAGCTGCCATCGGCATGCAGGTGTGTGGAAAGAATTCCGGGTTCGGCTGAGGCTTCAAGTATCACCGCACCTGCACCATCTCCAAATAGCACACAGGTGCTGCGATCGTTCCAGTCCAGGATGCGCGACAGGGTCTCGGACCCCGCGACAAGCGCACACTTGGCTTCGCCGGCACGAATAAATTTGTCGGCAATACCCAGGGCGTATACAAAGCCTGTGCATACCGCCTGGACGTCGAATGCCGGACAGCCATGGATATCCAGACGCTTCTGTAACAGGCAGGCGCTCCCGGGGAATATCTTGTCCGCGGTTGTCGTTGCCAGGATAATCAGGTCAATGTCAGCACTTGATTTGCCGGCCATCTCGATCGCGCGATTGGCTGCGTTCAGCGCCAGGTCACAGGTCGTCTCGCCCTCGGCTGCAATATGACGTTCCCTGATGCCCGTTCTTTCACGAATCCATTGATCCGTGGTATCTACGAGTTTTTCCAGATCCTTGTTTGTCAGCACCTTCTCCGGCAAGTAGCTTCCTGTACCGGTTATCTTCGAATAAATCATGATGTATTGCTGTGCTTGAGGTACTTCGAGATATGAGTGTCAATCAGTTGGGGGACCTGTGCTACGGCTTCCAGGCGGGCAATATTGATGGCATGTTGAAATGAATAGGCATCGGCTCCACCATGGCTTTTGACCACTACCCCACGTAGCCCCAGAAGACTTGCACCATTATAGCACCGTGGATCAATACGCCGGCGGAATGATTTCAATACCGGCATGGCAAACAGCCCGCAGACCCTGGTGAACAGGTTTTTCCTGAATTCTTCCTGGATGTAGTGGGAAATCGTCTTCGCTACGCCTTCACTGGATTTCAGGGAGACATTTCCGGCAAATCCATCACATACCACCACATTGACATCCCCGCAATAGACGTCATCGCCCTCGACATAGCCGATGTAGTTCAGGTCGCTTTGCTGCAACATTTCATTGGCGTGCTTGATCTGGTCATTGCCCTTGATCTCCTCCTCGCCAATGTTGAGCAGGCCGACCTTGGGGTGTTCAATCTCGTCTATCGCTGAGGCCAGCACGACACCCATCACGGCAAATTGCAACAGATGCTCGCTGCTGCAGCCGATGTTTGCACCCAGGTCCAGCATGTAGGTTTGTCCATGGATTGATGGGATGGTGCTGGTGATTGCCGGACGATCAATACCCGTTAACATCTTGAGTACATAACGCGCCGTAGCAACAAGTGCACCGGTGTTTCCTGCACTGACACAGGCGTGTGCAATGCCCTCCTTGACCAGATTCACGGCAATGCGCATCGAGGAGTCCCTCTTGTTGCGCAATGCATGCGAGGGCGCTTCATCCATCTCGATGGACTGACTGGCATGATGCACCTTCAGCCTCTCGTTAGGGGCAACATTGATCCTGTCGAGCTCAGCCAGTATCTCCTGCTGGTCGCCGACCAGAATCAGGGAGGTGTCCTGGTTATTCTCCAGAAATGCAACAGCGGCTTCGACAACAACGACTACACCAAAGTCACCACCCATGGCGTCAAGTGAAACTGTGAAATTTGTCACGCTGTAAATGACTGACCCAGGCAAGCCGTATGCAGATCAAGCAAACTGGCGGACGGGGAGCCGTGTCTGGATTTTTGGAAGGCTGCTATGAGCGACTATTCCTCGTCGTCCTCATACTCATCTTGTTTCTCAATCACCTGCCGCCCCTTATAGTAGCCATCCGGAGTGACATGGTGGCGCAAGTGCTGCTCACCGGTAGTGGGGTCTACAGAGAGGGTTTTAGCAATCAGCCCATCATGCGCTCTACGCATATTTCTTTTTGAGCGTGTCTTCCTATTCTTTTGTACCGCCATGGGATTCTCCTAGCTTCACTAGCGTTTCAATATAGCGAAAGGGCTTTGGGTATGCTCTTCAAACGTGCTATCAGGCACAAGCCAAGCTATCACACCTTGGTTGCATAGTGAAATATCCACATGTTTAGGGGCCAAGGGGAGTGCGAGCAACAGTTCATCCTCCACCAGGCGTATCAGATCAAGGCGGTTGTCTGCGTATTCATACAGGTCATAGCCCTCTGGCTGCTCGATGAAAGCTTCAGATGCGCACTGAAGGGCAAGCTTGACAGTCGCATGCAAGGGTATCTCGACTTCATCAAGACAGCGGACACAGCAAAGTCCAAGTGTGTGTACGATCGTTCCATCCATCCGGCAAGACCCGTCTTTTGCCCGGGTGAGCTTCAGGTTAATGTTCACTGTGGCCGTCACGGATACTGCAGCTGCTTGAAGGCGATGCATGGAATCTGTCGGCAGCTCGCCGACCAGGGGGACATTGCGTTCTGCCAGCACCTGGGGGTCGAATTCCCCGGATAGCGGGTTGGCAAATGATTCCGTCATGCCTGCCTGTAAATCCAGTTTTGGCTTCAGCGAATCACCGGATACGTGACGGCTTCCCGAACCGGGGTGATCAGAGCGCTACCCAGTTGCTTGGCAAACCTCTGCAATACATCTTCCCGGTAGGTGTAGTCCTGTATCCTCTCGACACCGACCACCTCGCGTGCGACGTAGCCGACGCTGCCAAAGCCATCCACCAGCCCGATCTCGTGGGCCTGCTCACCCGTCCAGAACAGACCACTGAAGATCTTCGTATCATCGACCAGGCGATCGCCTCTTCCCGCCTTTACAGCCTCAATAAACTGTTGATGAATTTCATCAAGCAAATTCTGAACATGCTCTTTTTCAAATTGTTCAGCGGGCGAGAAAGGATCGAGGAATCCCTTGTGCTCACCTGCAATCATGAGCCTGCGTTCAATGCCCAGCTTTTGCATTGCCTCAACAAAACCAAAGCCGTCCATCATCACACCTATGGATCCGACAATGCTCGCCTTGTCAGCATAAATTTCATCCGCCGCAACGGCAGCAAAAACACCTCCTGAAGCGCAGATGTCGGTAACCACCGCGTACAACGGCTTTTCGGGATGAAGTGCTCGCAGGCGTGTGATTTCACGATTGATATAACCGGCCTGAACCGGGCTGCCGCCTGGACTGTTGATCTTCAATATCACAGCTGCCGAGCGGCCATTCTCAAATGCGGCACGCAAGCCCGAGATCACATTCTCGGCACTTGCAGTCTCGCCATTGGCAATCACTCCCGTCATCTCGACCATCGCCGTATGCCGGGTACCCTCGGAAAGTCCGGTAAGATTCCAGTCGATCATGCCGATCAGAAATATTCCCAGGTAGGCAAAGCCGAGCAACTTGAAGAATATGCCCCAGCGACGCGATCGCTGTTGTTCCTTGAGTCCCGACTCAGCGAGCTTTACAAGCATATCCTGCTCCCAGGATGAAACCGTTCGTGCAGGTCGAATGCGCTCGCCAGGTTCTCCCAAATTAATCTCAGGCTCCATTTTCTGCTTCTAGCTCAATGCTCTTGATCGTTATGTCCTGTGGTGGTGATTCACACGCCAGGCTATCCAGGTAATCAGTAAGCTCTACGCCCATTGGTGCTTTTATAGCATACTTGGCACCCGTGCTACGACACTGAAAAGCCACCTTGGAAGCATGTAAAAACATGCGCCTCAGCCCATTTTTTCTACACCTGCGGTTGAAGGAAAAGTCACCATACTTTTGATCACCTGCAACAGGAAATCCGGCCTCCGCCGCATGAATGCGAATTTGATGGGTACGTCCGGTATGGATCCTGATCTTCATCAGGGAAACTTCGGCAAAGACCTGCAGTGGTGAAAAGTGGCTGACTGCGGATTTGTACCTGCCGAAGGAACGATCGCTTGCAGCACGTTCTGATTTTTCATTCTTTCTTCTAAGGGGTTCGAGAATTTTCTTTTCACCGTGGTCCCACCGGCCCTTGACCAGTGCCAGGTACTCCTTGTGTATTTCCCTTTCTCTCAGCGCTGCATGCAGGTCATCCAGCATCCGCTTGTTTTTTGCCACCAGCAGACAACCACTGGTATGGCGATCAAGCCTGTGCACCAGTTCAAGGAAAGCAGCATTGGGGCGCGAAGCCCGCAGCACTTCAATCACACCGAACGAGACACGATTGCCTGGATGGACCGCCATGCCCGCCGGTTTATTGACAACAAGTAGAGCTTCATCCTCATAGAGTATCGAAGACTGGATAGTTGACTTGACGTCATCCGAGATCACCGGGGCGTGATCTTGTGCGGTGCGTAATTCGGGGACGGATACACTGTCATCGGCTGCAAGCCGATGAGTTTGCTTGACACGACGGCCATTTATCCTGATTTTTCCAGTGCGCAACAAGCGGTAAATCAAGCTCTTGGGAACACCCTTCAGATTGGCAAACAAAAAGTTGTCAATCCGCTGACCCTCTCTGTTTGAGTCAATCACGTAGGTCACTTTCATAACGGACAGATCACCGGCATTGCAGTCGACATGAGTACCCTGACTTCTTGATACATGTGCTATTCCACAGTATATCTTGTTAATTTCAGAATAGTTACGTACTATTACGGGCTACGGTGCTATAGATGAAATGCACTATCAGGCACTGTTTATTTTTTTAGATTTTCTGCTTCCACGGCGCAAGGCATTTCTGTAGCCGCCATGGAAGAAAGCTGGAGCAGCGCCCGCTACGTGTTCAGGTCAAGCTGAATTGGGCAGTTCCCCGCAAATGACAATGAGTTTACTAAGTTTCACCGTCCATCTATTCCACGGACCCGTCCCCCTAGCCCATTCAAGCCAAGCGTATCGAGGCGTTGTTAATAGAATCATGGGGTGGCATCAATTACACGTGTTGTGTGTAGATCGGACACTACAAAGAGTTACACATGAAAAGAATTTTAATCAATGCCACACAACAGGAAGAGTTGCGGGTAGGGATGGTCGATGGCCAACGGCTGTACGATTTAGATATAGAACTACCCTCGCGTAACCAGAAAAAAGACAACATCTACAAGGGCATCATCACTCGGATACAGCCGAGCCTGGAAGCTGCCTTTGTCAACTACGGATCCGAACGTCATGGGTTCCTCCCGTTCAAGGAGATTTCCCGCGATTTCCTAAGTGGCTCACCAAGCAATAATGGTGAGCGCGTGCCGATCAGGAACCTTATTTCCGAAGGCCAGGAAATTGTTGTACAGGTCGAGCGCGAAGAACGTGGCAATAAAGGCGCTGCGCTCACTACCTACATCAGTCTGGCTGGACGTTATCTTGTCCTGATGCCCAACAATCCGCGTGCAAGCGGAGTGTCTCGTCGCATCGAAGGGGAAAACCGTGAGGATATACGGGGTGTCCTGGCCAAGCTCGAAATCCCTAAAGGCATGGGCGTTATCGCGCGCACAGCAGGGGTTGGTCATTCCACAGAAGAGCTTCAGTGGGACCTGGACTATTTACAGAAAGTCTACGCATCGATCAAAAGCGCAGCCGATACCAAGAACAAGCCCTTTCTTATCTACCAGGAGAGCAATGTCATCATTCGTGCACTGCGCGATCATCTTCGTGATGATATCAGTGAAATCATCATTGATGACTCCGATGTATTTGATGATGCCAAAAAATTTGTCGAGCAGGTTATGCCCCATAACCTTGCAAAGCTGAAGCACTACACGGACCACGTACCCCTGTTTAACCGGTACCAGATCGAGTCCCAGATCGAGTCCGCATTTGAACGTGAAGTATCCCTGCCCTCTGGAGGGTCCATGGTTATCGACCATACAGAGGCCATGATCTGCATTGACATCAACTCGGCAAAAGCAACCAAAGGCAGTGATATTGAGGAAACTGCGCTCACGACCAACCTTGAAGCTGCCGATGAGACGGCCAGGCAGTTGCGGTTACGCGACCTTGGCGGACTGATCATCATTGACTTCATAGACATGTCGCCAGAGAAAAATCGACGTGATGTTGAAAGACGCCTGCGCGAGGCACTCAAGATAGATCGTGCACGGGTACAAGTCGGTCAGATTTCACAATTCGGATTACTCGAAATGTCGCGACAGAGACTGCGACCTTCATTGGAAGAGTCGAGTCAGATCGTATGTCCACGATGTACAGGTCACGGTACGATACGCAGTATAGAGTCACTTGCGCTTGCCGTGCTTCGGCTCATTGAAGATGAAGCCATGAAGGAAAAGACGGGCACGGTGATCGCCAAGCTGCCGGTTGAGGTCACAAGCTTCCTGTTAAATGAAAAGCGCACCGGGATCAGTGAAATCGAAGCACGTCATGCCGTACAACTTGTCATCGTGCCTGATCCGAATCTTGAAACCCCGCATTTTTCTGTAGACAGGGTTCGCGACCAGGACGCCAAAGCCGCCCGGGTACCCAGCTACGAGCACATCCCGCAACAAGAAACCAGCGATACTCTTTACAGGCCAGCACCCCTAGTCTCTGAACAGCCCGCTGTGAAATCCATCCTTGCCTCATCCCCGGTGCCTCCCATGAAAAAGCAGTCTGCTTCCAATGCCACGGGTGCCGGTCCGCTGAAATCCCTCATTGGATGGCTTTCCGGCACTACCAAGAAACCTCAACAGGCAACTGAAAGCACGCAGGAAAAGACGGAAACTCGACGTGCAAGCAGCACCAGCCGACAGCCGGGTGGGCAGAGAAGACGCGGTTCACGAGATCATTCCCGCAGCAACAGCCGGCGCCGGGACAACACGCGCAAATCAGAGGATAGCCGTCGGTCGGCTCATTCCAGGAAAAACCAAGGCAACAGGGATAGGACCGGTTCCAAGCAAGGTAATCCTGGCAGGCAACCGTCCTCAGACCCCGGCAAGCGAACTACATAAGCCCGTGTTGGGGAGATACGGGCATCCATACAAATGGGCCCGTGAAACAGGCCTACACGCTGATTTTCAGACAGTGGTGCTTGCTGATGTGTTCAAGCAAGCCTTGACAGGCATCTTCTACTAGATCCAGAACGGTCTCAAAACCCTTGGTCCCGCCATAGTAGGGATCCGGGACTTCCTCTGTCCCGGCATTGAGGGCGAAATCCAAGAGCAGCCGCACCTTGTCCTTTTGATCTTCCGTACACAGTCTGAGCACGTCCCTTTGATTTTGGTGGTCCATTACCAGTATGAGGTCGAATTCTGCAATATCGGGCGCCCCTACCCTCCGGGCTCTCAGGTGCTCCAGGTCATAGCCTCGAGTGGAGGCGATATCGCTGGCTCTCGGGTCCGGTGGCTCGCCAATGTGATAGGCGTGCGTACCGGCTGAATCCACACCGATGACCGGCTGAAGGCGATGCTTTCGGATCAGGCTTAGAAAAACGCCGTGGGCCATGGGTGAACGGCAGATGTTCCCCATACACACAAACAACACATTGAACTCTTTGGAGTCCTCTTTCATACACACACCTCAAGCGGCTCTTAATGTATTCGCATGCATTCTTGTCGGGCCATCAGAAAACCACAACGATGCCCGGGTGGCCTTCACACACAGAGTCACCGGGCGTTGCTGGATCTCACAGAAAGAGCATCACGCTCAGCGGTCAAGCTGTAGAGATTCGCCCAGAAAGGGCGTGTCTGTAACCTGTCCCTCTTCAAACACGACTTGGCCATTGAGTACGACGGTATCGATCATTGAGCGGAAGGTATAGCCCTTGAAGGGTGACCACCCGCACTTATACAGGATATTGTCATCCGTGACCGTGAAAGGCCTGGATGCATCAATCAATACCATATCGGCAAAATAGCCTTCATCGATAAAGCCGCGGTCAACGACCGAAAAACGTTTGGCCACGTTGCGACTGGTCTTTTCAACAATTTTTTCCATGCTTAGCAGCCCGTCATGGTAATGCTCCATCAGGCTTAGCAAGGCATGCTGTACGAGCGGTATTCCGGCCGGTGAAGTGAGGTAATTCCCGCGCTTTTCTTCCAGCAGGTGCGGGGCATGGTCAGTCGCGATGATATCGATCCGGTCGTCCACCACAGCCCGTAACAGCCCTTCCTGGTCATGCGCATTTTTGATCGCCGGATTGCATTTGATCAATGCGCCGTGGGTTGCATAATCAGCAGCGTTGAAAAACAGGTGATGTACACAAACTTCCGCAGTGATGGACTTGTTCTCAATATCACCCTGCGTGAACAGCTCCAACTCCTTCGCAGTGGACAGATGCAGAACATGTAACTGGGTGCCGTGCCTTTTTGCCAGGTTAACCGCTTTCAGGGAGGACTTGTAACAGGCCTCCTCAGAGCGAATGACCGGGTGAAACTCGACAGGAATATCATCTCCATACTCGCGTTGGTATTTTTTAAGGTTTTTACCTATCAGTGGTGAATCTTCACAATGCGTGATCACCGGTACTGCGGCATGTTCGAATATTCCTTCCAGGGCCTCATCACTGTCCACCAGCAGATTGCCTGTTGAAGCTCCCATGAAAACCTTGACACCACATGCAAGATTTTTGGACACCCGTTTGATTTCTTCCAGATTGTGATTGCTTGCTCCCATGTAGAAAGCATAGTTGGCATGCGCACGATTTGATGCGATCTGGTATTTCTTTTCCAGCATTTCTACCGTCAAGGTAGGTGGATCAACATTCGGCATATCCATGAAGCTTGTAATTCCACCAGCGATGGCGGCACGTGATTCCGTTGCAATATCCGCTTTATGGGTCAGTCCAGGCTCACGAAAGTGAACCTGGTCATCGATCATTCCAGGGATCAGAAATTTTCCCTTGGCATCAACGACTCTTTTTGCCGGTTTATGCTGCAAATCATCATCGATCTGCCGTATCCTTTTGCCTGTGATCAAGACATCTTTTTCAGCGATGCCTTGCGCGCTGACCAGATTTGAATTTGTGATTAATAGATCGTCCATGTCGTCACTACTTTAGGGTTTCGATGAGATGTTTCAATGCAGCCTGTTCACGAGCCGGTACACGCCGATCAATATGCCAAATCCGACATATACCCCCAGCAGGCTGATCAGCAGGAGCAGCCCTACTCCGGTTTCAATGATTCCTGATCTGACCAGGGAAAAGACACCCACCGCTATACCGATGAATACGGAAACAGCGCCCAGGATGACAAGTGCTTTTTTCATAAGTATCTACAACACTCTCCATAGTCACCGTGCCACGTACACAGTGTATGACGATATGTCCGCTGCGTGAAATTCAATGCTGGGCACCTTCAGCTCAATGACTAGTAAACCATGTATGTAAGACGTTTGCACACCATTGACAATGGCCGTAGATACCCCACAGCGGTTTCGCATAGTATCCGTTCAAAACAGCTTATGGCGGAGAGGGAGGGATTCGAACACCCGGACCCTTTCGAGTCAACGGTTTTCAATACCGCCGCATTCGACCACTCTGCCACCTCTCCCGTCAGGCTTGGAAGAATACCTGATTGGTGCCGGGAACTGCCAGCACATAAGTTGTCTAAAAGTAGCAAAGATGACTTGAATTAGTCTAAAAAACCATTATGTTAGTACTACCAAGTATTATTTTATTCTGGAGACCAAGAAACCATGAATGATCCACGACTGCAGATGAGTAGCGTCGCCCAGACAAGTGTTCTAGCGACCAATAAGGTGCTGCGCAATACCTATGCACTTCTTTCAGTAACCCTGATTTTCAGTGCGCTCATGGCAGCCCTGTCTACCGTGCTGCATGTCGGACACGGTACAAGCCTTGTATGCTCATTTGCTGCGCTTGCGCTGATCTGGTTTGTGCTGCCACGTACTGCTGAATCTGCAAGCGGAATTTTTGTTGTATTTGCCTTCACGGGCCTGTTGGGTTTTGGCCTGGGACCCATACTGAACTTCTATCTGAGCATGACAAATGGTGCGCAGGCCATTGCGACTTCCATGGGGGGCACAGCCGTTGTATTCCTTGGGTTATCAGGCTATGCACTGACTACCCAGCGTGATTTCAGCTTCCTGGGAGGATTTTTATTTGCTGGGCTGATGGTCGTGCTGCTGGCTTCACTGGCAGGAATATTTCTCAACATGCCTGGGCTTTGGCTGGCCATCAATGCTGCGGTAATTATGATATTCAGTGGCTTTATCCTGTTTGATACCAGCCGCATTATCAATGGCGGTATCACCAACTACATCATTGCTACAACCTCAATCTACCTAAGCATCTACAACATATTCATTGCTCTCTTGCACCTGTTGGGCGCTGCGAGCAGTGACTAAGTCAAATGCTTTATGGATTGGCTGAAGCTTGCCTATGCCGCGCTAGTCGTTGCCTTACTCTTCTTTATTTACCCGGCAGCAAAATACTGGTTAAGAAACAGCCCTAAGGCTGAGCGTGGTGACTGGCAAGCCTTCTTGTTGCCGATCGGACTCGTGGTGCTGTTTGTCGCCGGTTTAATGTGGATCGTGGGTCGCTGAAATGACCCTGGCCGGGCATGAGCCGGCAATATCAATCTCGGAAATTATCAAACTGCAACGGTATACCCAGTTTGGCTTCACGGAAGATGCTCATGACTTTCTGAAGGTCATCGCGTTTTTTCCCTGATACACGCAGCTTATCTCCCTGTATCGCAGTCTGGACCTTGATTCTGGAATCCTTGACTGCCTTGACCATTTTTTTTGCGATGTCTTGATCGATCCCCTGGCGAATGGATATCACCTGTCTTGCACGCATATTAGCTTCCTCTACCGGGGCTCTATTCAGACAGTCTACATCGATGCCCCGCTTGGACATTTTATGTATCAAAATGTCGAAGATCTGGTCTATCTGGAATTTGGACTGCGCTTCGATGCGCAAGATCGAATCTTCATGAAGAATCTTTGCATCGGATCCCTTGAAATCATACCGGTTGGATATTTCGCGGTTGGCCTGGTCAAGCGCATTGGTCAATTCATGGGTATCGACTTCCGACACTGCATCAAACGATGGCATATGGCATTGCTCTCTTGTTTATGTAAGATTCGTCATGAAGTGAGATTATACAGTGTCTAGATTGGCAATCCTTATCGGAGCGGGCAATATCGCAGCCGCAATCATGCTGAGTGCGTACGGCGCCCATGCACTACGTGGCAACTGGCTACAGGACAGATATTCGATTTTCCAGATCGCTGTAGATTACCACCTGTACCATTCACTGGGCCTTGTTGTTGTAGGCCTTTTGCTTGCCCAGCATACAAACCGGGGGCTTCTCAAAATCGCAGCAGTTGTATTGCTAGCAGGGATCGTGCTCTTCAGCGGCAGCCTCTACACTCTGAGTCTCTCAGGACTCGACTGGGCAGGTAAAATGACTCCGTTTGGTGGTATCGCCCTCATCGGTGCGTGGGGGCTCGTAATGCTCTCTTACATCAAGAAATAAGAACTGTTCAATACAGCTGCAGGACTTGATTCTGAGTAGCTAGGTTTCGGATGCCTGATCATCCAGTATCCGGATCTCATCCCCAACGGCAATCGTTCCTCCTGCTAACACAGCGGCAGTGACACCCCCGTGATTGAGCATGGCATTGAATCCGCCATAACCCAACGCCTTTTCCATCTTGGCACAGGGTACGCAATCCCCAGTCACCTGAATCACCGAGTCCCTGATCCCGATGGTCAGTCCCTTGCATATTCCAATGTTGATGCCGGATACAACGATGTTGCGTCTGAGTTCATGCGGGAAGGTCTGCTCTCTTCCCAGAAAAGATGAAATTACAGGGAGGTATTCAGCCTGGATCAGTGTCACCTGTCGGCTGCTTCCTGCACGCTTTCCAGCCTTGTCTCCCTGCAGCCCGTGATCCTGTAACAATTCGGCGGAATTCACTTCAACCATTGCCTCACCCGAGGCCCTTCGCAATCCGATCCACTCGATCTTGCCGCTTTGTGAAAAATGATGTTTTAAGTTGGCGTTCATGGACGAGTAGATCCTACAGTAGCCGGGTCAGAATGAAAGGGTCTCAAGTCCGCCCATATAGGGTCGTAGGACTTCAGGCACATGGACGCGTGCCTGGTTGTCCTGGAAGTTCTCCAGAATAGCCACCAGGGTTCTGCCTGCTGCCAAACCCGAACCGTTCAGTGTGTGCAGAAGTTCCGGTTTTCCGGTAGCCGTGTTTTTCCAGCGTGCCTTGAGCCTTCTGGCTTGAAAATCCAGGAAATTGCTGCATGAAGATATTTCGCGATAGGTGTTTTCGCCGGGCAACCAGACCTCGATGTCGTAGGTCTTGGCAGAGGCGAACCCCAGGTCACCCGTACACAGGTTCACAACACGGTATGGCAAGTCCAGCAGTTGCAGGATTTTTTCGGCATGTTGTGTCAACTCTTCCAGTGTACGCCATGATGCCTCGGGTTTGACGAGTTGTACGAGTTCAACTTTTTCAAATTGATGCTGGCGTATCATCCCGCGTGTGTCCTTGCCATATGAGCCTGCTTCGGAACGGAAACAGGGCGTATGACAAACATATTTAGCAGGCAGCTCATTTTCATTCGCAATGTGATTGCGCCACAGATTAGTCACCGGCACCTCAGCTGTGGGAATGAGATAGTAGGGGCTGTCCGTAGCGAGCTTGAAGAGATCTTCTTCAAATTTTGGCAGCTGTCCAGTGCATGTAAGGCTTGCATCATTGACAATATAGGGGACGTATACTTCCACATAGCCATGCTCGGCAACATGGTAATCCAGCATGAACTGAATCAGCGCGCGGTGAAGCCTGGCCACCTGCCCCTGCATGGTGGCAAACCGGCTGCCGGAAATTTTGGCCGATTTCTCGAAATCCAGACCACCCAGCTTCTTCCCGATGTCAACGTGGCTCAGAACGGGGAAATCAAAATTTGGCAGCTCCCCCCATTTTCGGATCACTACATTGTCTTCCTCCGTAGACCCATCCGGCACGGACTCATGCGGGATATTGGGAAGTGTAAGCATCCATGCGTTAATCTCTGTGGTGTAGTTTTCCAGTTCGGCTTCACTGGTGCCAAGTTCTTCATTGATCTCGATCATTTCATCCATGATCTCCGATACATCCTGCCCTGCAGCCTTGCCCTGCGCAATCCGCTTGGAGTTCCTGTTACGCTGGTTCCGCAAATTTTCCGCAGCGGTCTGCAACTGCTTGCGCTTTTGCTCCCTGAATGAAAACCAGTCCTTGTCAATCTTCAATGCCCGCCTGCCAAGCTGTCTGGCGACTTCATCCATCTCGGTTCGCAATAACTTTGGATTCAGCATGAACAAATCACCTGGCTTCAGAGGCTGCGTGCCAAATTCATTCCGAGAAAACACGCACCGATGCACAGAAGTATATTCAGCGCAATGTTGGCTGTTGCGCTCAGAAAGCTACCCTGTTGAATCAGATACAGCGTTTCCAGTGAAAAGGCGGAAAAGGTGGTAAACCCTCCCAGAAGCCCTACAAAAAGTGCAATCCTGATTTCATCAGCAACTACCCAGCGTTCTATAAGCACAATTGATAGTACGCCGATTAGCAGGGACCCCACTGCATTCACAAGCAGTGTCCCAAAGGGAAATTTTGTGCCCCACCATTGAATGCACTGCTCCTGGATCAGGTAACGCAGCACAGAGCCCACGGCTCCACCTACGGCAATGCTCGCCAGCGTCAAGTTAGGTCTCCTTTTTTGCACACAGTGGCGGTTCGTTACAAGCCGTTTTGATCAGTGGTATATTGGCGTGGTGATCAAGCAATAGTATCGCAATCAGGCCGCAGCTATATGACACTCTTGATGAAGACTGTGGCAATGCAATTCGACGGTTGCCACAAGCCAGTTAAAACGAAGCATGGTTCAGTATGAACACGCAAGTTAGTCTATCAGAACTGACAAAACGATTTCACCAAGTTTTGCCTCAGGATGCAGTCCTGGCCGACAAAGAGCAGCTGCTCCCTTACGAGTGTGATGCACTGACGGCTTACCGGCAAATACCCCGTGTTGCCTTGTTGCCTGGCAGTGCAGAACAGGTCCGGGCAGCGGTGGAAGTTTGCAGGGAACTGAAGCTTCCCATCGTTGCAAGAGGCGCAGGCACAAGTTTGTCTGGAGGGGCACTACCGCATCCGGATGGCGTTTTGCTGAACTTTGCCAGACTGAACAAGATCCTGGAGATTGATCCTCAAAATCGTACCGCGACAGTAGAGCCCGGCGTGAGAAATCTTGCAATATCGGAAGCTGCAAAACCATTCGGCCTGTATTACGCACCCGACCCTTCATCACAAATTGCATGCACTATAGGAGGCAATATTGCGGAAAATTCCGGAGGCGTTCACTGTCTTAAATATGGACTCACAGTACACAACGTCCTGGCCCTGAAGGTTTTGACCATTGACGGAGATATTCTGGAACTGGGAGGAAAACATCTGGAATCCCCCGGATATGATTTGCTGGCTTTGATGAATGGCTCAGAGGGCATGCTGGGAGTGGTCCTGGAGGCTACGGTAAAACTGCTGCCAAGACCCGATGGCAGCAAGGTACTGCTAGCTGCATTTAATCGAATACAGGATGCGGGCAATGCGGTTGCTGCAATCATCTCCAGCGGGATTATCCCTGCAGGCCTTGAGATGATGGACCAATTTACCATCGAGGCAACTGAGCAATACTGCAGTCCTGGATATCCAGCCGATGCTGCGGCAATTTTAATTTGCGAACTGGACGGCTACGAAGAAGAACTTGCTGATCAGATCAAGCGAGTAAGTGCACTGCTGGAGCAGTATCAGGCAACGGAAGTACACCTTGCTGCTGATGAGCAAGAAGCCGAGACGCTATGGAAAGGACGCAAAGCCGCGTTTCCTGCCATGGGCAACTTGTCTCCCGACTACTATTGCATGGATGGCACGATTCCACGCAAGCATCTGGCCGAAGTGCTGGAAGAAATATATGCACTCTCTGAAAAATTCGGGCTCCGCGTGGCCAATGTATTTCATGCAGGAGATGGAAATCTGCACCCGTTGATCCTCTATGACGCCAATCAGGAGGGTGAGCTTGAAAGAGCGGAAGAATTCGGAAGCGAGATATTGCAACTGTGCGTCAGGAAGGGAGGCGCCATTACGGGTGAGCATGGTGTTGGAGTAGAAAAGCTGGACCAGATGTGCGTGCAGTTCAACTCGGTAGAACTTCAGACGTTCAATGGGATCAAGTCCGCCTTTGACGAACATGGTTTACTCAATCCCGGTAAAGCAATCCCAACCCTGCACCGATGTGCCGAATTTGGTGCCATGCATGTGCACCAGGGTAAGCTTCCGCATGCCAACCTGCCCCGCTTCTGACTGCAGTCCTCGTGATGTGGCAGATATAAAGGATACTGTTGCATCCCGGATCAGGGAGGCTGCCAGGTTGAAACAAGGCGTGCAGCTTCATGGGGGAAATACCAAGGCTTTCTATGGCAGAACCATACAGGCAACTCCACTATCCCTTAATCCCCATTCAGGGATCACCGAATATGAACCCTCCGAGCTGTATATTACTGCACGCTGCGGTACACGCCTGAGCGAAATCGAGCAGGTCATTGAAAATGAAAAACAGATACTGCCGTTTGAACCGCCGCATTTTGGTACGGTTGCCACCCTCGGGGGAGCAGTTGCTGCAGGTCTGTCCGGACCACGGCGCGTGAGCAGCGGAGGCGTGCGTGACAGCATCCTGGGAGCAGAGATCTTCAATGGCGCTGGCGAATACTTGCGCTTTGGAGGCAAGGTCATGAAAAATGTCGCAGGCTATGACGCATCCAGGTTGATGTGCGGCTCACTTGGCACATTGGGGATTTTGATGTCGGTTACGCTGCGACTGCTCCCAAAACCGCAGAACGAGCAGACGGCCGTCATTGCCGAGTCCTCGTCCGGTGCCATTCAGAAAATGAATGCCTGGGCCCTCACCCCCATGCCCATAACGGCCACCTTTCATGATGGCGAGAATCTCTACGTGCGCCTGGCTGGGCCTGCTTCTGTAATTGAAAAATGTACCGCTTCAATGGGTGGAGAACTCACGGATTTGGGAAATCGCTTTT
>JAPOQE010000116.1 GCA_026710875.1 Gammaproteobacteria bacterium | reverse complement strand
TTGGCGGGTACCGCTGGTTTTATGATCTGGATACCGACCGCGGCAGCGTGCTCGAGCTTTCCATCGGCAAGGCCATGGGTAACCTGCGACTGGAGCTTTCCGCCAGCAGGCGTGATAACGACATCGACCAGAAATTCACCGGGATCACCTACTTTGACGGGACCCAGATACTGTCCAATTCGATGAGCAACTACACGAGCACTACCACGGTGTCGATTGAGGATCTAAGAACAGAATCCCTGCAATTGAATGCCTATTATGATTTCCCGAATTTGCACAGCCGAATCACTCCATACCTGGGTGCAGGCATCGGGATTTCCCGTGTCGAGATTCACGGATTGTTTTTCAAAAGCGAGTACGCGTGCACTCAAGGATGCAATGCCGATCTCTCCCCCCCGGCAGCCTACAATTCCTTGCAAGATGAAGATCTGCGAGACACCGTATTTTCCAGGCACCTGCATGCCGGGGCAGATTATCGCCTTAAGGACAATCTGCTGCTGGGTCTGAAAATCACCTACAGCGAGATGAATGACATGCGCGATACAGGGGACTACATCGACCACCCGCTTCCGGATGAGCTGAACCATACAAAGATCAGCAATATGGATCAGTGGTCCTTGGCACTAGGCCTGAAGTACCTGTTCGCCGGCTGAGGATTTTCGCGCTCCGGACTGGAGCGCTGACTTCAATTAGTGCGGAATGATCAGGGTGTTGCCCGCCAGGATCAGGGAGCCATTCAGCTTGTTTGCCCTGCGTAATGCCGAAACAGAAGTTCCGTAACGTACAGCAATGACGCTCAGGGACTCGCCAGAGGCGATTTTGTGCTTGTACCAGTGCGGCTCTTCGGCAAGGGTCTCCATGGCAAGTTTGACCGTTTCAGTTTTATGCCGGGGCACCAGTACATGATAGCCTCGGGGGAGCGGGTACTGCGGATGTTGCATAGCTGGATTCAATGCCTGCAGTTCAGCAAGGGTAATGTCGGCAGAACGGGCAAGCCTGGCAGCCGAGAGGCGTTTCTTGGTTTTTAGTATGTCCAGATACGGCGTATTGGCCACGGGATACAACCGTGTGCGGTTCAAATGAGCATCGGTCACGATGCTGCAAAAAGCAAGCAGCTTGGGCACATACTCGCGGGTTTCAGGGGAGACATCCAGCTCCCAGTAATTGCCCGAGCGTACCGCCTGGGCACCGGATCGCAAGGTCGACTTGAGGCGGTTGGGTCCGCCATTGTATGCCATCAGTGCCAGCATCCAGTCTTGATCAAATCGCGCATGCAGTTCTTCGAGGTAATCGAGGGCGGCCATGGTGGAGGCATAGACATCATAGCGCGCGTCATAACAGCAGGTACGCTGCAGGCCAAACTCTTCTGCCGTCTGGGCGGTGAACTGCCAAAGGCCGGTGGCCAACGTCCGCGAGCGGGCCAATGGATTATATCCGCTTTCAAGAAAGGGCAGCAGCGCCAGCTCCGCTGGCATGTTGCGTTGCTCGATCTCGCTCAAAATAAAATAAATGAATGGCTCCGAGCGCTTGGAGATGACTGACAGCAGTCGCTCTCTTTCCAGATAATCTCGTGTATGTGCTACCACCTTGGGGTGGTCATAGAGACGGGTAAACGCCGAGTTTTGTGCAATGCGTTGCCAGATCAGTTTCGGAGGCTTGTTGGGTCCCGGTTCCGGTGGAGGCAGTGCAAGGTCAGGGTCCTGGGAGTTCCGGGCATGGGTAGCCGCAGGGGCATCTGGGGGTGTATTTCCTGCGCGGGAACTGGTAGGCGATACCGCCTTGGTGCAGGCTGTCAAAATAAGTGCAAAGATCGCTAACAGCAGGCAGGCTTTACGCATCATGAACGAAATAGCATCACGGAACCGGCTAAATATCATAATAACCCGGTTTTATAGGGCGTATATAGTAAACGAATTCACGGCTTGGCACACCCTTCGTGGCAGCTTCTTTTTAGGCTAGAATGAGACCTTGCAAAAGTCCGGACCGTTGCCACCCGAACAGGTGATTCAGAATTTGCAAGACTGGTACGCGAGCCCGGCTGGCGAACACCTGTACGAGGAACTGCAGGACTGT
>JAPOQE010000115.1 GCA_026710875.1 Gammaproteobacteria bacterium | reverse complement strand
CTAACCCATCCGATACCTTGACCTTACAGGACGCAGCGCACAGCAGATTGCACTGGTTGAAGCCTATGCAAAAACCACCGGCATGTGGCGCGACAGCGAAGCGGCGGATTTGCAATACAGTGAGCATATCGAACTGGATCTCGCCAGCGTGGTCCCGAGTCTGGCCGGACCCCGGCGTCCCCAGGACCGCATTGCGCTGAAAGAATCCAAGCCCGTGTTCCTGCGCGACAAGCAGGCCCTTAAGGATGAGCGCAACATCCAGAGCAAAGGCCATGCCGAGATCGAGCTGAACGGGGAATCCGTTACCCTGAGCGATGGCGCTGTCGTCATCGCCGCCATTACTTCCTGCACCAATACCTCCAATCCTAGCGCCATGCTGGGTGCCGGGCTGGTGGCAAGAAAAGCAGCGGCGATGGGCCTGCAAGTCAAGCCCTGGGTGAAAACCTCACTGGCACCCGGCTCGCGGGTAGTTACCGAGTATCTGGAAAATGCCGGCGTGATGAACGACCTTGAGACACTCGGCTTCCATAATGTCGGTTACGGTTGTACTACCTGCATAGGAAACTCCGGCCCCTTGCCGGAGCCGATTGCTGCAGCGATCACGGAGCACAACCTGATCACGGCATCCGTCCTTTCCGGTAACCGGAATTTTGAAGGTCGCGTGCATACCCAGGTGCGCATGAACTATCTGGCCTCTCCTCCCCTGGTCGTGGCCTATGCCATTGCCGGTCGTATGGATATTGACGTGTACAACGAGCCCCTCACACACGATTCGGCGGGCAACCCGGTTTTCCTGAAAGACATCTGGCCCAGCCAGCAGGAGGTCGCAGACACCGTGTCAAAATTCCTGTCTACCGAACAATACGTGTCGTGCTATGACGACGTGTACAGCGGCGAGGATAACTGGAACCTTCTCGAAGCGGACCAAAGCCAGTTTTTTCCCTGGGAAGACTCAACCTATATTGCCAACCCGCCCTACTTCCAGGGCATGACACGATCTGTTGAAGATGTCAGTGACATCCACAGTGCCCATGTGCTGGCCTGCCTGGGTGACTCGGTGACGACGGATCATATTTCTCCGGCCGGAGCCATTGCTGCGGAAAGTCCAGCAGGCGAATACCTGCAGAACCAGGGAGTGATTCCCGCCGACTTTAATTCCTACGGGTCACGGCGCGGCAATCACAACGTCATGATGCGCGGAACGTTTGCCAATATCCGCTTGCGCAACAAGCTCGCACCCGGTTCAGAGGGTGGCGTCACCATTCATTTCCCGTCTGGAGAGCAGATGTCCATTTATGATGCGGCCATGCGTTACAAGAAAGACGGCATCCCGGTGATCATCCTGGCCGGCAAGGAATACGGTTCGGGCTCGTCCAGGGACTGGGCGGCCAAGGGTCCGTACCTGCTGGGTGTAAGTGCCGTGATTGCCGAAAGCTACGAGCGCATCCATCGATCCAACCTGGTGGGCATGGGAATACTGCCCCTGGAATACAATGCGGGTGACACCGCTGAAAGTCTTGGACTCTCAGGCAGGGAAACCTACAGCATCTCGGGTCTTCAAAATGGCCTGGCCAAGTCGGTGACGGTCACTGCCATCGATGAGAATGGAGGCAAGAAGTCCTTCCAGGCGGTGGTGCGCATCGATACGCCGCAAGAAGTGGAGTACTACCAAAACGGCGGCATCCTGCACTATGTGCTGCGCCAGCTGGCTGCGTAGGCGGCCCGCGTTCGCAAGACGACTGCGCCCGGCTTACTCCTGAATTCCACCCCGGGTCAGCTGCGCCGGGTCAAGCAGCCGTGCAAGCTGTGCTTCATCGAGGTCCGTCATCTCCCTGGCGACATCCAGCACGGGCTTGCCCGAGGCATACGCAGCCTTGGCAATCGCCGCACCCTTTTCATAACCCACCATGCGATTCAGCGCCGTCACGAGAATCGGGTTTCTTGACAGGGCATCCTGCAGGGCTTCCTCGTTCACCTTGAAGCCTTCAATGGCCTTGTCCGCAAGCACCCGGGATGCGTTGGCAAGCAGCGCGATACTCTGCAGCAGGTTATACGCGATCACCGGAAGCATCACATTCAACTGAAAATTGCCTGACTGACCGGCAACGGTAATGGTCACGTCATTTCCAATGACCTGGGCACAGACCATGCTCACTGCCTCGGGGATGACCGGATTCACCTTGCCCGGCATGATGCTGCTGCCAGGCTGCAGGGAGGGCAACGCTATTTCCCCGAGACCCGCCAGCGGACCGGAGTTCATCCAGCGCAGGTCATTTGATATTTTCATCAGGCTTACCGCCAGCGTTTTAAGTTGCCCGCTCAATTCAACGGCACCGTCCTGGCAGCTCAGGCCCTCGAACTTGTTGGCCTTGGACTCAAAGGGAAATCCACTCAGTTCAGCCAGTTCTTGCACGAACCTGGGCGCGAACTCGGGAGCCGCATTGATTCCGCTTCCCACCGCGGTACCGCCTTGTGCAAGCTGGCGAAGCCGCACCAGGGTATGATCGATGCGCTCAATGCCGTATTCAACCTGCTGGGCCCACGCTTCGATCTCCTGGCCCAGCGTGACCGGCATGGCATCCATCAAGTGGGTGCGACCGGTCTTGACCTGCGCATGATTCTGCGAGGCTTTCTCGCGAATCACCTTGGCGAGATGCGCAAGCGCAGGCTTTAGGGCCTGCTCGGTCTGCAGGCATGCACTGACGTGGATAGCGGTGGGAATGACATCATTCGAGCTCTGGCTCATGTTGACATGGTCATTCGGATGCACGTCCTGGTCGGCGAGCGAGCTTGCCATGCGGGAAATCACCTCGTTGGCATTCATGTTGGTGCTGGTACCCGAGCCGGTCTGGAATACATCCACCGGGAAATGCGCATCGTACTCTCCATCGGCAACCGAAAGGCTCGCCTGACGTATGACCGATGCCGTGTCCTTGTCCAGCAGCCCAAGCTCGGCGTTGGCCGTGGCACATGCGGCCTTGATCAGGCCAAGCGCATGAATGAACGAATCCGGAAGCGTCAGCCCGCTGACCGGAAAGTTGTCCACGGCTCTTTGTGTCTGTGCGCCATACAAGGCATCTGCCGGGACATTGAGCTCACCCATGCTGTCTTTTTCAGTGCGAAAATTTGAATCAGTCATTGAAGATCTCCGGTCAGGTGGGTATTGAATAGGTAGCGGCTTAGCGGTAGAGGCTGATTGGTTTTCCGGCAGTCCGACATGGGGATTGTAGTATACTTTATAGATTGAACTGCAGATGCATGGATTTGCGAATTCCAAAATGAACCCCGCCCATCGACTCACAGCGATTTCCCCCGTTGACGGTCGCTACGCAAGCAAAACGCAACGCCTGAGTGAAATTGCCAGCGAGTACGGACTCCTCAGGCACCGGCTGAGAGTGGAACTCGGATGGCTCATGCATCTGTCGGACAGTGCTGAGATCCCCGAGGTGAAACCGCTGTCCTCATCTGCGCGCGAGTACCTCGAAAACATCCTCCAGAATTTCGATGTCGATGAGGCGCAGGCGATCAAGCAGATTGAAGCCCGGACCAATCACGACATCAAGGCGATCGAGTACTACCTGAGTGACAAGCTCCAAGCGCATGAAGAGCTGCGCGACAGCGTCGCGTTCATCCATTTTGCCTGTACGTCCGAGGACATCAACAGCACGGCCTACTCCTTGATGCTCGACGAGATACGGGCCGAAGTCCTGGCGCCCGGCATCAGGGACATTGGCGCGCAATTACAGGCCCTGGCGCATGAGCATGCCGAGCTTGCGATGCTCGCGCGCACCCATGGCCAGCCGGCATCTCCAACCACCCTGGGAAAAGAGTATGCCAATGTATGTGCACGCCTGCAGAGCCAGCTTGAGCGCTTCAATGCCGTTAAGCTGATGGCAAAGATGAACGGTGCCTCGGGAAACTACAATGCACACCGGGCGGCCTATCCGCAGGCCGACTGGGAAGCGATTACGGCCGGATTTGCCGGGCATTTCGGCCTGCACCTGAATCGCCACACCACCCAGATCGAGCCGCACGATTGCATCGCCGAGTATTGTGATGCGCTTCGCAGGATCAACACCGTCCTGATTGATTTGTGCAGGGATACCTGGGCCTATATTTCAATCGGCTACTTTACCCAGAAAATGATTGAAAACGAGGTGGGTTCATCCACCATGCCGCACAAGATCAACCCGATCGACTTTGAGAATGCAGAGGGTAATCTCGGAGTCGCGAATGCCCTGCTGGATCATTTCTCCTCAAAGCTTCCGATCTCGCGCTGGCAGCGTGACCTGAGTGATTCAACCGTGCTGCGCAACCTGGGGGTCGGCGCCGCACACAGTGTGATCGGCTATCGATCACTGTTGAGAGGACTGGCAAAACTTGAGGTCGATGAGCGCAAGGTACAGGAGGACCTTGAGAAAAACCCGCAGGTGCTTGCAGAGGCCGTACAGACGGTGATGCGAAAATACGGGATAGATGGCGCCTATGAGAAACTCAAGGCGTTCTCCCGCGGTCAGTCTCTGGATGCCCACGCGCTTGAAGACTTTATCGACTCACTGGAACTCCCGAAGGAGGAAAAAGCCAGGCTGTTGTCCCTCACGCCTGCAAGCTATACCGGGCTGGCCTCCAGGCTGGCCAAGGATATCTGAACAACCCTAGGTCTTTTCCGCCAGCAGCTCCGGGGCCTGCACCCTTATCGATGGGCTCCCCGACTTTTATCGCGGGTGCGAAGCATATACAGGGTAAATACCAGCAGGGAAATGATGAGTGGAACCAGCCCTATATTGAGAAATTTCAATACCGAGCCCAAGCGTTCAATATCCAGATCCAGATTATGACGTACTTTACGTAACTCTTTCCTTATACTGATCTTTTCCTGCTCAAACTTATTGATTTCAGCTTCCTGTTCCGGCGTGAGCACGAGTGCGTTGACATCGTCGCGCTGCTTTTGCAGTGCCGACAGCTTGGCCTCCGTTTGCGTGAGCTTGTCCTGCAAGCCCTGCTCGGTGGCACGGAATTTCAAATCGGCAGCCTGGCGCAGTTCATTCACCTTGATAAAGGGGCGCAGGGTGACTTCGCGGCTGCGAATGCTCATCAGGTCGGAACTGCCGGTGAGGTGATCCAGCAGGTTGGTATACAGTGCACTGTTATCGGACCAGGCATTGAAGATTCTTTGTCCGAAAAAGTCCTGGACCTGTACCCACATACTGTCGGTCAGGGTATCCGTATCAGCCACGACGATGAGACTGGCCTCCCCTTTGCTGCTGGACAGGTGGTGCCCGGGCCGCTCTGTGGCAGGTGAATTGCCGCCATCCTCGCGGATGTCGGCTGGAAACGCCGATTCCATTTCCCCCTGGATACGTGCGATCACCGTGTAGGGCGTGTTGGCCGATTCGAACGCCATCGACAGCTGGGCCGGATCCGACAAGGCCTGAAAGCGTGCAGCATCGGTCAGTGCCGAATCCGTGCTCGAGCGCACGATGGGCGTCAACCGGATGTCGGCATCTTCCCTGGCACGCAGATGACCCGCGATTCCCAGGGTTACCATCTCAAGCTCGGAGGACGTCACCTCCTCGCGATTCAGGCCCGCATCGCCGATGCCGACCAATGCATAATGCCGGGTCCGGACCTGGTCTGCGCCCGACACCGTCAAGGCATGCTGGCGATCCAAAACCACTTCCCCGGGGTCGTACACGATGCCCCATGCATTGAACAGCCTGTGCAAATCCGAACTGCGGTTACCTCCCGGTTGAGGAGTTGCATCTGCCGGTGGCATGGGGGATTCGATCTCGGAATGCGGGTCTACGAATATGAGCGCCCTGCCGCCACGCATGACGAACTGGTCAATCGAGTACAGTGCATCCTCTGTGAGATTCTTGGGGTGTATCAGCACCAGGATGTCGATCTCCTCGGTGACTCCCTCGCCGCCCGGGTCCAGCTCCACCAGTTCGAACAACTGGCGCAACTGGGAGATGATGGCCCACTCAGGCATCATCCGGGAGGTTCGTTGATCGAACCCGCCGAACACCGGTAGCGTCGAGAGCACGCCAATCACGGGCTTATTCGGATTCGACAGGTTGTAGAGCGTCCGGGTGATGTCGTATTCGAGAAACCGTTCGCGCTGCGGCTGGAAAAACCCGATGGTTCCCACCTCCCCCACGGCGCTGCTGGCAGCCAGCCCGAAATACACTTTATCTCCGGACTCGTTGACGGGCACGCCCTGCAAGCCCAGGGCAGTGGCCTGGTCCTCCTCTTCTGAGTAGGGCAATGGATCGATCACTTCAAGCGTGAGTTTTCCATCTGAAAGCGAGACATATTCTTGCAGCAACTCCTTGACACGCATGGCATAAATGCGCAGCTG
>JAPOQE010000114.1 GCA_026710875.1 Gammaproteobacteria bacterium | reverse complement strand
GCCCCGCCACTGTGGGGCAAACCCTGGTGCAAACAGTGGTGGGAAGAGGGCACCATCGGGCTGCGCCGCAAGCTCATTGAGCAGGCGGACCTCACCTCGACCGGCTTCTCCGGCCTGGTGGTCCGGGTGGCACCGGCCCTGGTCCACGAACAGCATCTCGATACCGTTGCGCGCACGGTGCTTGCGAATGCACCGCCGGTATGGTCCAGCAACGACCTGGTAAGAAACAACTCCGGACACGCCGGCTGGGTCGGTGCGACAGAACAGTGGCTCAAGGGGGGACTGGCGGCCGGTGGCATCGTCGCCGCTTCAGCCCTTTTCTCGGTCACCGTCACCACGGTGCTGCAGGCCCTGCCGATGGTGCAGGCGGTGCTGTTGCTCGGCATCTACGCGTTGCTGCCGATGGTCGTGGTGCTGTCGCGGTACTCGCTTGCCATGATGGTCACCGGGGCCCTGGCCATCTTCACGGTCAAGTTCTGGAGCGTGCTGTGGTACCTGGCCCTGTGGGTGGACCAGAACCTGATCCTGTCCATGTACCCGGACGTCAATGTCTTCTTGCAGGTGTTCGCCAATCCCGGTGAACATGATCTCAAGCGCATGCTGCTCAACATGATTACCACCAGCCTGTATCTTGGCCTGCCGCTGTTGTGGAGTGCAATGATGGCATGGGCCGGGGTGCATATCGGGCGCTCCATATCAGCGGCCACCTCGCCGCTCAGCCGAGGCGGGGACGATGCTGGGCGCCTCGGCGGCGGCATGGGCAAGGTGGCCATCAGGCGATAGCGACACCCTACTTGAGAGCACCTGGATGCTGGCATGGGATGATAGATTTCATGCTGTGGCCATTTCCTTGTCCAATCAGGACCTTCATGTATGATCGTTATCAGGAATTTTTCCAGGTTAATTTGGTAAATGGCGGACACGTCGGACCTTTTGTGAATTTGAAATTGCTGGCATGACCTATCCAATCGTTGAACTAAATCAAGTTGAATCTTTCCAGCTTGAACAAGTGGGTACGAAAACCAAATTCTGGTACCGCGATGAACGGGGGCAGAAAATCCTGTTTAAGGAAGGCCGGCCAGACATGGGGGAAAACTGGGCCGAAAAAGTGTGCTGTGAGATTTGTCGTCTGTTGGGCTTGCCGCATGCCGAATACGACCTGGCAGTCTGGAAAGAAACCAGAAAGGGTGTGATCACTCCAAGTTTTGTTCCAGATCAGCCAGACGCCCGTCTGGTCTTAGGAAACGAGTTGTTGGCTAAAATTGTCGGAGACTATGAAAAAATAAGCAGTATCGTGCAAGCCAGCATACGGTTCGCATCGTAATGGCAGCAGCCTCTATCCCTTTTGTCAAATTGCCCATAGGGTGGACTGTTCCACCTCAGATCAAGGACGCTGCCGGTTTGTTCACAGGTTATCTTCTGTTAGATGCATTGGTAGGCAATCAGGATCGCCATCACGAAAACTGGGGTATAATTTTTTTGCCGGAGCAGGATGTTTTCCTCGCCCCTACATTTGATCATGCTTCGAGTCTGGGGAGAAACGAGAGTGATTTGAAGCGTGAGGAAAGACTGGTTACTAAAGACAAGGGCAGGAGTATAGAGACGTATGTAGAACGAGCAAAATCTGCTTTATATTCGACACCTTTTTCTCTCAAACCACTTACAACCTTGGGAGCCTTTGAGGCAGCAGCTAAAATTAGCCCCGACGCAGCCCGTTACTGGGTAGAAAAGCTGATGAACATCGATGCACAAAATTACGCGGCTATACTCAAGAACATACCCGATCAGGAAATTACTGAGTGGGGGCGCAAATTCGCTATCAGGATGCTAGATTTGAACGCCGAGAGGATTTCGCAACTCGAAATTTAAGTCAGGGATATAGATGTAATGAAAACTTTGTTTATTGCGTGGCAGGATGCCAAAACCAGAAAATGGGCTCCGATTGGCAGGCTTACACGGGAAGACGATCTTTATAAATTTGTATACACACGAGGTGCTGAGGTAATGCCCGAGTCATACAGGTTTGGGCGCATGCGCGATTTATATAAAGTATATCAATCCGAAGAACTTTTCCCGATGTTATCAAGCCGGGTTCTGGCAAAAAACCGACCTGAATACAAGAAATATCTGGAATGGCTGGGGCTTTCGGAGGCCCGTTACGATGTGCTTGATGAACTGGCCCGTACCGGGGGGCTTCGTGCGACAGATTCTCTGGAACTTTTCCCATGCCCCGAGCCGACGGCAGGACAACGTTATGAAGTGTACTTTTTCTGCAGGGGCTTGCGGCATTTGCATGAGGAAAACCAGAAGCGAGCACGCCAAATGGAATCTGGAGAACGGTTGTACCTGATGCAGGACTTGCAAAACACTCATGATAAGAAGGCACTGTTGCTGCGTACCAAGAACCCCGTATCGATTGTCGGTTATGCACCCCGTTACTATTCTGCTGAATTCACGCAGTTAATCAGTTCCACGGATCCTGATCAGGTCAGAGTCACCGTTGAGCGAGTAAACAGAGATGCACCTGTCCAGTACCAGATTTTGTGCAAGCTCGTCAGTCCCTGGCCAGCAAACTTTTTACCTTGCGCGGACAAAGAGTTTGAAGCGCTTGCGGTGGGTTGAGCAGGGCAGGAAAACATGCGTTATGGATTTCCCGGATTTGCAGTTGCAACACTGTTTGCAATCGCGCTGACTGCGACAGCACAAGAAGCCGGTCAGGGACTTTATGTAGGTATTGAACTCGGGGCCGCCGAGTCACGATCGATCAAGTCCACGCGCACCAACGTCGGCATACCGACCAACTGCGACCAGTGGCTGCCGCCGGTGAACATCGGCGGGCTGCAGTTGCCGCTGCCGGTGGACCAGTGCCAGCCCCGCACGCTTCCTGCGAGCACCAGCACGTTTGATCCCGATACCGGGTGGATTGCCGCTGTTCAGCTTGGGTATGACGGACTTGGGCAGTTTCGCATCGAGGCCGAGTACCAGCATCGCCGCCACAGCGGTGAGAAGGTCAGCCTGTTCGTGCCAGGCGATCCCAAGCAAAAGGAGTTCTCTGTTCGCGATGAGGAAATCGATCGCCTTCGTGCAGACAGCCTGTTCGCCAATGTTTACTATGATTTCAGCCGCACGGTGCTCCTCGGAGGAACACCCTACCTCGGTGCCGGGATCGGGCTCTCACGCATCGAGATCGACTACTCGGCCATCTCCACGCGCCGCGATGAGGCAGCCCTGAGTGCGCTCGACCCGCCGCGCCATCCGGCGGCCGCCAACCAGTCATCGATTGCGGACAAGACCCTGTCGGACTGGTTGTGGGGCTACCAGCTGATGGCGGGGGTGGACTATGCCCTGGGTGAGCACCGGGTGTTGAGTGCCAAGCTTCGCTACGGGAGCACGCTGGGTGATTTTCGCGATGACGGGCATCCCTGGCGCAGCCTGCGCGGGCATGCCTCTACGGTGGCCCCGGGCGGGGCTCCGGTGCATTACGGGATTTCAACACGTGAGCAAAGGTACTGGGCCATATCACTTGGCTTGAGGCATCATTTCTGAAAGCTCGCCACTCACGTCATTGGTTTGGAAATTTGGGCCTGATATGATTACCAGATCAGTGCCTTTGGGTCTGTAAAGGTTGGCGATATGAAAAAGAATGTAAAGATTGCGGTCTCTGGAAAAGCAAAACCTGAACGCGATATTAGTGGAAAGAGCGTGACTCCAACTTCCAAACGCGTCATTGCGCAGATTTCAGTGAGAAGGCGAAAAGCTATGAAGGCGTTGGCAAATCGCTAAACAGCATTACCGCGTGACATGGGATGACGCGATCCACGGCCATACTATAGCGCTCAAGGATGGTGGCAGACCCGGGGTGTTGAGTGAACACTCGATTCTTTCAGCAATTTCTCGCCCGTATGATGGTTATCACAGGCCGATCCATAAGAAGGCATCGGCCTTGCTTCATGGTGTCATATCCAATCACGGCTTTGCGGATGCAAACAAGCGTACGGCATTGTACCTGGCTGAACTGCTGATAGAGCGAAGCGGGTACAAATTAGTTGAAGCTGATCAAGTTGTGGTTGAAACCATAGTAAAAGTTGCTAGCGGTGAGTTGCGCTATGAAGAACTTGAGGTGTGGTTTAAAGAGCGCTTGACTCGAATCAACAAACCGTAGTCAGTCTGGAAGAAGAAATTCGAGCGCCTCTTCCAAGGGCATACTTGCCGGATGGGCTAGGCAATTTCGCCCATGCACAGGTACTTGAGTTCAAGGTATTCCTCGAGACCGTGCCTGGAGCCCTCGCGACCGATGCCGGATTCCTTGACCCCACCGAAGGGGGCGACCTCGGTCGAGATCATGCCGGTATTGATGCCGACCATGCCGTATTCCAGCGCTTCG
>JAPOQE010000113.1 GCA_026710875.1 Gammaproteobacteria bacterium | reverse complement strand
TGCAATACAGGTGCTGCAGCGGCGCACCAAAAACAATCCCGTGCTCATCGGTGCACCCGGTGTAGGCAAGACGGCGATCGTTGAAGGATTGGCACAGCGCATCGTGAATGGTGAAGTGCCAGAGGGCATCAAGAATAAAAAACTGTTGTCCCTGGATCTCAGCGCCCTGATTGCGGGTGCGAAATTCCGCGGTGAGTTCGAGGAGCGGCTGAAAGCCGTGTTGAAAGAGCTTTCCAGGCAGGAAGGCCAGATTATCCTGTTCATTGACGAGTTGCACACCGTGGTCGGTGCTGGCAAGGCCGAGGGTGCCATGGATGCGGGAAACATGCTCAAGCCGGCCCTTGCGCGTGGGGAACTGCATTGCGTCGGGGCCACTACGTTGAACGAATACCGACAGTACATCGAGAAGGATGCCGCGCTGGAGCGCCGTTTCCAGAAGATCCTCGTCAATGAACCGGGCGTGGAGGATACGATCGCGATTTTGCGCGGCCTGAAAGAACGCTACGAGACCCATCACGGGGTGGATATTACCGACCCTGCAATCGTCAATGCCGTGACACTCTCACACCGCTATATTTCCGATCGGCAGCTGCCGGACAAGGCCATCGACCTGATCGACGAGGCCGCCTCGCGCATTCGCATGGAAATCGATTCCAAGCCGGAGTCCATGGACAGGCTGGACCGGAAGCTGATTCAGCTCAAGATTGAACGTGAAGCCCTGAAGAAGGAATCCGATGAAGCTTCAAGAAAACACCGGGACGAATTGGAAACTGAAATTGGTAGGCTGGAAAAGTCGTATGCCGACCTCGAAGAGATCTGGCGTTCGGAAAAACTGGCCCTGCAAAGTTCCCGTGAGATCAAGGAGGCACTGGAGCAGGCCCGTATCGAGCTGGATGCTGCCCACCGGTCAGGTGATCTGACCAGGATGTCGGAGATGCAGTACGGGCGAATTCCCGAGCTGGAAAAGCAGTTGCAGCAGGACTCCAGTGCGAGTACCGAGGAAAACAGGCTGTTGCGGAACAAGGTCACCGATGCGGCCGTGGCCGAGATCGTATCTCGCTGGACGGGGATCCCGGTATCCAAGATGCTTGCCGGTGAGCGTGAAAAGCTGCTGCACATGGAGCAGGAATTACGCGCGCGGGTCATTGGCCAGGACGAGGCGGTGCAAATCATATCGGATGCAGTGCGAAGGTCCAGGGCCGGAATTGCCGACCCGAGGCGTCCCAATGGCTCTTTCCTGTTCCTCGGCCCGACCGGGGAGGGCAAGCCCGAACCGACCAAGGCACTGACCGAGTTCCTGTTCGATAATGAGGATGCACTGATCCGGGTGGATATGTCCGAGTTCATGGAGAAGCATTCCGTGGCTCGACTCATCGGTGCGCCACCGGGGTACGTGGGTTATGAAGAGGGCGGCTACCTGACGGAAGCCGTGCGCCGCAAGCCCTACAGCGTGGTGCTGCTGGATGAAATTGAAAAGGCGCATGCGGAGGTGTTCAACGTCCTGCTGCAGGTGCTCGATGACGGGCGCCTGACCGACGGGCACGGCAATACCGTGGATTTCAAGAACACGGTCATCATCATGACATCCAACCTGGGCAGCGATGTCATACAGGGGTTCGCCGGTGCAGAAAACGGGGCGGCAGACAATTACGAGGAAATGAAGGCTGCTGTCATGGCCATGGTGACTGCCCGTTTGAAGCCGGAGCTCATCAACCGCATCGATGATTGCATCGTGTTCCATTCCCTCGGCAAAGAGCACATTCGTGAGATTGCACAAATCCAGCTGGACCACTTGCAAGCCCGCCTTGCAGATCGTGATATCACCCTGAATTATTCCGAGGCTGCCCTGCACAGGCTTGCCGAGGTCGGGTTCGATCCCGTGTACGGAGCGCGGCCCCTGAAGCGGGCCGTACAGGAAATGGTGGGGAACCCCCTGGCCCAGGCGCTACTCGCTGGTGAGATCGAGCCTGGACAAAAGGTGCGAGTCGATTTGCTTGGTGACGGACTGAGTTTTACCGGTGAAAATCCCATTGCTGCCTGATCCGCAGGAAGGATTTCATACACGCGTTGGATGACAGCAGCAGGCAGTGCTGCCATTCGACCCGAGGGTCCGGTATTCCTGCATCCCGTCGGCGAGGGAAGATCACAGGGTCATTTTGCGTGCTGTATGTGCCGGAAATCCTTCCTCCAACCCGAGGCCTTCAAGAGCTGGAAAATCCCATGAATGTGGTGATGGTGCAGCCTGGATATATGCGGAAACTTCCGATACACTGACCCACCACGTCAGGGACCCTCATGAACCGCATAAGTGATTGAATTAATTACGTTTATGACGAATATACCGATACCCGTTTTGCGATCGTCAGGGTATTTGCAGTTACCGATTCATACTTGTATAATCGGGCGTATCTAATGCTCCCTGGAAGGGTAGATGTACATGCGGTATATAGGCCAAAAGGGAGAGCAAAAGACAAAGATATGCTAAAAATTATTAAATTTGTGTTAACTGAGTTAATGCTGGAGGTGCATATACATGAAGAAAATTTTGATTAACGCAAGGTACTGGTTCGCCCCGTTCCTGATCATCGTTACGATGTTCGGTGTGCTGATGGGCGGCATGTTTTCCTGGATAGGATTACTGCTGCTGGGCGTAGGTATCGTGATTGACACACTGTTGAAGTTTCGTCCTGCAGGTGCGGGATACGACAACAACGGTGAAACGATGGGTGTGCCCTGGCTACAGAACAGCATAATGTATGGCATGCTGGGAATATTTGTACTCCTGCAGCTGGCCATGGCCTGGCGCGTCTATCAATATGTCAGTGGTGTTCCAGTAAGCGCCGGATTCGATCATATGATGTTCGGAATCCTGCCCTTCCAGAATGGAATCACCGGCCTTGACCTGATTGGTGCAACGCTCTCAACAGGTATCTTTGCCGGCATTGGTATCATTTATGGGCATGAGTTAAGCCATACGAAGGGATTTGCTTTCGTCATTTCACGCACAATGATGGCGTTGAGTGGCAAGGCTCACTTCAGCTATGCGCATGTCTATAACCACCATCTGGAACTGGCACATGAAGACGATCCTGCCACGTCTCCTCGTGGAAGAACCATTTACCGACACTACCCATTGGCTGGAATCGGACAGTCTCGCTTCCTCTACAGAATGGAGAAGCAGCGTCTCGAGCGACTGGGCAAGTCCTGGTTCACTTGGGAAAACCGCTGGCTGCGTGGCTATGCCATGAGCCTGCCAACCCTGTTCCTGTTCTGGTTTGCAGGGGGCTGGATCGGTCTTGCCAGCTTGGCAACGATTTGGCTGATCTCGAACTTCGAGTTGGAAGCGCTCAACTATATGGAGCACTATGGCTTGATTCGGGAGAAAGGCCAGCCGATCGACTACAGACATTCGTGGGATAACTCAACCGCGTTCACCAGTTGGTTCTTCATTGAGATTGGCCGTCAGGCTGATCACCATGACCGTGGTGAAACACACTTCTGGGAGCTGGACGACGTAGGTGCGCCCAACACCGGATGGGGTTACTTCACCTTGTTTGCCATAGCACTCATTCCACCACTTCACCATATGTACTTTAAGAAGGAATTGGCAAAGTGGGACAGAGAGCGTGCTTCGGAAGGCGAACGCGCAATTGCGGATCGTCTGAACCGTCAAATCGGTTACGCTTAAGTAAACGTAACTTTTAGTTGTCACGTGCCCGGGTTTTCCGGGCACGTGCGCTAAAGAAGGGAACAAGACGGAAAGGGGAGTCGGGGCATGTACCGAAAACCCAGGAGACAATAAGAATAAGGAAATTGTATTGAACTCTTGCCAGGTGTCTGTGGCAAACACCATAGAACCTGACAGGATAAAGGATAAGAATTAAGGCTGGTGTCATATCTGTGCACACGCTTGGATACTGACGACAGATTTCATGACTGCTCGAAATGAGCATTATTGAAAGAGAGGAGCTAAGGGCAAATGCCCTAGCATTTACGGATATCAGGAGGATACTGAACGTGATGATGCGTGACGCTGCAATGGCAGCGTATCCTATCCTGACTATTTTGATACCAGGGGCCAGTAGTGGTAACCCCAGACATAAACCAATAACTCCAAACATAAAGAGGTATAAAAAATGTTAGGTGATCATTTGCAGGACAAAATGAAATTTTATGGGAACCCCTCTTGCCTGCGCAGTGCGATGTGCCTGTTCACCGCTGCCGAAAAAGGTGTGGATCTCGACTCACATTATGTTGATCCCAACGGCGGAGCGGGCTCAGCTGAAGTTCAGGCGCTTGCACCGCACGGCTTGCTGCCGGCACTGAAAGACGTGGATTTTGTGGTCTGCGGCCAGGAGGGCATCATGTCCTATCTGAACGACAAAGGCTTTGGCCCATCCTTGAGTCCACGTAATGGTGTTGTACGTGCCATCATGTATCAGTGGAACCAACTGGCAACCAATAATGCGATGCCTGCGGTCTCGGGAATCATGGCTGGCGGGGGCGATGCAGCAGCAGCTTCGGCTTGCTTTGATCTCCTGAACTCGCACTTGGCATCGAAGTCCAATCCGGCGTTGCGTGGAGATTTCATCTGCGGAGGATTCAGCTTTGCTGATGTCCACTGGGCGGCCATGGCACAAGGGTGCATGCTGGCTGACAGCAGTGATATTGTGGAATCACGTCCGGCCGTTGCGAAATGGTGGGGACTGGTCAAGTCGCATCCTAGCACCAGCAAAGAGAACATCAGGGCCTACGATGTGCTTCCGACTAAAACAGACATCAGTGGCAACAGCCTGCGTGATGTGCAGATCAATGTCTAAAAGAAAAACGGGATTTCTTTTTTCACATTAATTTGTATATTTGAAGTGGGCTTGCCTGCAAAGTAATGCCCTGGTCCACTGGAGTACTGAAGCAGGTCGTATGCATTGAACTCGGTCCCAGGACTCGGGTTGGGTGCGGTACAAGACGTGCTTTAACGACTCCATAGAGGGTCAGGGGTGCAGGTGTGCCGAGGATGCCGAGAGTCATGGTGTTTACAGTTCTCTTGGTGTCCCTGTACTGAATAAACATATACCCGTTTATAGAATCTGAGTCAGGAGGTGTGACTAATGTATTCATTCAGAGCTATCGTTGTGATGCTAATCTTTTCCGCGGCTGTGTTTTACGGCATGAACATGCTTGGCCTTTCAGCAGCCCATACCGATCCCTTGATGGCCCTTGCCGGAGCAGTGGTACTGCTGGTGGCCCTGGTCATTAACGTATGGATCTATCTCAAGCTCGCAGGTGAACATCCGTTCAAATGGTTTAAGGAGTAGCAACCCCTTAACAGAAGCGATCGTTCGATAGCGCCGGGCGCTATTCCTAAACGAGACGCGATCAACTGGGCGTGAAGCAAACAGGAGTTTGCTTCCAGCCCCGGTTGGACTGCACATAAAAGCTGTACCTTCCATCAATCAAAGTACCCTCGGCACACGTCTACCTTTAATGCTGGCGTTCAACTGACAATGGGACTGTTCGGACGAAAAAAGAAATCTGGCGAAGAACTTCGACTGCTCGGCCACCCCGGGCATGCCGATACCTGTAAATGCCTGTACCTTGCTGCTGAAAAAGGCGTCAAACTGAAAGTCGAGCTGGTTGATATCCTGGATGATCAGTATCCTGATGCAACCCTCAAGTCCCTGTCTCCCTTCGGCAAGCTCCCGTGCCTGATCAATGGCGATTTTGTAACCTCCGGAATTGCAGCGGTTCTACCCTATCTGGGCGTTCGCGGTGGCGGACAGCCCCTTACACCTCGCAAGGCTGCACACCTGGGGCAACAGAACTACTGGATCGAGATTGGACAGTTCCGGGTCATGCCGCAGATCAATGTCTTGTTGCAGGATGCCGTGTTCAATCCGGGCGCCGACACCGGCGGGCAGGGAACGGCTGCGGCCGAAGAGGACCTGCAGAAGATCTTCGATGGTATGAATGCTACCTTGTCCGACAAGGAGTATATCGTCGGGGCATTTTCCTATGCAGACATTCACTGGATTGCCTACCTGCATCTTTGTCATGTCTGTGGCCGGGACAGCCTGATTGATTCCCGAGCAAATCTGAAATCCTGGTTCGAGCGTATGAAATCCCGCAAAGGTGGGCACGGATCTCCCTATGAGGCCTTGTCGTCAGCATCTGAGATCCAGGGCAGGGAATTCAGGAATGTGGCCTGACCACCCTGCGCGATGGGCCGCAATGCGAGTGGCTGATTTTGAAGTAAAGCACCTGGAGCAATTCGTGCAATGAGTGATCTGTTTGAATTTGGCCGAGCTGCAGACCCTGACGCGAGTAGCGGGTACGGGGCCACTGGTGACATGAAGAAAACCCAGTACGTGTTGCAGTTGCTGGGCTCACCTGGAGATGCCGGCACCCTGAAGTGCCTGATCACTGCAGTGGAAATGGGCATGGAAACCGATTGCGGGATTCTGGATATCTCGGTGAACGAACAGCACTCGAGTGCTTATCTTGAGGTCTCGCCCTATGGCACTATACCCGCCTTGAAGGAAGCCGATTACATCGTGGCTGGAGAGCAGGGCATCATGAGCTATATCGAGGCGCGGGGCCTTGGCCGGCGCCTGCCGCCGCAAAATGCGGCACTGCTGGCAGCTCAAAACTACTGGTCCGATGTGGCCTGCAGTGAGGTTGGCCTCCATGTTGAGGAAATCGTGAAGCAGCGGGTCTACGCACCGATTCTGGGCAAGGATCCGGACCATACGGCAGTGGATCGTGCCCGTGAAGGGCTGGAAGCGGCCCTGGATGCCCTCGATGAGCAGCTCGCGAACAACGAATTTATCATCGGCAGTTACTCATTCGCAGATATCCACTGGACGGCCTATATTCATCTTCTATGCGAGGCTGGGGAAGGCGCAGTCGTTGACCAGCGCCCCAATATCAAGGCCTGGCTGGACCGTATTCGTGCACACAAGAGCTATTCCGGGCAGAATATTATCGCCTATGACCTGCTTCCTACGCGGGAGGACATAAAAAACAAGCGACTTAGTTCGGTAGAAGTGTCAGACTACTAGATAGATCACGTATATACGGGAATAAATGACTGGCCATGTGGTGGACATCGAAAAAAGAGGGTAGTGAAATCAAGGGGATAACGGCAGCGCTGACCCCTTTTGTGACGGATACCCTGGCCAAGCTGGAGGACGGAGACCTTCAGGAGGCCACGCGCAAGCGCCGGTATGCGATTTACTATCTGTACGGTGCCGTTTTATACTTGGCAGAGTATGATGGTCTGCCCAAGGACACCAAGCAGACACTGGTTGAAGATATTCTGGGCGAACACATGGATGTCGGTTCACCTGAAATTGAAAAGCTGCCGGTGACCAAAGACCATGCGGATGGTGCGAAGGAAACCGCGTTCATGATTGAGGGAGCCAGCGCATTGCGGTTGTGGATCACCACCGGGGAGAGGGTAAGCACTGCGGCTTACCTGAAGGAGTTGCTGGACAATCCGGATGTCTGTGCTGTGGACAGTGAACCGGAGGGTGAAAAGAATTGAGAATTTTGCAGTTGCAGGCGTTATCATCAATAATGCCTGGACATAACTATAAATGACACTGGGTAACAACAATTACAAAGGAGGCACATAATGGCCGGAGATGGAGGAAATGACGTAATGGTTTTCGTAACTGCGATGGTCTTCGGAATCGGAGTGATCGTGCTTACGCTATATCTTGCAGGTTTAATAAGCTTCTAGTGATCGATTGGGGCCGTATGGCCCCTTGGCTGCACACCTGGGTGTGTACAGGCTTGAAATGTAGTCCTTGGAAAGTCAAATCGGCAGCCTTGCTGATTTGACTTTCAGGGCGTGTGCCGCCCGTCTCGGAGTCCTCGCTTTAATAATCAGACAGGGCTTGTCTGGTAAATTCCGATACTGCGTACCATGGATTCTGACCCTTCTCGTTCACGTATTTGATTATTAATTGATCACGTTTTGGGGATTACAACTGGAATTCACATTTCCAGGGCTCAAGAGATACGAAGGCACGAAGGTTTCCTTGGGATTTGATTCAGGCTGCGGGCTACCATTTGCCTTGATTTCACTGTAATATTCATTACACTTATGTTAATCAAATGCAGCGCCTATAGGTAATGCAGTGAACAGGCCTTGGTAGGATCAGTTCAGAATGTGTTACACACAGGCAGGTCTGATACGAAGAAGCCTAAGAACTTGGTGCTGTTGGAACAAAATAATCAGGCTGCAAAAGCTGAACAAGAGAGGATTAAGGGAGAGTTTGAATTGATACTGCTTACAAAAGTCCAGTTCCAATTCGATCTCTGTGGCACATCTGTCAATACAAAACAACCGTGATGCTTTTACCTTCATAGGTAAGGGCTTCATAATTGCGTGAGTAATTAAGTAAAAATTTGTTGGTAATTTTCATTAGTCACCAATCAAACAAGACTACTAAAACTGGGAGGGTAACCAATGAGGAAAGTTTTTAATCGGTGGTTAGCAATGGGGCTGTTGGCCTCGCTTGCGATATCGGGAACTGCCTATGCGGGTCCGTATGGCTACGACCTGCACAACGTGCTGGCGCCACGTTCAGCAGGTATGGCGGGTACGAGTATCGCCAAGCCTCTGGATAATGTGTCCGCGATCTTTGGTAACCCTGCAGCATTAACGGACTGGACGGGTACTGAATTCACGTTTGGTGCCACCTACTACAAGCCTGAAGTGCGCCTGGATCACTCGGGTGCTCTTGCGCTTCCCACATATGCAGGTGCTGTCCCTCAAGAAGTTCTTGATATATATGCTCCGAATGCGCCGAATCCTAGACATGGTGGTACAGCCTTAGGACCAGGTACATTAGCAGGATGTGGGGCTGGCTTCTGTATCAGCAATGCCACATTTGATGATGCAGTCAATGGAAACGAAGGCTACATTGTGCCCCAGGTGGGTGTCACTCAGGATCTGAGACCACTGGGTTTGCCAGCTGTACTCGGTGCTGGCCTGACAGCTGTGTCAGGGATTGGCGTGGAATTCCGCCATGTAGAGGAGACTCTGGGACTCGGTGCAGAATTCATTGTACTGGGTGCGAACTTCGCACTTGGCTGGGAGCTGAATGAACAGGTATCCATAGGTGGTGCCGCTACTGTAACGTACGCCTACCTGGACTTGGGACTTGCAGCCACTTCTGGCGTAACCCATGACACGGGGATGCGTGGCACGATTGGCTTGACCTATGAGGATATTGTGCCGGGTACTCGGTTGGGCTTGTTCTATATGACGGAACTGCAGCATGTGTTTGACGACATTGTTGCGGTGCCTGCATTTGAGGTGGATAACGATGTTGTATTTGACGGATATGGGGACACCGGAAAGGTACGCTATGCATCTATCCCTATTGAGGAGCCACGTACTATTGGAATTGGTATATCCAATGAAACATTTATGGATGGGAACTTGCTGATAGCCGCAGACATCATGTGGAAGAACTGGGAAGAGGCCGACTTCTGGGGCGATGTGTATGAAGACCAGATGGTCTACAGCATCGGTGCCGAGATGAAGATGGGCAACTGGCGCTTCCGTGGTGGATATGGTTATGCGGATGATCCTACAGACCGCGATGCTGATCAAATTAAGGGTCTCCCCTATGTCTGTTCATCGGCTACAACCTGTAATGCCATTCCAATAGGTGGTGCGAATGGTGATGAGCCTGGTATTGTTAATCTTGGACAGTCTGTACTTGAGTATCTGCAGGCCTCACAAACTGAGGTGATCTACCGTCATCGTGCCACACTGGGTGTAGGGTATATGGGCTTTCTGGCCCCATTCCTAAACATCGATGGTCACGTGGGTGTGCAGTTCAAGGAGCGTAATCATTACAGTGGTGGTCCTATACAAACTCGAGGGGATGCTAATTTAGATCCACTTCATGGTACATCAACAACCACTGCTGCCTTTTGCATGGTGGTAATAACTGGCTGCGCTACAGTCATGAACGATGCCCACCAGCAAATCAAATTCAAGGCGCCAGGATGTAAAGGGAAAGGGGCAGTTTGCACTGTCTCGAATAAACGAGGGCTTTGGCATGTTGATGTGCCTGGAACAGCAATGATCAGACGCTCGGATGATGTGCTCAATATTGAATGTGAGGACCAAGATGGGAATGAGTATCAGGAGGCTGTTGCAAGCAGGCTACAAGGAAAATTCTATGCAGGCGCGCTAATTCTTGATCTTGGAATTGTAGATTCAATCACAGACAAGCATCGTGAATACCCTACAGAGATTGTAATTGATCTCTGCTACTGAGAAAGACTATGAACTGGGAAATTTCATATCCTTTACTGAATGTGAACTTCATTATCTAGCAAGGAACTCTGATTACAACCTGGGGTTACTCAGCCTGAATGACGATATAGGACCAAACTGAGGTTTAGTTAGATTCAAGAGATTGGTATTTCAAATCCAACTATAGATAGCTCATATCAGGTATTTTTCGCCACCTCTTGTTTCAATTCTGTATAATCCCTAGGTTCAATAAATCGTTTCTGTAGACAGAAATTGCACCTTGCACCGCAAGACACACATAATAATTGTTGGAGGTTATAAACGATGGACATGAAGCGTCGTGATTTTAATAAACTGATGGTAGCTGCAGCAGCTGGAATGGTGGCAGGAAGCCAGACGGTTGCCTTGGCTGGTGACCCAGATGCAGGTTGCCCTAAGCATAGCTGCAAAGGTCAGAATGAATGTAAAGGCAAAGGTGGTTGTAAATCGAGTGACCACGGTTGCGCCGGCAAGAACTCATGCAAGGGTAAAGGTGGTTGTGACCCAGCCCACACGTATGAAAAGCATGCCTGTAAGGGCCAGAATGCCTGTAAATGCCAGGGTGGCTGCAAGTCAGGTGATCACGGCTGTGCCGGCAAGAACTCATGTAAAGGCAAGGGCGGTTGCCAACTACCGGTAGACCCCAGCCACATGGAAGGATAAGCAGTACTTAATACACGTTCGTTGTAAAGTTCTGACTTAACCTAAAACGATTTGAGCATCGACAGGGCTGCTGGATTCAGCATGCCCTCGTCGATTGCTTGAATACTTTCTATACTGGTACCATGTTTACCAGACAACTCTCATTCACTAGGTAGTTTCTATGTCTGTAGAAAACCGCTGGGGCTTTCCTGACCTTGGACTCGGAATCGGGCTGCGTACAGTCCATTTCAACCACATTCTTGAACAGTGGCCGCAAATCGACTGGTTCGAGATCATGTCCGAGAACTTCATGGAGACTGATGGGAATCCCGTACGTGTGCTGGACCAGATTGCCGAGCGCTATCCGATTGTCATGCATGGGGTGTCCATGTCGATTGGCAGTACGGACCCCATTGACTTTGACTACCTGTCAAAACTGAAAACCCTGGCCAAACGGGTGAATGCTCACTGGCTGGGAGACCATGTCTGCTGGACCGGGGTACATGGACGAAACGGTCACGACCTCTACCCCTTGCCATATAATGAAGAGAGCCTGAAGTTCCTGGTAGATCGGATCCGTACCGTTCAGGATTTCATGGAGCGTCCGCTGATACTGGAAAACCCATCGACTTACCTGACCTTTGCAAACTCCACCATGGCCGAGGAGGAATTCCTGGCCCGCATGGCCGAGGAATCCGACTGCGGCTTGCTGCTGGATGTCAACAACGTCTACGTCACGTGTCGCAATCACGGGCTGGATGCCCAGGCCTATCTGGAGGCGATGCCTTACGACCGGGTGGTGCAGATTCATTTGGCCGGACATACAGACAGGGGTACACATTGCATTGATACGCATGACGGTCGGGTTATTGACCCTGTATGGGACCTCTATGCCGAGGTACACCGCCGTGCAGGAAACCGTGCAACGCTGCTTGAGTGGGATGCTAATATTCCGTCGTTCGATGAGGTCCATGCCGAGGTCATGAAGGCGGCAAAATTCCGCGACATGACCGAGTTACGTCATGCCTCGTGATGATTCGGGGCTGGAAAGCCTCGAACAGTGGATGTATTCGGTTATCAGTCACCCGCAGGGTGCCGAGGCTGGAGTCGAGGCGAATTCCAAGCCTGGAAGCGAAGCCGCATACGATCTTGAACAAACCGTACTTCCTTCTGAAAAACTGACACCGTTGGAGCGCATCTCGGTGTACGCCGACATGTATTTCTGGCGATTTATAGACATCATGTCAGAGGAGTATCCGACAGTGGAGCACCTGTTGGGAGTCGAGCGTTTCGCACAGGTGGTCCGTGACTACATCACACGCCATCCCTCCACGTACTACAACCTGAACCGCCTGAGTGTCAAATTCCCGCAGTACCTGCGCAACGAGGCCGACGAGATTCCGCACCAGCCTTTTGTAGTTGCGGTGGCTACCGTCGAACGTCTGATGGAGGATGTCTTCGATGCACCGCACAAGGAAAAGATTTCTACGGAGGCGATACAAAATGTCCCGGGTGAGCAATGGCCCGAAATTTGTCTTGAGTTTAATCCGGCCCTGTATCTGCTGGAGCTGGATTACCCGGTCAATGCCTACATGACTGCGGTGAATGAAGACAGGCATATGGACGCCCCAAAAGCCCAGAAGTCCTTTGTAGTGGTGTATCGCTGCAATTACCGGGTATGGCGCGATGACCTGGAATATGAAAGCTATCTCCTGCTGGCGCAGCTCAAGGAAGGCAAGAGCCTAGGGGAAGCCTTGGAGAACTGTGCCCTGCAAGAGGGTGTCGATATGGACAAGATTACGACGAATCTGGGCGAATGGTTTCAGCAATGGACTGCCCAAGAATTCTTCTGCGGTCTCAAGACCGGATCCTGACGACTTGTTTGGTCGAGCCTTTCGGCATTTAGCCGCGGCAGCTTTGCTTCGCCGGACTACACCGGACTGATAAGGTAACGCCCGAGAGAATCAGGGCTGATAAAGTTCTGCCGTATCAGGGGATACAGCGAAAGACGGCAAACGTCTGTTGCCCGCGGTCCATTTTTGACATGGGCACGACTGTGTCACCACCCATGTGAATCGCGCTGTTGCGCGCCAGGCGTTGCAGCTGGTTGGCAATCGTTGATGCCCGTTTCGGTACAAGACCCAGGTATTCCTCGCTGATACTGACTGTCGCTGCACCGTTCTTCTGGCAGTTTTTCACGTCATCAGGGCTAAGGACACGTGCCTTTTCCCCCTCATGCGTCAACTCGATGGTTTCACAGGAGGACAGGGCAAGAAGGCTTGCTACGATCAGGGCTGTAATACGCAGTTTGGATTTCATGCCAAATTAGTTTGAGTGAGGTTGGATGTATCGAAGATCTGTACTAATTTACGTAGCAAATGGTACAGGAATACGTAACAAAAATACATAACTGCCGAGTAGCGGCTCCTCATCACGAACGCAAAATTGCGTGTCCCAGAATAATCGCTTGCTGTTTTTCAATTTACCTATAGGACATCTTCATCGATGTAGAGGGCCTTTGGTTCCTTATCAATCCAGGACAGCTTTCGTAGGATGTAACGGGTTTCAGGACTCATTCGTTTAACGCTGCACTGACTTCATTCATGGCTTCATGCAACGGCATTGCCTCAACGCCATGACGCATGGGGAACAAGTCCTTTCCCTTGTGAACCAAAATCCGCCGTTCTGCACCGATATCATCTGTTGCGTTGTAAAAACCTCGGTCGACAGTGGGTGCGCTTGACAGCTTGATTTCGATTGCCCAGCATTTGCCTGGCGCAAACTCGAGAACTAGATCAATCTCGGCACCTGCACCTGTGCGATAAAAGTAAGGGTTTGCTCGCCCTGTGGTGGAACTAATGAGATTTTCGATGACAAAGCCCTCCCAACTCTTTCCGGCTACCGGGTGAGACAGGAGATCGTCCATGGTGCGCAGACCCAGAAGTGCGTGCAGGATACCGCTATCACGTACATATGGCCGCGGTGACTTGACGAGACGCTTGCCTGTGTTGGCATACCAAGGTCGCAACACACGAAGCATGAGCAATTTGTGGAGAACATCAAGATAATGGCTAACGGTATGTCCGCTCACTCCCAAGGATCGTGCATAACGCTGTGCATTGAATAATTCGCCTTGATCGTTGGAAATCATGCGCCAGAACAGATCCATGCGATCAGTGGAAACTTGCAAACCGAATTGCGGAAGATCCCGCTCTAAATACGTCTGAATGAAATCAGTGCGCCAGCGCAAACTCACACTTTCATCGTCGCGGAGATAACTTGGAGGAAAGCCGCCCTGCACCCAGAGGCGGTCAAGTCCATTTGCCGAACTGTCCTCGGAGGGTGAGCTTTGGCGCGAAACCTCTCGTGTCGTAAACGGCGCCAATTCAACATAGCTTATCCGACCCGCCAGGTTTTCTGACGACTGACGTAACAGGTCTATGGATGCTGATCCCAGAATCAGGAACCTACCGGTCTCTCCTGGCATACGGCGACGTTCGTCGATTTGCCCCCTGAGAACCTGAAATATCTCGGGCGCGCGGTGGATCTCATCCAGAACGATCAGCTGACTGGCATAGGTTGAGAGGTAGGCTGCTGGGTCGTCCAGCAGACGACGGTCTGCAGGATTCTCGAGATCCAGATATTTTGCACCACTGCTCCACTCGCCAGCAATCTGCCGCGCGAGCGTTGTCTTCCCTACTTGCCGTGGGCCAATGAGCGCCACGCTATCAAAGTGCATCAAACGTGTATTGACTAACTCAAATGCTTCGCGGGCTAACATTCTTGTATTCTAGAAGTATAACCTCATATTTACAAGGTTAAATTCCTATTTATAGTGAACACGCAATCTGTTCGGTTTTCATTAGTCCTCAAAGCAGATGGCCCGATGAGACAAATTGAAGAGTTGCAGGAGATCAGCAGAATAAGATTCTAAATGGTCTATCCAAGCTGGACGCATCGGCGTCTGGGTCAGGAGGCAGGGTGTATGCACCCGCACATTTAGCGCATCAGGTCTGGGATGCCAAGATACTATTCTTCAGAAACTCAAGGGCATTTTCCACAGGCACTTGTTGAGTCTCTTGCCCGCTTCGATTTTTATACTCGACCTCGTTTTGTTGCAGGCCCCGTTCACTTACCACGATACGGTGAGGGATACCGATCAGTTCATGGTCGGCGAATAACAAGCCGGCACGCAAGTCACGGTCATCCAGCAACACCTCCAGCCCCGCAGCTTCAAGCTTGTGGTGCAGCTGCTCGCTGACTTCCTGGACCTGCCTGGATTTCTTTGCATTGATGGGGATGATGGAGACACTGAAGGGAGCAAGTGACTGGGGCCAGCATATGCCCTGCTCGTCAAAGTTCTGTTCAATGGCGGCAGCTATCACGCGCGTGACACCGATACCATAACAACCCATCGTCACGACCTGCTCGCTCCCATTCTGATCCAATACACTGGCCTTGAGTGCGGTGCTGTACTTGTTGCCCAATTGGAAGATGTGGCCAACTTCAATCCCTCGCTTGACGGTGACTGAACCCTTCCCATCCGGACTGGCATCTCCGGTTGTAATCTTGCGCAGGTCCTGGCTCTCGTACTGGTCGAAACCTTGCAAGTCACGCTCCCAGTTGGCTCCCATGTAGTGGAAGCCTTCCTCGTTGGCTCCGCAGACGAAGTTCCTCAGCAAGTGAGCAGAATGGTCCATGATGATCGGGCAATTCAACTGCAGGGGTCCGAGTGAGCCGATCCTGCAACCGAGCTTGGTTTCTATTTCCTGTTCGCTGGCAAATTCCAGCGGCTCTGCCACGCCTTCAAGTTTCTGTGCTTTCACGGCATTCAGCTCATGGTCTCCGCGCAACACAAGCGCGACCAGTGAGTCCGATGGGCCTTTCACGATCAGGGTTTTTGCCACCTGATTGGGAGTCACCTCCAATAGCTTGCACACTTCCTCGATGCTGCCGCAGTCAGGCGTTCCAATTTTCTCGAGCGCCTGGGCAGGTGCAGTATCCGCATTTCGTATTGGGGCCACCGGTGCAAGTTCGACATTGGCCGCATAGTCACTTTCTGTTGAGAATGCGATCGCATCTTCTCCGGAATCTGCCAGCACATGGAATTCGTGTGACACACTCCCTCCAATACTGCCGGTGTCCGCCTCCACGGTTTTAAAGTCCAGTCCGAGCCGCGTAAAGATGCTGACATAAGCGGCGTACATCGTGTTGTATGTGGATTCGAGGCACTCCTTGCTGAGATGAAAGGAGTAGGCATCCTTCATGATGAACTCGCGTGCACGCATGACTCCGAAGCGTGGTCGAATCTCGTCCCGGAACTTGGTCTGGATCTGGTAATAATTTACCGGCAATTGCCGATAGCTGCGTATTTCACGACGGACCAGGTCGGTGATCACTTCTTCATGCGTCGGCCCGTAACAGAAGTCCCTGGAATGGCGGTCCTGCAGGCGCAGCAATTCAGGTCCGTACTGAACCCAGCGCCCTGATTCCTGCCAGAGTTCAGCCGGCTGTATGGACGGCATGAGCACTTCAACGGCCCCCGACTTGTCCATCTCCTCGCGTATCACGTTCTCCACTTTGCGCAAGATGCGCACGCCCAAAGGCAACCACGTATACAGTCCCGAGGCCAGGCGGCGAATCATGCCGGCACGCAGCATCAGCTGGTGACTGACCAGCTCAGCATCCGCCGGAGATTCCTTGAGCGTAAATAATGGAAACCGGCTTACGCGCATAGTGACTGAATTCCTGTGTACTCGTTGCGGAAAAATTGCAGACTACGGCCCGTGATCATGAAGGATCGGAGGGTTGAATCACAGATGGCTGGGACGATTGCAGCCTGTAGAATGCTGGCGATGTACCTGCGGTGGCGTTGGCGGGGGAGGCGTGTCAGCTTGGAGCAATGAGGCCTGTCAGAATGTGTCATATATTTTATTTTATAGGCTATAAAATTCATACGACTGGGTTCATTGCATGCGTGTATACTACGTTAATCTGGCACCAAAACAAGCTCCAGGGGAGTCTAGATGGCAGATCGTCGGCTGCAAGTTTTCTATACCGTTGCGAAATTGCTGAGCTTCACCAAGGCAGCGGAGACGCTGCACATGACGCAACCGGCGGTGACGTTTCAGGTACGCCAGCTCGAGGAGCACTTCAATACCCGGCTGTTCGATCGCACCCACAATCGCGTTACGCTGACAGAAGCCGGGCGCAGGTCCTACGAGTATGCTGAACAGATCTTCGAGCTGTATGCGGAGATGGAAAATTTCGTCAAGGAGCTGACCAGTGATCTGAGCGGCACCCTGACCCTGGGGGCCAGTACCACCATTGCCGAATACATGCTGCCGAGCCTGCTGAGCGGCTTTACAAAGAAATTCCCCGAAATCCAGTTGCGCCTGAAGGTTTCCAATACAGAAGGCATCGTGTCCATGATTGAAAACAGCATGATCGATCTGGGGATCGTGGAGGGGCCGGTCACCAACAAGAACCTGCTGGTAGAAGTCTGCCGTATCGATCACCTGGTAGTGATCGTGCCCCCCGGACATGAAATCGCAAAGCGGTCTTCCATCACCATGGATGAACTCATGCACTTCCCGTTCATCAGCCGCGAGGAAGGTTCGGGTACGCGGGATGTCATCATCGGCTACATGACCAAGATGGGACTGGACCGGAACAGTCTGAATATTTGCCTGGAACTGGGTAGCCCGGAATCCATCAAGGGGGCGGTCGAGGCCGGCATGGGGGTATCCATTGTCTCCACTGCAACGATAGAAAAAGAACTGAAGCTCAATGTGTTGAACAAGCTGAACCTCGAGCCTCAGCTTGAGCGGAATTTTTCCTTTGTCCGCCAGCGACAGAAGTTTCGCCTGCGTGCCATGGATGAATTGCTGGACTATGCGCGCGGTTACTGTGGTCCGAAAAAACAGGCTGTATGAACCTCCGTACAGTGTTCTGTCTGCCTGAGATGACAATGAGCAGTCTGGCCGCTTCTCAGTCGGACTGCCTGAGGAACCCAGCCCAAGCCCCGGTATACGCCTGATTCAGTTTCTCCATTCAAGGTATCCCATCGATAGATGATCGAATACATCAAAAACTGGTACCAGCAGAACTTCTCGAATCCGCAGATTGTCATCCTTGCACTCTGCCTGATTGTCGGATTTACAAGTGTATTGTTGTTTGGCGATCTTCTGGCCCCTCTGATTGCCAGCATCGTGATCGCCTACGTGCTGGATGGAGTTGTCGGGCTGCTGCAGCATGGCAGGATCCCCAGGTTGCTGGCATTGCTGCTGGTATTTCTTGGCTTTATCGCTTTGCTGATCCTGATCCTGTTTGGCCTGATCCCGAAACTGTCACAGCAGCTCACGCAGTTTTTCCGTGAACTCCCCGGCATGATCACGCAGGGCCAAAACCTGTTGATGCAATTGCCGGATAAATACCCGACCCTTGCCCAGATCATTACCGAAGAACAGGTCATGGAGTTGATCGACTCCTTGCGTGCCCAATTGATCGCGGTAGGTCAAAATTTTCTCAGCCAGCCGCTGGAATCCGTGGTTGGCCTGCTCACAATCACGGTCTACCTCATCATCGTCCCGTTGCTTGTGTTCTTTTTTCTCAAGGACAAGCGCAAGATCCTGGTATGGGCGGAAGGCTTTCTGCCTTCCAACCGGGAGCTGACCAATGAAGTCTGGATCGAGGTCAACAAGAAAATTGCCAGCTATATCCGTGGCAAGGTGATTGAAATCCTGGTGGTTTGGATTGCCACCTACGTCACGTTTATGTTCTTCGGCCTCAAGTACGCAATGCTGCTTTCGTTCCTGGTCGGCATCTCCGTCATCATTCCTTACGTCGGTGCGGCCGTTGTGACCATACCGGTGATGTTTGTAGCCTATTTTCAGTGGGGGCCAAGCACGCAGTTTGTGTATGTGCTGTTGGCCTATGCCGCGATCCAGATACTCGACGGCAACGTCCTGGTGCCTGTGCTATTTTCCGAGATCGTGAATCTTCACCCCGTTGCAATCATCGCTGCGGTACTGATCTTTGGTGGAATCTGGGGTGTGTGGGGCGTGTTTTTCGCTATTCCCCTGGCAACGCTGTTTCATGCGGTGATCCGGGCCTGGACCTCGATCAACAAGGGTTCCTGGCAGAAACAGCAAGCCCTTCCCGATGCATAGGGATCACAGGACCGCAGGTCCAGTCGGTCGAGGCCACGTACGGCCCGTTATTTTCTTGTAATGGCAGGGTTCGGTGAGTACTATCCGAGACCTTTCTGAATTGAAATTCGTTGGGGATTCCGGTGTTTAAAGGCAGCATGGTCGCAATGGCTACGCCGATGCGAGAAGACGGCTCAGTCGACTATGGTGTATTGGCAGACTATGTCGAATTCCATATCGAGAATGACACGGATGCGCTGGTGCCAGCGGGTACCACGGGGGAGTCGGCAACCCTTAATCACGCGGAGCATTGCGAGGTCATTCGATTTGTCGTCGATCAGGTAAAGGGGCGGGTTCCGGTCATCGCCGGTACCGGGTCCAACGCAACACATGAGACGATCGAGCTGACCCAGTGTGCCAAGGATGCGGGTGCCGATGCCTGCCTGCTGGTCACCCCGTATTACAACAAGCCCACCCAGGAAGGGCTGGTACAGCATTATGAAGCAGTCGCCAAAGCCGTTTCGATCCCGCAGATTTTGTATAATGTCCCCGGGCGTACCGCCTGTGACATGTTGGCATCCACGGCAATCCGGCTTTCCAAGGTAGACCACATCATAGGGATCAAGGAAGCGACTGGCGATATCCGTCGCTGCCAGGAGATCCTGGCGGATTGCAGGGAAGGATTTTTGTTGATCAGCGGCGATGATGCCACCGCCATGGAATTCATGCTTGCCGGTGGAAAAGGTGTAATTACCGTGACAGGAAACGTTGCCCCCAAGCTGTTTCATGCCATGTGCATGGCCTGCCTGGAGGGAGACCGGTACAAGGCACAGCAAGCCAACATGCGCCTTGAAAGCCTGAACAGGGACCTGTTTGTAGAGTCCAACCCGATTCCGGTAAAGTGGTGCCTGACCGAAATGGGTTTGTTTCCATCTGGCATACGTCTGCCCATGACCCCCCTGTCTAGCGCTTACCATGAAACAATGCGTGAAGCCTTGCAGGCGGCGGGCAGTATATAAATACAACTGAGTGACTCCTATGCGTAATCGAAATTTATTGATGCAGTCTGCGGCCCTCCTGGCCTTGTTGTCTCTGGCATTGGGCAGCTGCAGTTTTCTGAAAATAGGAGACAAGGACTACTCGGACAGTGTCTCCACGAAGCCACTTGAAGCCCCGCCCGACATGGTGACACCGGACTGGGATAACAGCTTGAAGATTCCGAAGATCGCAGGCGACCGGGTCAGCGCGCTGGAGACGCAGGCGCCTGCACTGGGGGCAGGGGTACTACCCGAATATCTTGAAATGCGTGTGCGCCAGGAAGGCCCGACCCGCTGGCTGGAAGTCGATACTGATCCGGTAACGCTGTGGCCGATTCTGCGCAAGTTCTGGCAGGAGGAAGGTTTCACCATTGCCGAGGATGAACCTGCACTTGGGTACATGGAAACACACTGGACACAGGATATGAGCCGCCTTCAAGGTACTTCATCCGACCAAGAGGGAGTTGACGTGGTGACGGAGAAGTTTCGAACGCGCCTGGAGCGCCAGCCCAATGCAGTGACCAATATCTATCTGACACAGCGTGGTCTTGAAGTCGCGGCAGTGAACGCGAACGACCAGATCCTGTGGAAACCACAGTCTCCCAATGTTGACCGCGAGGCGGAGATGACCATTCGCCTCATGGGATTCCTGGGTGCATCAAAGGATGATGCTGAATTGAAGTTTGCAAGTCCGGACTCCCGTGCCCTTTATCTGGATGTCAGGGAGGTAGAAGGGATCCCGGTATTACTGGTGGGTGATGTGTTCTCGAGGGTCTGGCGCAGAACCGGTATAGCCCTGGATCGCTCGGGTCTGGTGGTTGAAGATCACAATCGCGACCAGGGAATCTACTTTGTTTCCATATTGCCTGACCCGGTTTCCGCAGAGGCGGGTTTGCAAGAGACAGAAGCTGTTGCAAAGCACTATCAGGTGCATCTGCTAAGTCAGGGCAAGCAGACGCTGATTACAGCTCATGGGGCTGGGCAGCAGACCGTCATATCCGCAGACAAGGCCAGGACGCTGCTGCGCAGGATCCTGGCGGCTTACCCAGGGAACTACCCGCGCGCGTAGCAGTAGAACCGCATTTTCAGGCAAGACTCCAATTAGGAGAGCCTGAATCCTTCATAACGTATTGATTGTAATAAGCAAGGAGTCAGCTTTTCCAATCATCACGTAAGCTATATCATTTGTAATCATTCATTAAATAGGGCATGATCGTTCCATATTAGATGAATGATAGGTGAGGGTATGGCCACGCTGGATCACGTATTCAATAAGACGCAAAGGCGTATTCTGACTCTGATATTCAACAATCCCGGTGAATCATTTTACACAAATGAATTGATCCGAATGGTTGATACAGGCTCGAATGCCGTCAGCAAAGAGCTTAAGCGATTCAAACAATCTGGGATTCTCACTGCCGAAAAAAGAGGCAACCAGGTTCATTATCAGGCGAATCAAAATAGCCCAATCTACAAAGAATTATATAGCCTGATTCGCAAAACATTCGGTATCTCTGAACCGTTTAAAGAAGCTTTGCTGCCGATAAAAGACAAAATTGAACGTGCATTCATATACGGTTCATTTGCAAGCGGTACTGAAAACGCTGAAAGCGATGTTGATTTAATGGTTGTGACCGACGAGCTTAAATGGGAAGAAATAATTGATCATGTTGATCACTTAAGTGGGGAATTAATGAGATCGATTAATCCCACCCTTTACACTACGACTGAATTCAGTGAAAGATTGAGTAGTGATCATTACTTCATTAGAAAAGTAATGGATAGACCACGAATTGAGCTGGTCTAGTGGTAAACAACCTAGAGAATCTTACGCGCACACAACCCCCACGCTTGATTAACGAGGAAAGCACGCAGGATGAAGTGCAAAGCTTCATTACTATTGGCTCACAACGGTTAGCAGACGCGCAAAATACGGGACTCTCCATAAACAGCCGATTTGTTCTTGCGTATGATGCTTGTTTTTCACTTGCCTACGCAGCTTTGCGAAGAAGCGGATTTCGTGCGAACAAAAATGCACAAGGGCATCGCAGCACTGTTATTTCAACGTTGGAGCATACGATTCAATTGGGTCGTTCTAAATGCCGGGTAGTCAATTACGCGCATACCAAATGCAACGGCATGGAATATGAAGGCTATTTTGATGTAGGCAACCAGCTAGTAGATGAACTGATTGAAATCGCTGTACTGATAAATGAAAAGCTTGGCAATGAAAACAAAAGAGAAGCCTAGACTGTAATAGGTTGGGGCTTTCTTATTCTTGGCTGAGGGCCTTGAATATATAGGACTCTTATGAAGCGGTTTTGGGTTTTCGTTTCCTGACTTGCTTGGCAGCCGGCTTTTTCTCCTTTTTCTCCTGAATCTCTTCTACAAACTGCTGGATGGACTTCAGTATGCAGACTGTATCCAGTCCCGCATCAGATAACTGTTCTTCGCGTGTAGCATGATCCAGGTAATGATCCGGTAAGCCCAGATTCTTGATGCAGACAGGAATCCTACTGACTGCGAGAACTTCATTGACCGCAGAGCCTGCACCTCCCATCACGGCATTGTCTTCAACCGTGACGATACAGTCGTGTGCCTTGGCTATATCAATGATCAGTGCCTGATCGATCGGCTTGACGAACCTCATATTGACCACGGTGGCATCCAGCTGTTCTCCGACCTCGAGGGCATCGTACACAGGGCTGCCGAAGGCCAGGATCGCAATGCGCTTGCCCTGGCGTATGACTTTTGCCTTGCCGACTTCAACGGCTTTCATTTCAGGTTCCACTGGAATGCCAGGACCACTGCCTCTCGGGTAACGCACGGCAGCGGGACACTCCTGCAAATAGGCCGTGTATAGCATACGCCGTGTTTCGTTCTCATCGCCGGGTGTCATGACCACCATGTTGGGCACGCAGCGCAGATAGGTGAGGTCAAAGCTGCCGGCATGGGTCTGGCCATCCCCGCCAACCACCCCGGCCCGGTCAATTGCAAACATGACAGGGAGGTTCTGTACCGCCACATCATGGATCAGCTGATCATAAGCACGCTGTAAAAAGGTCGAATAGATGGCGACAACCGGTTTGGCATTCTCACAGGCCATGCCTGCGGCCAGTGTGACGGAATGCTGTTCTGCAATTGCGACATCGAAGTAGCGGTCAGGGAACTCCTTGGAGAACTGGACGAGGCCCGATCCTTCTCGCATGGCAGGCGTGATTGCCATCACCCGGTCATCCTGCTTGGCAATGTCGCACAGCCAGTCACTGAAGACCTTCGTGTAGGTCACCTTGGGCTGTGCACCTGACTTGACCACCCCGACTTCCGGCTCGAATGTGGGCACGGCATGGTAGCCGACAGGATCGGATTCGGCTTTTGCGTAGCCTTTCCCCTTGACGGTGCAGATATGGAGCAGGCGAGGACCCTTCAGGCGTTTCAGATTCTGCAGAATTTTTGTCAGACTGTTGATGTCGTGACCGTTTGCAGGCCCGTAATAACTCACACCGAGCTCCTCAAACAGTGTGCCGGGAGGTGTCACAACGCCCTTTACATGTTCCGTAATGCGCTCGACAAACTCATTGGCAAAGGGAATGGGCTGCAGCAGCTTTTCACTGCTCTTGCTGATCGTCGCCGACATTTGTCCTGAAAGTATCCGGGTCAGGTAATTTGTCATGGCACCGATATTGGGCGAAATTGACATCTCGTTGTCATTGAGTATCACCAGAAGGTTGGCATCGCTGGCGCCCAAATGGTTCAGGGCTTCGTAGGCCATTCCTCCGGTAATCCCTCCATCTCCAATCACGGCAATGACATGACGCCCCGTGTTTTGCTTGGCACTGGCAATTGCCATCCCGAGGGCAGCGCCGATGGATGTGCTCGAATGGCCTGTGCCGAAATGGTCGTGCTCGCTTTCGCATCGTTTTGGAAACGGAGCTAGTCCGCCCTGTGTCCGGATCGTTGTGATGCGGTCTTTCCGGCCGGTGAGGATTTTATGGGGGTAGCACTGGTGGCCTACGTCCCACACGATTCGGTCATGCGGGGTGTTGAAGACGTAATGCAACGCAGTGGTAATTTCAACAGCGCCGAGGCCGCCACCGAAATGCCCTCCACAACTTGCAATAGAGTCCAGCAGGAAACCCCGCAGCTCGTCCGCGACTGACCTAAGCTGGTCTGGCCTCAGGGACCGTAGATCGGCAGGGCAGTCAATCTTGGCCAACAGGGGGTAGCGAGTCTCGTCCATAATAATCGATACAATCAGGTCAATGGCAGTCAGCAGGCCATATGCATGGCACTACGAGATACGTTTTATTATGTATTCGATTACAGCGTACAGAGAATTCCATTGGAAATCCAGATGGTCGATTTCATCGCAAGCCTGCCTGAACAGCTGCTCGACCTTGTGTTCGGCATGCTCCATCCCCACGGTGCTCGGGTAGGTCGGTTTGTTCTGGGCCGCATCGGATCCCTGGGGTTTGCCCAGAATCTCTGTGTCACTCTGAATGTCCAGGATGTCATCACGAATCTGGAACAGCAGGCCTATGCAATCGGCGAAGCGTGAAAACCGCTCGTATACGTCGGGGGTGTTCAACTCGCTTGCAATTACTGCCATCAACACACTGGTTTTGATCATGGCACCGGTTTTGAGGCGGTGCATGTTATCCAGTTCGGCTTCATCGAGGGTTTTGTTGACGGCAGCAAGATCGATGGCCTGGCCTCCTACCATGCCCCGTGAACCTGCATGATGGCTTAGAAGGCTGACCATCTTCATGCGCCTGTCCGGGGGATTTGCCGGATCGTTGGCCAGCACGGAAAAGGCAAGGCCCTGGAGGGCATCACCTGCCAGGATTGCATTTGCTTCTCCGAAGGCTTTGTGGCACGTGGGTTGGCCGCGCCGCAGATCATCGTCGTCCATGGCCGGCAGGTCGTCATGAATCAGGGAGTAGCCATGGATCAACTCGACAGCGCAAGCCGCGCAGTCCAGCTTATCCAGGGGGACATTCAGCGCTTCGCCTGTCGCATACAACAACACCGGGCGGATGCGCTTGCCGTGTCCCAGTACAGCATACCGCATGGCATCATGCAGTACCGAAGGGGGCTCCGATGCTAAAGGAAGCCTGCTTTCCAGTTGTTGATTGACACGCCCAGCATACAGATCGAGGATCTCATCAATCTTTTTCAAGCCCTTCTCCGTCATCGAAATTCTTTTCCGTCCAGTCCCCGTTTTCCTTGCTCAAAACTGAAATCTTCTGCTCTGCTTTCTGCAATGCCTCCCGGCACTGGCGCGTGAGCTTGACGCCCTGCTCGAAGCATTTGAGCGACTCTTCCAGGGACAAGCCCCCTTTTTCCAGCTTGTCGACCAGTTCTTCAAGCTGTTTCAATGATTTTTCAAAATCCATGATTCGTGTTGTAGCTTTTTGTAGTGATTATGGCAGGAAGAACAGCCGGGCCACTTGCAGAGCATTCAAGGGATGTGGATAGGCGATCCGTGCAGATCGACACACAACACCCTGAATACAGCGTATCACCCAGCCTGTTGTCATGCATATAATAGCACGCCGGTTTAGCAGACCCAGACCTACGGCGCCACTCCAAGGGGTCCCGTGGCCCAACCTGCCCGATCGAAGATAATCAATATGTTATACTATAGTATTATCAACGATGTAGCGCAGACAACACGCGCGTTCCATCCAGCCATTTTTCTTTTGGACAAGCCATGCCGATGAAGAAGACCTATTTCCCGGAACGCCAGCATGACCATGAGGCCTGCATTCTTGCGGGCATGGAGCATGCGGAAGCGGAATGCGAAAGTCGCAATGTACGCTTTACAGAGAATCGCCGTTCTGTTCTGGAACTGTTGCTTGCCGATCATCGCCCGTTGGGGGTCTACGAGATCATGGAGCAATTCGACTGGAAAGGGAGAAGACCCGCGCCCTCCCAGATATACCGTGCGCTTGAGTTTCTGGAATCCATCGGCCTCGTGCACCGTATTGAAAGTTCCAATGCTTATCTCGCGTGCAATCGGCCTGGACGCCACCGCTGCACACTATTCCTGGTGTGTGAGTTGTGCAAAAAGGCCGCTGAAGTCGAGGCTGGACAGATGCAGGATGTCATCACCGATCTGGCCAAACATTCCGGTTTTGAACTTCACTCCCAGGTGATTGAGGCCCGTGGCCTTTGCCCGGAATGCACCCATGCACCAACACCCGATGAGGCAGGCCATTGAATACTGAAAGTACCCGATTGATCGAGGCCCGCGGAGTCAGCATTCGCAGGAAAGGGCGCCAGCTTCTTCACGCTATCGATATCAGCGTGGACCGAGGTGAGGTCGTGACCCTGATCGGCCCGAATGGCGCTGGAAAAACCACACTGGTCCGGGTGTTGCTCGGCTTGCTGCAACCGGATTCCGGTCGTGTGCAGCGGGACACTTCTGTCCGGGTGGGGTATGTGCCCCAGCATTTGCATCTGAACTCGACCATGCCAATCTCGGTAAAGCGCATGATGGGGTTGACGGGTCGACCCTCACTGAATGCCATCAAGGCCGCGCTGGAAGAAACCGGAGCCGAGAAGCTGATCGAGGCCCGCATGTCGGATCTTTCGGGCGGTGAGTTGCGAAGGGTTTTATTGTCACGTGCACTGCTGCGCCATCCCGACTTGCTGATTCTGGATGAGCCGGTACAGGGAGTGGATTATATTGGTGAAGCGGACCTGTATGCGCTAATTGCAGAAATCGTCGGGCGCCATGGCTGCGGTGTGCTGATGGTAAGCCACGACCTTCATATCGTGATGGCTGCAACGGATCGGGTCGTGTGTCTGAACCATCACATCTGCTGCACCGGAGTGCCACAGGAGGTTGTCGGGCATGACGAGTTTCAGCGGCTGTTCGGTACGCGTGCAGGGGCCGTGACTGCACTTTATCAGCACAGCCACGATCATGTACACGAATCCGCCGACGTTGTACCGGTTCCGGAGGCGGTGGTTCCTGTATCCGGAGAAGTCGTTGCGGCTACGGGCGAAAATACGTATCGCCGCATGCCCCACCCAGGGGGGCAACGGGATGCTGGATGATTTTTTTGTTCGAGCACTTCTGGTTTCAGTCGGTATAGGCGCTGTTGCCGGCCCGCTGGGCTGTTTCCTGCTGTGGCGCAGGATGGCGTATTTTGGGGATACCATGGCGCACTCGGCCTTGCTTGGTGTCGCGCTTGGAATCATCCTTGGCACCTCACCGATTGTGAGCGTCTTTGCCATCGTATTTATTGCTGCCCTGTCGCTGTTGTTTCTGCAAAAAGTCGTTCATCTGGCGAGTGATACCCTGCTTGGGTTGCTGTCTCACAGTGCCCTGGCCCTGGGGGTGGTGATCCTGGCGCTTTCCGGTTCAACACTCGGGCATGGGCTGTTGAGCTATCTATTCGGCGATGTGCTTGCCGTGACCCGAGGTGATCTCATCGTCGTTTGGGCTGGCGGTCTTGTTTGCCTGGCGGTACTGGCCTATATATGGCGCCCGCTTGTCGCACTTACCGTGCATGAAGACCTGGCGCGTGCAGAAGACAGCCCGGTTGAACGTAGCCAGATCATCTACATGATCCTCATCGCCGGTGCCGTGGCCGCCGGCATGAAAGTGGTGGGTGTACTTTTGATTGTGGCCTTGCTGATCATCCCGGCTGCGGCAGCACAGTCCCTGTCCCGCACACCCGAGCAAATGGCGGTACTTGCAGCCGTGATCGGCATGCTGGCCTCAAGTGGGGGCATGTACGGCTCTTTGGTGCTGGATACGCCTTCCGGTCCTACGATTGTCGTCATGGCGCTGATCCTTTTTCTGGTCAGCCTCGTGATTCGACCGCTCTCGAGAGTACTGGAATCCGTCCAGTAGTTTCCGGTTTACAGCCCGCACACCTGGCTGGAGTCACTGGCGTTTTGGCATGCCCTTGGGCGAAGGGGGAGGGGGCTTTGGACGGGCATCGAATTCTATCTGCGCTGCACCATGGTAGACGAGAAATGCGCGCCCCTTAGCGCGTGCAATCATGACGATGCCCAGATCACGCGCAAGCTCCAGCCCCATGTGGGTGACCCCCGATCGTGACAGCAATACCGGGATGCCCATGTGTGCCGATTTCATGACCATCTCCGAGGTCAGGCGGCCAGTGGTATAGAAAATCTTGTCGGCGCCGGTAACCCGTTCCAGCCACATCCATCCCGAGATGGCATCCGCGGCATTGTGCCGGCCGACGTCCTCGACAAATTTCAGGATTTCAGTTCCGAGGCAAAGTGCACAACCATGCACAGCGCCTGCACGTTTGTAAATGTCATTGAATCGTGTGATGGCGGTCAGCAGATCATAGATTTTCGACTGCTTCAGGGACACCTGAGGCAGCCGTGCATCGTACAGCTTGTCCAGAGTGCAACTGAAGACCGTGCCCTGTCCGCAACCCGAAGTCACCGTACGGTTGCTCAGCTTTTCTTCCCAGTCAGTGATTTCCCGGCCCTCATGGGTCATGATCTCGACGGTTTCCTTCTCCCAGTTCACGTCCACGGTGGCAATGTCCGATATATTTTCCAGCAGGCGCTGGTTGCGCAGATAGCCGAGAGCGAGTTCTTCCGGATGGGTGCCCAGCGTCATCAGGGTGACAAGCTCGCGCCCGTTGACCTTCAGGGTCAGGGGAGATTCACCTGCCACATGCACTTCCTGCTGCTTGTGGAACTGGTTGGTGACCGTCACGGCATGGGTAGGCGCGAGCCCCTGTTGAGACATCTTGGGTCGGTACGGCTGGTCCATGGTACTAGGCAATGTGCCCCACCGCTTCGGCGAGTTGGTTGATGGCAATGATTTCCAGTCCGGGAAGCCGGGTCTTGGGCTGGTTGGCCTCGGGTATGATGACTTTGGTGACCCCGTGTTCCCGCGCTTCCTTCAACCGGGCCAGCCCGTTATAGACCGGGCGAACCTCGCCGGTAAGCCCGATTTCACCGAAGGCGGCAAGCCCGCGGTCCAGCGTGAGATTTTTGAAGCTGGAGTAGGTGGCCAGCAATACCGCCAGGTCGGCTCCGGTTTCCTTCAGCTGGACGCCTCCGACGATGTTCACAAATACGTCCTTGTCATAGATATCCACACCGCCATGGCGGTGTAATATCGCCAGCAGCATGGTCAACCGGTTCTGGTCGATCCCGAGGGCAACCCGCTTCGGATGCGAAGCCGGGGTGTCCTCCACCAGGGTCTGCACTTCCAGCAGCAAGGGACGTGTCGCCTCGCAGGTCACGGTGATCACGCTGCCCGGTGCGATGTTGGCGCGGCGCGACAAAAATATGGCCGACGGATTCTTGACCCCTTTCAGGCCCGTATCCTGCATGACGAAGACGCCCAACTCGTTCACTGCCCCAAAGCGGTTTTTGGCAGCCCGCAACACCCGGTAACGACCGCCTTCGTCTCCCTCGAAATACAGCACCGTGTCGACTACATGCTCCAGCACTCGGGGGCCTGCAATCGAGCCTTCCTTAGTGACATGCCCAATCACGAAGACCGTGGTGTCGGTTTGTTTGGCGAATTGGGTAATCCTGTTGGCGCATTCGCGCACCTGGGAAATCGAGCCTGCGGCCGAAGGTGAATTCTCGGAAGCCAGCGACTGGATCGAGTCGATCACCATGATGCTCGGGCGCTCCCGCATGGCACAGGCCAGGATTTCCTCGAGCCGGGTCGAGGCCAATACGCGCAATGGCGCATTCTTGAAGCCGAGCCGTTCAGCCCGAAGCGCGACTTGCTGCAGGGACTCTTCACCGGTCACGTACAGCGCCCGCTGGTGTTCGAGGGCGCACAGGACCTGCAGCAACAGGGTCGATTTACCGATACCCGGATTTCCTCCGACCAGCACCACGGAACCCGTGACGATCCCGCCACCCAGTACCCGGTCGAGTTCTGCAAGGGTGGTGTGCGTGCGGTCCTGTGATTCGAAGGAAATTTCGCTGACGGCCTGGATTTCGGAAACGTCCCCTGCATGCAGCAGCGAAACCGCCTTGTTTTGGCGCAGCACAGCCGACTGCTTCTCAATCGTGTTCCAGGCGCCGCAGTTCGGACACTGGCCGGTCCACTTGGTGAAAAGACCCGAGCATTCAGTACATGCAAAGCTTAATTCTTTGGCCATTTGAGTATTGTACCCGAGAGGCGGGTGCATCTTTGGGCTGTACAACAGGAATCCTGGGCTAGACGGCCTCTTGATGCTTGCGCAGTTGCGGACTGATCCTGGCAGTGCGAACGGCGTTCTTGTGAATGCGCACGACTTCGATCGGATAGCCGTCGATCAGTACTGTGGTACCCGGTTCCGGTATGGATTCCATCTGCTCCAGAATCAGGCCATTGATGGTTTTCGGGCCATGATCATGCAGTTTTACATTGAGTGCCTTGTTGACATCGCGTATGTGTGTGCCGCCGTCCACGAAAAAGGTGCCATCCTGCTGGGGGTGAATCTCGACGTCATAGGTAGCCGGGTCATTGGTGAACTCTCCGACAATTTCCTCAAGCAGGTCTTCCAGGGTGACCAGCCCCTGGATGTCGCCGAATTCATCCACGACGAGGCTGAAGCGCCTTTTCTTGTCCTGCAATTCGAACAGGAGTTTTTTCAGGTTGGTCCCTTCCGGGATGAAGTAGGGCTCGCGCAGTGCCTGGCTCAGATCTTCGAGTTCGATCTCCTTGTGGATGATTTTGATCAGCAATTTGCGCACATGCAAAAAGCCGACGACATTGTCGATGTTACCGCGGCAAACAGGGATTCGTGTGTAGGAGATATTTTTCAGCTGCGAGACGACATCTTCCCAGTCATCTTCCAGATCGAGTGCGACAATCTCGTTTTTGGGGATCATGATGTCCTCAACCGTGATCTTTTCAAGATCAAGAACCCCTAACAGCATCTGCTGGTGTTCGCTGGACAGGGAGGTGTGTTCATCATCCACCACGGTGCGCAATTCTTCATGGCTCAGTGAGTTGAGGGGACTGTTTTTGACATCTATCCCGAACAGTCGCAGCAAGGAATTGGCAAACAGGTTCACTGTCCAGACAAAGGGGTAGGTCATGGCAAGCAATGGCACGTACACCATGGCAGCAGGCAGTGCGACTTTTTCCGCATGCAGTGCTGCAACGGTTTTCGGAGTGAGTTCAGCAAATATCAGAATGACGAAAATCAGGATAAACGTTGCTACCGCAATTCCAATGTCCCCATGCAGGCGGTAGCCGATGTAGGCAGACAGCTGTGCGATCAGGATGTTGACCACATTGTTACCTAGCAGGATCAGGCCAATGAGGCGATCCGGGTTTTCAAGCAGTTTTTGCGCCTGTTTTGCACCCCGCTTTCCAGTGCGGGCCATGTGACGCAGGCGATAGCGATCCAGCGCCATCAGTGCGGTTTCCGAGCCTGAGAAAAATGCCGAGAGGATAAATAAAATAAACAACACTAAAGACAGTGTGCCTATCGAATAGTCGTCCAAGGTCTACGCGACCCTCCACTGATACTGATGCTTACATTAACGGCTGTACTGCTGGTATTGTCAAGTAACCGGGACAAAAATCCCCCGGTGCAGGATCAATTCCTGCACAAACTTGCTGCCCAGGTAGGCGAGGAGCAAGAACCCGAAGCCACCCAAGGTCCAGCGCATGGCAATGGACCCGCGCCATCCAAACTGCCAGCGGCCCAAAAGCAGCATGGCGAAGATCAGCCATGCCAGAACCGATAATATGGTCTTGTGTGCGACATGTTGCTCAAACATGTCTTCGAGGAAAAGAAATCCGGTGATCAGCGCTGCGCTCAACAGGATGAATCCGACAGCGATGGTCTGGAACAGGAACTTCTCTGTATCGTGCAGGGGCGGCAGGGCACGCGTCATTCCACTCAGCTGATGTCGGCGCAGGTGACGATCCTGAGAGAACAAAAGTATGGACTGCAATGCGGAAATGACCAAAACGCTGAAGGCGAAAAGCGAGGTGACAATGTGCAGCTGCAGACCGTGCAGATTGACAGTAGAGGCGGCAACTTCCGGCTTGTAGATCGTCAATGCAATGCTGACCATCACAAGGGGCAATACGAGCAGACCGAGGAGCTCTCCCTTGCGGGCCGTGGCCAGTACCAGAATCAGGGCGGCCACAATAAAAAACAAAATGGATACGACATTATAGAACGTGAGGTTGAGACCCTGGGCTGTAAAGGTGTGCGGATAGAGGTACGTGGCATGTGCAAGGCATGCTGCCCCCCAGGCCGCCAGCATCAGGCTGCGGTTGCTGTCTCGCCTGTTTTCATCCAGGTTGTGCGTACGCCACAGGATCACCACGAAAGCCAGGGCGTAGAGTGCAATGGCCGCGAATTTCAGTACGCCTGGCATGGCCGTGAAAGGTACGGGCGGGTCTGGGATATTCTTTTCATATACCTTCCAGAATAAAAGTCTTGATGATCATTCCATGGACAAGTATACAAAGTGCAGCAGGTCAGGCCAGATTTTAATAAGATTTACAGGCATGATAGCACCAATCCACCAATGCCTTTGCGTGCGGGCCCTTCCGGGGCATGTCCGTGCACCGGTTTCCACTATACTGTGTGCAGGCCCACGGATACGGCAGATTTCCCACATAACCCAGTGTACATAGACGCTCATGTTTGAGAATTTAACCGGCAGACTTTCCGGGACGGTAAAAAAACTGCGCGGACAGGCGCGCCTTACCGAGGAGAATATCGAGAGCACCTTGCGCGAAGTGCGTATGGCCCTGCTCGAAGCAGATGTAGCCTTGCCCGTGGTACGGGAATTTGTAGACCGGGTCAAGCAAAAGGCGCTTGGAGAAGAGGTTTTGCAAAGTCTTTCACCGGGCCAGTCTTTTATCAAGATCGTCCATGATGAACTGGTGCATCTCATGGGTGATGCCAACGAGGGACTGACGCTTGCGGCACAGCCTCCAGTAGTGATCCTGGTGGCCGGCCTGCAGGGTTCTGGCAAGACCACCAGCGTGGCAAAACTTTCACGCTGGCTGAGTGAACAGCAGAAAAAGAGTGTGGCGGTCACCAGTTGTGACGTATACCGCCCGGCAGCAATTGATCAGCTAAGGACACTGGCCCAGCAGGTCGGTGCCGAGTTCATCCAGAGCGAGTCCTCGGAAAACCCGGTCGACATCGCAAAGCGGGCCGTGGACCACGCCCGCAAGCAATTCAAGGATGTCTTGCTGATCGATACGGCGGGCCGCTTGCATGTCGACGAGGACATGATGCAGGAAATCAGTGCCCTGCATGCGGCTGCACAACCCGCGGAAACCCTGTTCGTGGTCGACAGCATGAGTGGTCAGGATGCCGCGGTCTCGGCCCAGGCCTTCAATGACACCCTGCCCCTCACCGGCGTTGTTCTCACAAAGGCCGATGGTGATGCACGCGGAGGTGCCGCCTTGTCCGTTCGTGAAATCACGGGCAAGCCGATCAAGTTCATCGGTACCGGGGAGAAAGTGACGGCACTGGAGCCGTTTCACCCGGAGCGCATCGCCTCGCGTATCCTCGGCATGGGTGATGTTGTCAGCCTGGTGGAAAAGGTTGAGCAGGAAGTCGACAAGGCACAGGCACAAAAACTGGCCCGGAAAATCAAAAAGGGCAGGGGCTTTGATCTGGTCGACTTGAAAAATCAGCTTGAGCAAATGATGAACATGGGGGGCCTGGCGGGCCTGGTGGACAAGATTCCCGGCACTGCAGGCTTGCCCAAGAATGCCAACGCACTGGGGGATGAGCGCATGTTGCCGCGAATGATTGCAATCATTTCTTCGATGACTCCGCATGAGCGGCGCTTTCCCGATGTGATCAAGAATGCTCGAAAGCGAAGGATAGCAGCAGGTTCAGGCACGCAGGTACAGGATGTGAACCGCTTGCTGAAACAGCATTTGCAGATGAAGAAAATGATGAAAAAAGCGTCCAGGAAGGGAGGGATGCAAAGGATGATGCAGTCCATGCAGGGCAAGATGCCCCCTCCTCATTAGGCCGTTCGCGCATTCATGTTGAGGTGTGTCGAGCCGTTTTATCTGCCTGCATTGGCTGTCACGCACCGTGGATGGGTATCGGTTACCTGCAAATCCGTCGAGTCGGGTATGCCAACCCGGCCCGGAGCGTTTCATTTCTGCTGCAAATTCTGTTGTGCTGCGCCCTTTTTGGCTTTTATTTCAGGCTAAATTGCGTACAATGCACGGTCCGACATGATTATGCGTGATTCAGACACTGGCTGGAAAATTTTATGGTAACGATTCGACTGTCCCGGGGCGGAGCTAAAAAACGCCCTTTTTACAACATTGTGGTAACGGATTCCCGCAAGCGCAGGGACAGCGGGTATATCGAACGTATCGGCTATTTCAATCCGGTTGCCAAAGGCCAGGAGGTCAATTTTCACATTGAGGACGAACGCTATGAACACTGGCTGGGGCATGGAGCACAGCCGTCGGAACGCGTTGCCAGTCTGGTCAAGCAACACCGCAAACAGGCGGCGTAGCAAAAATCGCATCCCTTCGGGAATTTGGGTCAGCATCCAGGCATCCATGTCGGCTATGTGCAGGAAGCCTTCGGGATAAAAGGCTGGCTCAAGATCCATTCTTTCTGTCGCCCCAAAGAGCAAATTCTGGAATATGCCGCGTGGGATCTGCGCCAGGGCCATAGCGAAAGCTCACATCAGGTGGACCAGGGCAAAGTGCACGGTCGAGGAGTGGTTGTGCATCTGGCAGGGATTGACACGCGCACGGATGCAGAAGCCCTCAAGCACGCCGAGATCTGGGTATCGAGTACGCAACTACCGGAATTGCCTGCAGGTGAATATTACTGGTACCAGCTTGTCGGGCTGGATGTGAAGACCGTGACGGGACAAGCGCTGGGAAAAATCGAACGCCTCGTGGAAACCGGTGCGAACGACGTGCTTGTCGTCAAGGGCAGTGCAGACGAGGCCGAGGTTCTGATCCCTTACCTTCCTGGAGAGGTTGTGAGAGAAGTAGACCTTGAGAGCAAGCTGATGACGGTAGACTGGCAACTCGACTTCAGCTGATCGCAGTGATCATGCGTATTCAGATTATCACGCTGTTTCCGGAAATGGTGCTGAACCTGGCTCGTTATGGTGTCATCGGCCGAGCGCTCGAGAGCGGCCTGGTCGAACTGCATACCTTGAACCCGAGAGAATTCTCAACGGACCTCCACGGCCATGTCGATGACCGGCCTTACGGAGGCGGTCCTGGCATGGTGATGTGCTATGAGCCGCTGCAGAAAGCGATCCGCAAGGCGCGTGGTCACGAGCCGAACAGCCGCGTGGTGTGCTTGTCCGCACAAGGCAAGCTATTCGGGCACGAAGATGTCTCCCGCTTGCGTGACTATAATAATCTTGTGCTGGTGGCAGGCCGCTATGAGGGCATTGATGAAAGGCTCATTGAGGCGGAGACCGATGAAGAGCTTGCCGTTGGCAATTTTGTTGTCAGTGGAGGGGAGCTGCCTGCCATGCTGCTAATCGATGCCCTGATCCGGCATGTTCCCGGGGCACTCGGACACGAGGAATCGGCCCGACAGGATTCCTTTGTTGACGGGATGCTCGATTGCCCGCATTATACGCGCCCGGGGATCGTTGATAGCCGTGAAGTCCCGGAAGTGCTGCTTCAAGGGGATCATCAGGCCATAGAGCGCTGGCGGAAAAAGCAGGCGCTGGGACGGACCTACCTGCGCAGACCCGACTTGTTTGCCAAGCTGGAACTCAGCGAGGAGCAAGATGACCTGCTTGAGGAGTACCTGCAAGAGCAGAAGAATTAGTGAATTCAAGGTGAGAGATAGCCATGACCAACATCATCGAAGAGCTGGACCAGCAACAGCTTAAAACAGACATTCCGGAATTCAATCCCGGAGATACCGTCGTGATACAGGTCAAGGTAAGGGAAGGTAACCGGGAGCGTTTGCAGGCCTTTGAAGGGGTCGTGATTGCCAAACGCAACCGTGGAATCAACTCGGCTTTCACGGTCAGGAAACTCTCTCACGGTGAAGGCGTTGAGCGTACCTTTCAGACACACAGCCCCCTGATTGCCAGCATCAAGGTGAAACGCAAGGGCAAGGTGAGGCGTGCCAAGCTGTACTACCTGCGTGGAAGAACCGGTAAGGCTGCACGAATAAAGGAAAAGATTTAGAATACCTGTCTATAGTAGACTAGCATGACTGCAGAATGGCTGATGTCAGCGTAAGAATACTCAATGACCTCATTGTAAAGGCTATCAAGCACACAGCTGCTTGATACCGGCCTCAAATTTCAAACGGACACACAACCACCTTTACGCTTGGCAGCGCGTACCATTCGTCTGTCCTAGAATGCAACTAATTACCCGCTGGCAGCATGCTGTCAGCTCAAGGGCAGCCCCCTAGGGGTTGCCCTTGCTTCGTTTTGGAGCCGATGAAAACCTGGATCTATGTTGATGGTTTCAATTTGTACTATGGAGCTCTAAAAGGTACTCCGTATAAATGGCTGGACCCTGTTCGTCTGGCGAAAACTCTTCTTCCTCAAGAGCATGTCGTTGATCGACTGAGGTACTTCACGGCATTGGTGTCAGGCAAATCTGACCCGACAGCACCTGCTCGTCAGAGAATCTATCTGAATGCGCTCTCCATACTGCCTGAGGTCCGTATTCACTATGGACGATTCCTCGCAAAAATACTAAATTTGCCCATGTTGTGAGTTGTGTGCATTATGCGTACAGAAGGCACAGGAATTAAATGACAGCAAAAGAAGAATTTGAAATACAATTAAAAGACCATGTGGAGGTCTTGCAGCAGCATATCAGTTCAGAAGATGGGCAATGGGCTGTCAAAGGATTTATCGATGTTTTCCGTAATGTATACACTATTTCTTCTGACACTAAGATCGTGTCGAAAATCCTTGAGATTCATTTGTTTCCGAAAATTCTGGAATTCTCTCAAAGGCATGGTTATAGAATCGTTTTGCCTGAACACCAGAATCACTACCCCGACATCTCGTTTGTTAAGTCTGATGATGAATCTGTGAAGTTTGCGGTGGACTTTAAAACAACTTACCGCAATCCTGATAAGGCATACTTATGCAATGGATTCACCCTCGGCTCACATGGCGAGTATTTTCAAAACCGAGATAGCACTAAAAATATTAGATTTCCGTATAAGTCATATGCTGGCCATTTCTGCTTAGGAATAATTTATGACCGCATAGAAAACACTGCAATTGATGAAACGAGACCTCACAAGCTTGAAGAATTGCAAGCTATTAAATCAGTTGTAGGTAACTTTCAATTCTTTGTTGCTGAGAAATGGAAGATTGCGAGTGATAAAAGAGGAAGCGGAAATACTGCCAACATTGGCAGTATAAACCGTATTATGGACATTATTAACGGAGATGGCATGTTTTCACAGCTAGGTGAGGACTGGTTTGACGAATACTGGATTAACTTCAACAAGATTACGATTCCTGACAATAAAGGTGGAACGAAAAAGATTAACAACTTAAAAGAGTTTGTTGCATATAGGAATGGTGACAGTTCGCTAATAGTTCCTAAAAACAATAGTGATCCGAGCAAGGTGAGATATTGAAAGTACGTGTACCTCCAATTAAATCTCAAGGCATTAAAACTAAACTCGTGCCTTGGATCAAAAGCATTGTTCCAGACGAATTTAATGGTAAGTGGATTGAGCCATTTTCAGGGACGGGAGTTGTCGGGTTCAATATTGCTCCGGAACATGCGTTGATGTGTGATACGAACCCACACATAATCAATTTCTACAGTGCGGTAAAGGACGGAAAGATCACCCCTGAGATTGTAAGAAATTATTTAAATGAAGAAGGCTCATTACTGCAAGAAAAGGGGGATATTCACTACTATGAAATCCGTGAAAGGTTTAATGAAAAACATGAGCCATTAGACTTCCTTTTCATAAATCGTGCCGGATTCAATGGGATGATTAGGTTTAATCGGAAAGGTAGCTTCAACATACCATTTTGTAAAAAATCTAAAAGATTTTCTCAAGCTTACGTAACGAAAATTGTTAACCAAGTTCATTATGTAAGGCAGCTTCTGAAACTCAAAGATTTCACTTTCAAATGTCAACAATTTGAGAAAACTGTTAAATTGGCAGAGGAAGACGATATTGTCTATTGTGACCCACCTTACATTGACCGACATGTTGACTACTACAGTGGTTGGGATAGCGAACATGAACAGGCATTATTTCATGTATTAAATAAGAAAAAGTGTAGATTCATCCTATCCACCTGGCATCACAATGATTTTCGGAAAAATGAATACATTGAATCAATGTGGAGTAAATTTAATATTTATACGCGGGAACACTTCTACCATGTTGGAGGAAGTGAAAAAAACCGTAACCCAATGATTGAAGCTATTGTTACAAACTTTGATGCATTGACTCGTACAACTTGCGAACAAGAGAAACAAGAGCAATTTGTATTACTTCAAAATCAGGCAGTATACAGAGTTTGACAATTAGCTAATAAGGCCCAGCTTGATCAGGTATCTTGTGGTTTATTTTCATTCAACCCTAGCTTAGGCGAAACTGCACTGATTGACGGGATGGCGCATTTATTGCAAATCTACCAAGCGATAGACACAAATTAATTCCATGCAAAAAATTCACTCTGAAAGCGGTGAGGTGCTGATCGAGGTTTCACCGCTGATCAACTTTAGCAAGTTCGACTTAAGATCGAACCTGCAAACCAACCATCTTCCCCTGCACGTAAAAGCCACGGAAAACCGGGTTGAGAAGCAGACAGAGCTATCCCCCCTGCATGACTTTATGGGCAAGCTCCGCCAACCTGGGGTACTGAAAAACCTGAAAGAATATGTGCGCTGGCAGGTAGAGTGGCGGGAGGGCTATGCGGCCGATGCCATAACCTTTGAGCAGGCATTGGAAAACGCACCTCGGCATGCACCGGTTTCCATCAATCTGGACGTGACCACTGCCTGCAACTACCGCTGCGATCATTGTGTGGACATGGATATTCTGAACAAGAACATCAACTACGAACATGAGTTGCTCAAGAATTCTTTGACACAACTGGTGAAACATGGATTGCGATCCGTGATCATCATTGGCGGCGGTGAACCCACGGCCTACAAGGGTTTTGAGGATGTTGTGCGCCACTTGAAGGCAATGGACGTGCAGATAGGTGTGGTCACCAATGGCAGCATGATGAGAAAGATTCATGCGGTGGCCGACGTGCTGGGAAAGCGTGACTGGGTTCGGCTTTCTCTGGATTCCGGCACCAATGAAACCTTCCGTGCCATGCACAAGCCCGGCAGCAAGAAATGCACACTGGATTGGATTTGCGAACAAATTCCACCCATCAAGCAACTAAACCCTGAACTCATGATCGGGTTCAGCTACATCATCGTGTGGAAAGACTGTGAAACCAACGACACAGGGATCATTGAAAATATCGATGAAATGGTGATTGCGGCACAACTGGCCAGGCAGCACCAGTTCGACTACATCTCCTACAAGCCGTTCCTTACCCGTTCCGAACTGAACAATGCCGAAGTTGTCGGCATAGAAAAGGGGCGAGAGCACGTAGACTTGACGATGACCAAAATTCGCAATGCCATCCACGAGGCTCAAAAACTGGAAGATGAAAACTTTACAGTCGTGGAAAGCACCAACCTGAGAGTGCTGGAAAATGGCACGTACATGAACTACAGCCGACAGCCGCACAATTGTCACATGCAGTATTTCAGGCAGGTAGTCAGCCCACTCGGCATCTTCAACTGCCCGGTATACCGCCATGTTCCCCAGGCGCTGATAGGAGGCAAACATGCCTATGCAACGCAGGACAGCCTACTTGCCGCACAGAAAAATACCTTGCGGCTGATTGAAACGTTCGATGCCACCGAGGAGTGCAAGGACGTCACCTGTCTGTACAACCATGCCAACTGGTTTATCGAGGATTTGATCAACCATCCGGAAAAACTGGATCGGCTTGATTCCAGTTTTGACCGTGCCGATTATTTTCTTTAGGCCATAATAACGTCCAACAATTTTAGGGTATTTTCATATACCCTCCTTGCGACAAAATGACGATAATCGATCTGGGAAAACCTATGTTTTAGGTGCACACTAGGTACACCGCTTAGCTTTCACTACTTGCACTATACTGGCTTAACTCATTGAACTAAAAAGATTTACACTGAGTGTGCCGAGCATTACCTATTTAAAGATAATCAAAGAGTTACCAATCTTACTAGCACTCATAACATTGCTCCGGGAAGGACCTCCGTCTTGCCCCCCTGCCGGAACAATGCACAGGTGTGCCATCACGCGAATTCACCTGACCGATTCCTGCATCCACGCCATCGAGGTTTGCGGCTTCTCGCTTTCGTATTCCTGAAATAATGACGCTGCCTGTCCAAGACACGGGTAAAATCAGTCATGCCAATGAACAAATTCGTCACAAGTTCGCCGATCGGGAACCTCGCTGTTGAATATGAAGGCGGTTACGTGGTGGCCGTGCGGGCTACCAAAGCACGGGCTTCAGCAGGAAAAGAACCCTTTGCCCGGGACGTGCAAAAACAGCTCAAGGCCTGGTTTGGCGGCCGTCTGCAGCAGTTTGATCTCCCGTTTTTGTTTCCGGGTGCGACGGACTATCAGGTGCGTGTCTGGGACCAGATCACAAAAATACCGTTTGGTGCAACGCAGACCTATGGAGAGATTGCCCGAAAGATAAAATCCGGCCCCCGCGCAGTAGGAAATGCCTGCCGGCGCAACAACCTGCTGCTGATTGTTCCCTGTCATCGTGTGGTGGCTGCAAACGGTCTGGGCGGGTTCATGGGCGACGAGGACGGCAGCCTGGTGCGCCGCAAACAATGGCTGCTTGATCACGAACAAAAGATCCTGCACGGACACTGAAAGGGACCACTGCCTACAGCAGCACTCAGGCCATGCACATCCATTACCTGAAACACGTGCCTTTCGAGGGCCTGGGAAGCATGGAGCATGTTTTTGTCGCCGAGGGGCATCGTCTTTCAAACACGTGCCTGTATCACGACCAGCCAATGCCCCTGGTGCACGACATCGATGCATTGGTCATCATGGGCGGACCGATGGGCGTGCATGACGTCGACCGTTACCCATGGTTGGCGCAGGAGAAGGAATTCATTGAAGCCGCCCTGCGCCGACAGATCCCTGTGCTGGGTGTATGTCTCGGGGCGCAACTGCTTGCCGAGGTCCTGGGGGCCAGCGTCAGTAAAAACGCACACGAGGAAATTGGCTGGTATCCGGTACAGTGCACGCGGGAACCCGGTAGCTGTGCACAGGGTTTCCCAGAAAGCTTCGAGGCCCTGCACTGGCATGGAGATACCTTCTCGATTCCCGCAGGTGCCAGTCATTTTATCTCCAGCGAGGGCTGTGAAAACCAGGCTTTTGTCTATGAAAACCATGCAATCGCCCTGCAGTTCCATCTTGAGATGCTGCCCAGCCACGTGCAGGCCATCTACCAGGCATGTGGCGATCCCGGCAAATCGGGTCCGTATATTCAGGGGCTGGAGGATATGCTGGCGGATTGTGAAAGATTCCGTCAGGCTCAAAAGATACTGAAAGATTTTCTGATGGCCTTTATTTCTCGGAAAATGACCCTATAAACTACTTTATGCACCGTTAACGGAGGGAAGCAATGGAAGACAACAGCAGAAAAGACATTCGTGCACTGCTCAAGACATTTGGAGTCCGCGCTGATGAGGCGATTGTCGGACATCTGGCAAGAAACCCTGACGTCAGCAAGCTGCGCCTGAAAGTGTGCCTGCATGACCTGACCGACTATGGCGATCACGCTCCGGATACAACGTTGTCCCTGGAAGTGGATGGCGATATCAACCGGTAACCCTTTGATTCTGAAAACCCAAGAGACAAGATGAGCACAAAAACCAAAAAAGAGACCCTGCAGTTCGAAACCGAAGTCACGCAACTTTTGCATTTAATGATTCATTCTCTTTATTCAAACAAGGAGATATTTTTGCGAGAGCTGGTTTCCAATGCTTCCGATGCATGCGACAGGCTGCGCTTTGAGGGCGTGTCTGACGATACCTTGCTGAGCAAGGATCCGGATCTCAAGATCCAGATCGAGTTTGACACGGATGCGCACACGGTCACGGTACGTGACAACGGCATCGGCATGAGCCGTGATGAAGTGGTTGGCAATATCGGCACCATTGCCCGATCAGGGACCCGCGAGTTTCTTGACCAGCTCACCGGGGATCAAAGCAAGGATTCACACCTGATCGGCCAGTTTGGAGTCGGCTTTTATTCTGCCTTCATTGTTGCAGATAAAGTCACCCTGACGACCCTCAAGGCCGGTCTGCCGGACGATCAGGCGGTTTGCTGGGAGTCCGAGGGTGCCGGCTCATACACCCTGGAGCAGGCAAAAAAGGCCAAGCGCGGAACTGAAGTTGTCCTGCATCTGAAAAAGGATGAGGAGGAGTTGCTCAACAGCTGGGGCCTTCGCTCCATCATTACAAAGTACTCGGATCACGTTCCCCTGCCCATTGAAATGAGAGAACTGAACGATAAGGGCGAGGTTACGGCAAAGTGGGAAACGGTGAACAAGGCATCTGCACTATGGGCGCGGCCAAAAAGCGAAATCAGTGACGAGGAATACACGGAATTCTACAAACACGTCAGCCATGATTTTGCAGAGCCCCTGGTGTGGTCCCACAATCGCGTTGAGGGCAAAACAGAATATATTTCACTTTTATATATCCCGAAGCAGGCACCTTTCGACCTGTTTGAACCCAACCCCGCACACGGCGTAAAACTCTATGTGCAAAGGGTATTCATCATGGATGATGCCGAAAAACTGTTGCCACGGTATTTACGTTTCATCCGGGGCATTATCGATTCAAATGATTTGCCACTGAATATTTCGCGTGAAATCCTGCAAAGCAACAAGATCATCGACAACATCCGCTCGGGCTCGGTCAAGAAGATCCTGGGCTTGCTTGAGAACATGGCTGCCAACGAGACAGACAAATACCAGGAGTTCTGGTCGGTGTTTGGCAAGGTTCTGAAAGAGGGTCCGGGTGAAGATTTTGCCAACCGGGAAAAAATTGCCGGGCTGTTGAGATTTGCTACCACGAATAATGACAGCGAGGTTCAGCACGTCTCACTGGACGAATACATTGCCCGTATGAAACCGGAGCAGGACAAAATCTACTACATCACCGCGGACAGCCATGCAGCGGCCAAGAGCAGTCCGCACCTGGAGATTTTTCGTGACAAGGGCATTGAAGTGTTATTGCTTTCAGACCGGGTCGACGAATGGCTGATGAGCCATCTGAATGAGTACCAGGAAAAATCCTTCGCTTCCATCGCCAAAGGTGAACTCGATCTGGGCGAGATCAGTGGAGAAGAAGACAAGGAAGCACAAAAGAAAAAGGAAAAAGAAGCAGAAAAGCTGGTCGAGCGCATCGGCAAGGTATTGCAGGACAAGGTGGAGGCAGTGCGGGTTTCTCTGCGCTTGACCACTTCACCTGCATGCATCGTGCTGAACGAGCACGACATGGCGCTCTACATGCAGCACCTGATGAGGCAGGCCGGGCATGAATTACCGACGACCAAGCCTGTGTTGGAAATCAACCCTGCTCATACCCTGGTCAGGAGAATGGAGGATGAACAAGCTGAAGACCGGTTTGAAGACTGGGCAATGATCCTGCTTGATCAGGCAATTCTTGCCGAGGGCGGCCAACTCGAAGACCCGGCGGCTTTCGTTCATCGACTGAACCGGATGATCATCGAGATCACGAACAACTCCGAAGCCTAGCGGTAGCGGTCAATTCCCCGGGTGTTGGTTGCCAGGCGGGGACGGCATCGGGAGGATAGCGAACAAAAGGTGGTGTTACAGGAGGCTTCCCAGGTATCCGTTTTGTGCCCTGATTTTGTTCGTATAGTGCCCTTCAAAATCTTCGATTATCGACTGTTGTACGGATTCCAAAGCCAGCAGATTCTCTTTCCATTGGTTCAGTTTTGGTAATCGGCCCCAGTCCAGGAAGCCGATCTTTTCGTGTATGAAGTCCAGGCGGAACAACAGGGGTGCATAGGCTGCATCGACCAGGGCGAAGCTGTCGCCATTGAAAAATGTCGAGTCAGTCAGGATATTTTCCACATACTGCAGCCGTTCCACACATACTGTAATCTGTTGCTGCATCTCCTCTTCGGTTTCGACATCCGCCATCATGTACAGGTCGGACAAGCACGTGCTGCCATATTCGATCCATGCCCGATTTTTGGCCAGCACCAGTGCGTCCGAAGGCTTGAGTGTACCCGGGGTTACATCGTCAACAAATTCGTTGATTACGGCAGACTCGAACAGCACCTCATGGCTGTCGACTTTAAGTACCGGCACTTTGCCAAGCGGTGAAATCTGCAAGAACCAGTCCGGCGGATTGCTCAAATCGATGAAGGTGATTCTGTACTCGCAATTTTTATGATTCAGGGTAATCACACTGCGCTGTACGAATGGACACACGTTAAAGCTGACAAGTTCCAGATCCATAATGCCCCGGCATGAAGTTCAGAAAATGGGCCATTATACTTCCTGAAGACGAAATAGAAACCGGATGGCGTCGGGCCTTCGCCTTGTCGGGTAGCGGTTGGCAGCAGCCTTTGATGGCGCCGAGGCATCACGAGCATGCACAAACAACCCCTGCAGAAACCTGCGGCGAATATCGGTCTTGGTGAGACGGGTGATGGTTAGTCGAGCAAGCCTCGAGGCCTGTGCTGGATGACAGGGAATGTCGTGTTCGAGGAGGTAAGAGGGAGGCGTCCCGTTTGTCCGAAACGCCTCTCTTGTTCCCGGGGGCTAGGCCAGGTCGAAACGGTCAAGATTCATCACCTTGACCCATGCTTTCACAAAGTCTTGCACAAACTGCTTCGTGCAATCACCGCATCCGTAGAATTCGGCGATTGCACGAAGCTGTGAGTCCGAACCGAAGATAAGATCGACACGTGTGCCGGTCCATCTGAACTCACCCGTTGTGCGGTCACGTCCTTCGAACAAATCACATTCATCCGTGGTGGGTGACCAGGCAGTACTCATATCAAGAAGATTCACAAAGAAGTCATTACTCAGTGTCTGAGGACTACTTGTAAAGACCCCGTGCTGAGTCTGTCCAAAGTTGGTATCCAGGACACGCATGCCTCCCACGAGAACTGCCAGCTCGGGTGCAGTAAGTGTCAGCAGTTGTGCCTGGTCAATCAACAGTTGTTCTGCCGTTACCGTATGTTTCGCTTTGAGATAATTTCGGAAACCGTCGGCCGTTGGCTCAAGCACGGCAAAAGACTCAACATCCGTTTGCTCCTGGAGTGCATCTGCACGTCCCGGGGTGAACGGCACGTCAACACTGTGCCCGGCATCTTTCGCAGCTTGCTCAACGGCTGCAGTGCCCGCAAGAACAATGATATCCGCAAGCGAGACCGCTTTGCCGTTCGATGCAGCCTTGTTGAACTCCTGCTGGATCCCTTCCAGGGTCTGCAGTACGTCTGCCAGCTGATCCGGCTGGTTAACTTCCCAGTCTTTTTGTGGGGCAAGCCGGATTCGCGCTCCATTTGCACCGCCGCGCATGTCCGAGCCGCGGTAGGTTGATGCGGATGCCCAGGCAGTGGAGACCAGTTGCGAGATGGACAGACCTGACGCCAGAATCTTGCTCTTGAGATCAGCGATGTCCTGCGCGTCGATCAGGTCGTGGGTCACCGCGGGGAGAGGGTCTTGCCAAATAAGTTCTTCCTCTGGAACCTCCGGGCCGAGATAACGTGCACGGGGACCCATATCGCGGTGGGTCAACTTGAACCATGCGCGTGCAAATGCATCTGCAAACTCATCCGGGTTCTTGTGGAAACGTCGTGCAATCGGCTCGTACGCAGAATCCATCCTCATGGCCATGTCTGCCGTGGTCATGATCGGTGCATGACGTTTCGAGTCATCGTGTGCATCCGGTACGGTGTCCGAGGCAGCGCCATCCCTGGGAACCCACTGGAACGCACCTGCAGGGCTCTTTGTGACTTCCCAGTCATAACCAAACAGGTTGTCAAAATATCCCATGTCCCATTGGGTCGGGTTCGATGTCCATGCGCCTTCCAGGCCACTGGTAATCGCATCTCCTGCCTTGCCGGATTCGTGACTGCTGATCCAGCCAAATCCCTGTTCTTCAATACCAGCGCCTTCGGGTTCAGCACCCACCTGCGCAGCATCGCCTGCACCATGACACTTGCCAAAGGTGTGCCCACCAGCAGTGAGTGCAACGGTTTCCTCGTCATTCATTGCCATGCGCGCAAAGGTCTCACGCACATCGACCCCGGAGGCCACCGGGTCAGGGTTGCCATTGGGTCCTTCCGGATTCACATAGATCAGCCCCATTTGCACCGCGGCAAGCGGGTTTTCAAGATCACGCTCCCCGGAGTAGCGCTTGTCACCGAGCCATTCATTTTCAGTGCCCCAGTAGATATCGTCCTCGGACTGCCATACATCCTCACGCCCGCCTCCGAATCCGAAGGTCTTGAAGCCCATGGATTCCAGGGCACAGTTGCCGGCCAGGATCATGAGATCGGCCCAGGAAATCTTGTTTCCGTACTTCTGTTTGATGGGCCATAACAGCCTGCGTGCCTTGTCGAGATTGCCGTTGTCAGGCCAGCTGTTGACCGGTGCAAAGCGCTGATTGCCGGTACCTGCACCGCCGCGGCCATCCCCGATACGATAGGTTCCAGCCCCGTGCCATGCCATACGAATAAATAGCGGTCCATAGTGCCCAAAATCGGCTGGCCACCAATCCTGGGAGGTGGTCATCAATGCATAAAGGTCTTCCTTCAACGCAGTGTAGTCGAGACTCTTGAATGCCTCGGCATAGTTGAAGCCATCCTCTCCCGGTTTCGATAGGGGGGAATGCTGGTGCAAAATGTTGACATTTAACTGGCTCGGCCACCAATCACTGTTCGTGGTGCCACCCTCAGCTGCATTGCTTTCTATCACGAGCTTTACAGGGCATTTACTCACTTCGGTCATGAAATTGTCTCCTTCGTCTTTTTATCAGGTCTTTATTATTTCTAACGTATGCTGCATTTATATTGTACTTGAATGAAAGTTGCTAATTCATTTTACTCAATATAATGATCGATTTTCCCAATCAATCGGGATATTGGAATTAATCCCATAGATTATAACGACTTAAGAGAATAAGTTTGCCAGACAGGTAGATTATACGGCCCCGTTCGTGATCAGCCTGCCAGGGACAGTTGGTATACAGCAGAGCCCATCATGGGGGTGTTCCAGGCTGCGCTTCCTGATCCTTCCAAACGATCTGTATGCCCTTGGAAGGCCATGCTGAATCGGCGCTTTTGCCATGGGTCTGCAGGACTGTCGTGCCAATCAAGTCCGGGGTTCAATGGCTTGGTGAAGGGGTGTAAGGGCCGTTGTTGCCTGTTTTAGAGTGTGCCAGGGCCTGAACCGGTGGTATATTGGGCGCAGCCTACGCCCCAGAAGATCAATTTGTTTCATGAAACCATCTGCGACTGACCGACGCTTGGCGAGTCCAAGGCCCGGTGTACGGGTCGATATTGATGTCGCCCATATCAACCGGGATGCCCTGCGCGTGATCACCGGACTGCACCGTGCGGGATTTCAGGCATACCTTGTTGGCGGTGGCGTACGTGACCTGCTGCTTGGGCTTTCTCCCAAGGACTTTGACATTGCAACCGATGCCCACCCGGAAGACGTGCGCAGGCAGTTTGATAACAGCCGCGTGATCGGCCGGCGGTTTCGAATCGTGCACGTGTATTTCTCGCAGGGCTACGTGGAGGTCGCGACATTTCGGGCAGCCGGTCGTGCGCATGTCAACAAGCAGGGCCGTATCCTTGCCGATAATACGTATGGAACGATCGAGGAGGACGCATTTCGCAGGGATTTCACGATCAATGCCCTGTATTACGATCCCGAGGCTGGACAGGTGCTGGACCTGGTGTCCGGTCAGCAGGATCTGGACGCCAAGCTCTTGCGCGTCATCGGGGATCCTGAATTGCGTTTTCGAGAAGATCCTGTTCGTATGCTGCGCGCCGTGCGTTTGGCCACGAAGCTGGGATTCAGGATCGAAGACCAGGCGCAAGCGACCATTTGCCGTTTAGGCTATCTGCTGGGCGAAGTGCCGCCCGCCAGGCTGTTCGATGAAATGCTCAAGCTGTTTCATGGAGGGCATGCGGTACAGACCTTTCAGGCCCTGCGCAACTACGGCTTGTTCGAGCACCTGTTCCCGTTGACAGAACAGGCACTCGGGGATGCGTCTCAGGAGACATTTTCGGCACTGGTCCATGGAGCCCTGGAAAACACGGATGAACGGATTCGCGCCGGCAAACCGGTTATTGCCTCGTTTTTGTATGCGGTGTTCCTGTGGGGGCCGATGCGAGCACTCACACGCCAGCTGGAGCTGGATGGTTTATCCTCGAAGGTTGCACAAGATGCAGCAATGAAAGACACCATACTTTCGCAATTGCGTTTTACCGCAATTCCGAAAAGACTGGGGTTTCAGATCCGCAATGTATGGGAACTCCAGAACCGGTTTTACCGCAAGCGAGGCAAGCAGGCGTATCGCCTGTACCAGCATCCACGTTTCCGTGCCGCGTACGACTTTCTGTGCCTGCGGGCAGGTGCAGGTGACCCGGTAGACAAGCTATGCGAGTGGTGGACGGAATTCCAGGACGTCGATGAGGCCACGCAAAAAAAGATGGCGCGCTCATCGCGCACCCGGGCAGGCAAAACCCCGCACAGGCCTTCCCGCAAGACCTACCATTAGGCGTTGCTCGCCGATAGCGCAGATCGAGGGGCCGATATCATGCTGGCATATATCGGGCTGGGCAGTAACCTGCAGGATCCGGAAGGCCAGATCCGTTCTGCCTTGCAGTCCTTGTACGCCTCGCCGGATATCCAGTTGCAGCAAAGTTCGAGCCTGTATCGAAGCCATCCGATGGGAGCTGCCGAGCAGCCCGATTACGTCAATGCAGTTGCCAAGATTTCCACGGAACTCTACCCTATGGAATTATTAGCCATCCTGCAGGAAATCGAACGTCAACATCAACGCGTTCGTACAGGAGAACGCTGGGGTCCGAGAACGCTTGATCTCGACATCCTGCTTTACGGGGACCTGGAAATGCATACGAAAGCGCTGCAGATACCGCATCCGGGCATCAGTGAACGGGAATTTGTATTAATTCCTTTACAAGAGATAGACGAGAACCTCATCATTCCCGGAAAGGGCGGCTTGCTTGGACTGATCGAAAAGCTTCCCCAGTACCAGTTGACCAGACTAGCGAGCCCGGATGTCGGACCACAATCTTAAATATATTGTCATCGAAGGCTCTATCGGTGTAGGCAAGACCAGCTTGGCACAGCGACTGGGTGATGAGTTTGGCTCCTACCTGTTGCTGGAGCAGGCCGATGAAAACCCCTTCCTGGAGCAGTTCTACCAAAACCCGAAAGAGGCGGCGCTCTCAACACAACTGTATTTTCTGCTGCGACGGACCAAGCAGATCCAGGAATTCAGGCAGGCGGATATATTTTCACCGGTGCGGGTTGCCGATTTCCTGATAGAAAAGGACCAGCTGTTTGCACAGATCACACTCAATGCCAGTGAATATGAGCTGTACAAGCAGGTCTACTCCTATCTTACGATCGATGCCCCCAAGCCGGACCTGGTGGTGTACCTGCAGGCGCCGGTGGAAGTGCTGCTGCAGCGTATACGCAAACGCAAGCGCGGGTATGAACGTTTGATCGGGTCTGCCTACCTGGAGCAGTTGAATGACGCGTATGCTAAATTCTTCTACAACTACATCGATGCACCCTGCCTGATCGTAAATGCCAGCGAAATTGATTTCATCAACAGTGACGAGGACTACCAGCAGTTGCTGGAACAGATCCTGAGCACCACGGCGGGGAAGCGCTACTTCAACCCCTTGCCGTTTGCCAGCTGATCTGCAAGCGTTTACTACGACGATGAGCGTTCATCACCACACAAAAAATATTACCCTGAAACGATTGCAGGCGATGAAATCGCAGGCGGAGAAGATCGCTTGCCTGACGGCCTACGACGCAAGTTTTGCCGCTTTGCTTGATGATGCAGGAGTCGATGTGGTGCTGGTGGGGGATTCCCTGGGGATGGTGATACAGGGCCGTGAGAGTACGGTATCCGTGACCATGGACGACATGATCTATCACAGCCAGTGTGTCAGCTCGGCCATCCGCCACGCCTTTATTATTGCCGATATGCCTTTCATGACCTACACCAGCGTCGAGCAGGCCCTGGACAATGCCACCGACCTGATCCAGCTGGGCGGTGTGCAGATGGTCAAGCTCGAGGCTTCGATCCGTCAGGTAAGTATCGTGAAGGAACTGAGTGAATGCGGGGTGGCGGTATGTGCGCACCTCGGGTTGCGTCCGCAGTACATCCACAAGCTCGGCGGGGACAGCCTGCAAGGGAACGATGAAAAAAGTTCCGAGGACTTGTTGAGAAGTGCAGAGCACCTGCAAACGGCAGGAGCGGACATGCTATTGCTTGAATGCATACCCGATACCCTGGCCCGTCGAATCACCGACAACAGCTCCATACCGGTGATTGGAATAGGGGCAGGATCCGATTGCGATGGACAAATCCTGGTACTGCAAGACGTACTTGGCATCACACCTGGCATGACACCCAAATTCGCAAAAAATTTTCTTGCCGATACACACGATATTCGCTCAGCCATCGTGGCCTACGTGGATGCAGTGAAAAGTTCTAGTTTTCCATTGAAGTCCTGACTGCCCAGACCCGTTCCATGCAAACCGTGGCTACAGTGGCTGCCTTGCGCAAGCTAATCGACTTGTGGAGGAAACAGGATGAGCGCATCGTGCTGGTTCCCACCATGGGCAACCTGCATGCCGGGCACCTCGCCCTGATCAGGCATGCACACAGCTGCGGAAGTAAAATCGTGTGCACTATTTTTGTCAACAGCCTGCAATTTGACCGCAAGGAAGACCTGGCTGCCTACCCGCGAACCCCCGATGAAGATTTGAAGGCGCTGGAGCGCGAACAGACCGACCTGGTGTTCATGCCAAGCCATGAAGAGGTCTATTGCGAGCAGAATCGCATCAAGAAAAGCATGCCGGATAATCCGCTGAACCAGCAGTTGTGCGGGGCCTATCGGCCGGGATTTTTCGACGGCGTAGTTGAAGTGGTAGCCCGGCTGTTTTACATGACAGATCCTGATGTGGCCGTGTTTGGTGAAAAGGACTACCAGCAGCTGGTCATCATCAAGCAACTGGTGAAAGACCTGGATATGGCCATACAAATCGAGCAGGTGTCTACCGAGCGCGAGAAAGATGGCCTGGCATTCAGTTCGCGCAATGGCTATCTGGACCGGCGAGAGCGTGCGATCGCACCGCAACTGTATGGCGAGCTGCGTCGCGTGGAGCATCAGGTCAAGAAGGCTCAGCACACCTTTGCCGTTCTGGAATCACAGGCAGTCGAACGTCTGCAGCAGGCAGGGTTTCGACCGGATTACGTGGCAATCCGTGATGCTGCAACTCTCGAGCCCGCCTCAAATGAGACACGCCAGATCGCCATTCTCGCGGCTGCCTGGCTCGGCAAGGCCCGACTGATAGACAATGTATTGGTGAGCATGGCTTGAATGGACATCCATACCTTGCCACTTGAGTCCTCCTTCCGTAGCCGTCGATGGATGCCTTGCCAGAGGCACCTCGCGCTTTTGTCCGGAAAGGGTCATGCGTAGACCTCTATCCCAGCTGCCTTCTTACCGGGCACTCCATGCACATGCGCAGAAAATCAGGAAACACACCTTGCGTGAATGGTTTGCACAGGATCCAAAGCGGTTCTCGATGTTCTCCCGCGAGCAGGAACATTTTCTGTTTGATTTCTCCAGAAACCGCATTAGCGAGGAAACACTGGACAAACTCCTGGCCTTGTCAGGGGAATGCGAGGTCGAGACCTGGCGGGACAGGATGTTTGCCGGGGAATGTATCAACCTGACAGAAAATCTGCCGGTACAGCATGCCGCGCTACGTGACCTGGAGGATGCAACCAGCAGTCTTGCAGAGTCGCAAAACCGGGTTCTTGAACGCATGGAGGCCCTTGCCTTGCAGATTCGCGAGCAGGGCTTTACCGATGTCGTCCATCTCGGCGCGGGAGGGTCACATCTTGGACAAAAGCTGGTGTGTGATGCGTTTTGCGACGAGGCTACTCCCGGTCTGAACATGCATTTCGTGGCAAATGTGGATACCACGGAAATCCAGCGTGTGCTGCATGGGCGAGTACCGCACCGCACACTCTTCATTGTCGCCTCGAAAAGCTTTTCAACGCCGGAGACCCTGAGTAATGCAGAGATTGCAAGAAACTGGCTCATGCAGGATGACAAGGCAAAAGAAAGTAGCGAGCGCCATTTTGTCGGCATTACCGCCGAGACTGAACGGGCGCTGGCATGGGGCCTGCAGGAACACCGGGTCTTGCCGATGTGGAATACCGTCGGCGGACGTTTTTCAGTGTGGTCTGCTGCGGGCCTGAGCGTCGTGCTTTACCTGGGAATGCCTGCATTCCGGGAGCTGTTGCGTGGCGCGCGGGAAATGGATCGTCATTTCAGGAACGCAGCTGCAGGGGAAAACCTCCCGGTATTGCTGGCCTTGCTGGGCATCTGGAACCAGCATTTTCTCGACACCGTCGCACACGTGGTCTTGCCGTACGACATGCGTTTGCGCTACCTGCCGGCGTATTTGCAGCAGCTGGAAATGGAAAGCAACGGCAAATGCGTGGACCGGGCAGGGCGTGCGCTGGATGTACCGGATGCGGCCATCGTATTCGGGGAAGTCGGCACCAATGCACAGCATGGTTTCTTCCAGTTCCTGCATCAGGGGGGACGCGCTGCGAGTTGTGATTTCATCGGGGTCGTGCGACCAGGCCGCGGCCACCGCTCACAGCATGAAATGCTGCTATCGAACATGATTGCGCAGACCCGGGCCCTGATGTTCGGCCAGACACTGGAGGAGGCGTGCGCTCAAGGCGATACGGCCTGCGCCGAGCACAAGGTCTTTCCCGGCAACCGCACCAGTAACACGATCCTGCTCAGGCAACTGACTCCGTACAGCCTGGGCCAGTTGATGGCGCTCTACGAACACAAGGTTTTTGTACAGGGTGTACTCCTGGATATCAATTCATTTGATCAGCCAGGGGTTGAGTTGGGGAAAAAGCTGGCGGAGCACCTGCTGGATGACCTGCAGACTGCGGACCTGGATACAGACCTTGATTCTGCCACGCGTGCGCTGCTGGCCTACTACAAAAAACATGCCTGAGCTTCTGTACCCCGGATCCGGCGTCACACATCCCTGAAAAGAGTTGCAAGCCTACAGGGCGTCATGTTGTTGCAGGGCCCAGGTGACATGTTCGCGCACCAGCGCGCTTGAATGATTCAGCCTTGCCTGCAGCGCCTTTATAACTTCCGGTACGGATTCGGCATTGCCCAGTGCCACGGCAATGTTCCTGAGCCAGCATTCATACCCGATCCGCCGGATTGCAGAACCCTGGGTCTTGTCCAGAAACTCCGCTTCGCTCCATGCGAAAAGCTCCACCAGATGGGGCGCATCCAGATGATGGCGTACGGCAAAATCGGCCAGCGTGCTTTTTTCCCCGAACCGGTTCCAGGGGCAATACAGCTGGCAGTCATCGCATCCGAAGATGCGATTACCCATGGCTTTGCGAAATTCCACGGGAATGGCCCCTTTTAACTCGATCGTGTGATAGGAAATACAGCGTCTCGCATCCAGCTGATACGGGCCGACGATGGCCTGGGTGGGACAGACTTCCATGCAGGTCGTGCAGGTGCCGCAGTGATCTTCGGAAGATGCGTCCACCGGCAGCGGCAGGTCGGTGTACAGTTCTCCCAGGAAAAACCAGGAACCGGAGGTGCGACTGATCAGATTGGTATGCTTGCCAATCCAGCCCAATCCAGCTTTTTCTGCGAGGGCCTTCTCGAGTACCGGTGCACTGTCTGTAAAGGCGCGGTAGCCAAAGGGTCCTGTTGTTGCGGTAATGCGTTCCGCCAGTTTCTGAAGTCGCTTGCGGATCAGCCGGTGATAGTCACGGCCCAGGGCATACCGGGAGATATACGCCAGATTCCGGTCAGCCAGAACTTCTTCCTCGTCTCTGGCATCTGGAGGCTGATAGTTCATGCGCACAGAGATGATGCGGACAGTCCCGGGAATCAGTTCTTCAGGCCGCGATCGTGTTTGCCCGTGCCGGCTCATATAATGCATTTCCCCATGGAAACCCGCGTTCAGCCAGTTGATGAAACGGACTTCATATTCGTCCAGGCGGGTATCGGAGATGCCCACCCCGTCAAATCCCAGCTCCTTCGCCCATGCCCTGATGTCCTCGACCAGCGCGGGGAAGTCCGAGAAGGACGCGCTCATACCGGATTCACATTCATTGCCATGATCGTACCCGTTGTTAATTACGTATAATTTACCGATGTCTTCGATCCCTGAAAATATATATCTCGTCAAACAGGTTCGTGAGTTGGACCGCTTGGCCATCGAGAAGTGTGGAATCCCGGGGTACACCCTGATGTGCCGCGCGGGCAAGGCGGCCTTTGACCTGATCCAGGCCACCTGGCCGGAGGCAGGCAACATCGCGGTGCTCGCAGGACCCGGGAACAATGGCGGGGATGGATACGTCATTGCCAGACTGGCCCTTGCTGCCGGGAGGCAGGTGAGTGTCATACCGTCGGGTGATCATTCCGGGCTCACCGGTGATGCCGGGCGTGCCCGCAAAGACTACCTGGACAACGGCGGTCGCTGTACGGACTTTGCCGATGATGTTCTCTCGGGGTGTGATCTGGTGGTGGATGCCTTGCTGGGTTCCGGGCTTGCCCGGCCCGTGGAGGGAACGTTTGCAGCAGCCATACAGGCCATGAACACGCATCCTGTCCCCATTCTGAGTATCGATGTTCCCTCGGGGCTGGATGCCGACAACGGGTGGGCCCTGGGAGAGGCGGTGACTGCGCAAGCGACCATTACCTTCGTGGGAATGAAGCTCGGCTTGCTGACCGGGGCAGGGCGCCATCACGCCGGCAGACTCTTTTACGATGACCTGCAGATTCCCGGTGAGGTGTTTGAGTCAGTCCCGGCCTGCTGCGACCGGCTGTCCCTGGATGGCTTGCACGCACGGATTGGGCAGCGCCCTCTCAATGCCCACAAGGGCAGTTTCGGGCATGTACTTTTGATCGGCGGCAATTCGGGCATGGCCGGGTCCATCGCATTGGCCGCACAAGCCGCTGCACGCACGGGCAGTGGGTTGGTATCGATTGCAACGGTGGAGCAGCACGCCGGACTGATGGTTTCCGCCTGCCCCGAGGTGATGGTGCATGGCATACATGGGGTGGATGAACTTGCTGCACTGATACGCCGTGCGTCGGTGGTGGCCATCGGGCCCGGGCTGGGAAGGGATCAATGGGCCAGGGACCTGCTCGCCAAGGTGCTGGAACTTGATCTGCCGACAGTCGTCGATGCCGATGCACTGAATTTGCTTGCCCTTGATCCCGTGTATAAAGAGAACTGGATACTTACTCCGCATCCGGGGGAGGCCGCTCACCTGTCGAAGGTCTCCGTAGCGCAAATCCAGCAGCGTCGCCTTGAGTATGTACAGGCCGTACAGAAGCAGTACGGCGGAGTGTGCGTGTTGAAAGGCTCGGGCACACTGATCGCTTCCGGGGACCGCGTTTCGGTGTGTACCGCGGGAAATCCTGGCATGGCTTCCGGCGGCATGGGGGACGTACTGACAGGAATCACTGCCGGACTGCTTGCGCAGGGCATGGGCTTGTATGATGCCGCACGCTTTGGTGTGGAGTTGCATGCACAAAGTGCAGATATCGCTGCACGTGAGGGGATGCGCGGTCTGTTGGCAAGCGACCTGTTTCAACCGCTGCGCACGCTGGTCAACGCTTCAGGCGGATGAGCAGCCTGTATCTGGAGAATGATGCCTCGACACTCGAGTTTGCTGCCCGGGTGGCGCGCTCATGCAACCCGCCGCTGGTCGTTCACCTGAGAGGAGATCTCGGTACGGGCAAGACGACATTCGCACGCGGCTTCATCCGTGCCTTGGGCTACACAGGCCAGGTCAAGAGTCCGACATTTTCTCTTCAGGAGAGCTACGTTCTAGAGCATGCCCGTATTTTTCATTTTGATCTTTACCGTATCCACGATCCTCGTGAACTTGAGTTCATCGGTATTCGCGATGTAGCCGATGGTGCGGACACGATTTGCCTGATTGAATGGCCGGAGCGGGGCGAGGGGGCCATTCCAAAAGCCGATATCGAGTTTGCGTTCGAACATGCAGGTCCTGGACGTCGCGTGGACTCGAATTTCCGGTCATCCCAGGGGCACTCCATCACCACCAAGTGTAAGACGTGACTATAACTTAAGTGGCTATACCAATAATTCCATTATAGAAATTACTTGTAGTCGTACAAAAACTTTGCCACACTTCGGGCATGGTTTTTTAACCAGGGATGTTTTTCTCAGTGCGACGTCAGACTGGTAAGGTATTGCGGGCAGTCCCGTTCGGCGAAGGTATTCGCAGGACAGGCGCTTTGGCCTTGCTGATTCTGTGCACGATCCCCGGCCTTTCTGTGGGCGGGGAATCCAAAATCAAGGATGTGCGCTTTGCCGATCGTGGTGATAGCACGCGCATCGTATTTGACCTGTCTTCTCCCGTAAAACACAAGGTTTTTGTACTGGCAAACCCGGACCGGGTGGTGCTGGACATTGAGCGATGCAAGGCGAACGGGGTGCTGGGTTCCAAGCAGCCCAAGACCGCCTTGTTAAAAAGCCTGCGCTATGCACAGAAGTCGCCCGGGAAACTGCGCGTCGTATTTGACACGCATACTGCGGTTACCCCGAAAAGCTGGTTGTTGCGCCCGGAGGGCGGCAAAGGTCACCGGCTCGTGCTCGACCTGTCTTCCAGTACAGCGAAACCCCGTGCGCAGCCCGTGCTGGTCATGCCGGGAGCTACGCTCAAGCGACGCGATGCGATCATTGCCATCGATGCCGGGCATGGAGGCAAGGACCCGGGCGCCATTGGCCGGCGCGGAACCCAGGAAAAGGTGATTGTACTGTCGATCGCAAAGCGACTGAAAAAACTGATCGACAGGGAAAGAGGGATGCGCGCCGTGTTGATCCGCAATCGTGATACCTACGTGCCCTTGCGGACCCGGATTCAAAAGGCAAGCCGGATGAATGCAGATATTTTCATTTCCATTCATGCAGACGCTTCCGTCAAACGCAGTGCACGCGGCTCATCCGTGTTTGTGTTGTCACAGCGGGGTGCCACCAGCGAGGCCGCCCGAATCCTGGCGCGCCGTGAAAATGCGGTGGACCGGATCGGCGGGGTGAGCCTGGATGACAAGGACAAGGTACTCAAGTCCGTACTGGTCGATTTGTCGCAGACTGCCACCATCGATGCCAGTATCGACCTGGCGGAGGATATACTTCATGAACTGGGTGCCATCGGCAATCTGTTGCACAAGCGGGTGGAGCAAGCCGGATTCGCCGTGCTGAAATCACCCGATATTCCTTCCGTGCTGGTAGAAACCGCCTTCCTGTCCAACCCGACGGAGGAGCAACGGCTGCGCACCAACTCACATCAGCAAAAGCTTGCGGTCGCCATGCTGAAGGGAATCCGCAGGTACCTCACAGACCACGCCCAAAGCGACATGCTTTTGGCGGCAGCAGGAAGCAGCCACAGCCGGCATGTGATTCGACGGGGCGAAACCTTGTCAACGATTGCAAACTACTACCAGGTCGGCGTTCGTGAACTGCGCAGGGCCAATGCCCTCAAGTCGGACAAGATTCGTGCAGGCCAGGTGCTGATGATTCCGGCCTCGACAGGCACCTAGACACTCCGGCACCCGGTAAGGGGCCGTTATCTAACATCTGGCGAGATGACAGGCAGCCGGCTCAGGCCAGAAACCTGAAGTCCTGGGCTTTTTGCCACCAGGAGAAAAATATCTTTTCCGTACTTGCGTGAACGGTGGCTGCAATACGTTCACTGAGTGTCTTGGGCATCATGTAGGTGACCTCGTAAATTTCAGCACTGTCACTGGCCTGCAACAGGTAGTCATCACTGGTGATCAGCGTGTCCACCAATTTGAGGTCCAGTGCACGGCTTGCCAGCCAGTGTTCTCCTGTCGACACCGCGTCGATATCAAGCCCGGGACGCTGGTCCTGTACGAATTCCTTGAACAAGGCATGGGTGTCTTCAAGCTGCTTGTTGAAATGTTCGCGATCCTCATTCGTGTTCTTGCCGAACATGGTCAATGTGCGTTTGAGTTCCCCGGCTTTCATGAGCTCGAAATCGACGCCATGCTTGTCAAGCATGCGGTTGAAGTTCGGTATTTGTGCAAGTACGCCAATGGAGCCGACAACGGCAAACGGAGCAGCGATGATCTTGTCGGCCACACAGGCCATCATGTAACCCCCGCTTGCAGCCACCTTGTCTATGGCAACGGTGAGGGGAATGTTTTTTTGCTTGATGCGCAGCAGCTGGGACGCGGCAAATCCATGCTCATGCACCATGCCGCCGGTGTTTTCAAGGCAGACCACGACCTCATCCCTGCTCGTTGCGACAGCCAGGATCGCTGTGATTTCCTTGCGCAAATGACGTACGGCAGTCGCCTTGATATTGCCAAGAAAGTTCAACACGAAAATACGCTTGCCTGCTTCGGATGACGGCTTTTTGCGTTCCTTGCGCGCCTGCTTGTTACTCTGCTTGCGGATTTTCTTGAATTCCTTCTTGGGCAACAGGGATAAAAACAGGGTATCCGCCATGGATTTGTATTTCTTGTTCAAATGCGTGACTTCAAAATGATCCCCCTCGCGTGTTTTCCTCGACAGGGAAAACAGCAGGCTGATGACGATCCACACGACGATCAAAACAGTCAATGCCTTGGTTAGGAATAATCCGTAGTCTGAAATGAACTCAAGCATGTTGGGGGCCTCTCGTTGGGTTATTGATCATACATGCACGCGTAGCTGGCAAAAATTTGTCCACAGCCATTGTCGGATACCTCGTCAAAGAGCAGTGAATCCAGGCGCAGTCCGCAATGGCTCAATGCCTCTCCTTCCAGCAGGGTCCGGTACGCCTGCCCGCCCAGCATTTGATGTGAGATGCTGACATACATCTTGTCCAGTTGCCGGTCCTTGAGCATCGCGTGCAGCATCTTGGGTCCTGCAATCAGGTATACGTTCCGGTATCCGCGCTGGGCGAGTGCTGCGATCAGAGGCTTGCCCTCGACCGCACCGGCCTGCCCCGCAAGCAGGATTTCCAGGCCCTGCGCCTGCCAACGCTCGCGCAGGGCCGGGTCGGTGCCTTGTCCGGCTGCAATATAGGTCTTTTGCCCGCTTTCCTCTAATGAGGGGTGCAATGGGAAATCCAGGCTTGAACTGGCGATCACGACGTCCGGATGACGGGCAAGCCCCTGGCGTTGGCGCCACGCATACAGATCTTCAAATTCTGGTGCATTCGGAAGTTGCAGGATATTTCCGAGTTTGGCCTCGCTGAGGCTTCGCATGTACTTGCCGTGCGTGATCAGACAGTCCGCTTGCGCATGAAGTTCCAGAAACAGGCGGAAATCCTCCTTGCTGGTCAGCCCGTCAGGCAGGTGAATCTCCGGGTTCTCACGCGTGGAAGTGGCAATTCTTCCATCCAGGCTGGTTACGAAGTTGGCTGCCACGACCGGCTTTTCGGAGTCCTTCCCATACCAGCCAAACTGCTCAAGGTAGATGTTCTCCAGCGTGCACGTTGCCGAAGGCGAGGGGAAGAGCCGCAACAGCCGTTTTGTACTCATTTTCAAAGCTATAGGTATGTGCCGGGAATTATATTATCCTAGCATGACAACACCCAGGCCCATGCTAAGACCGAATATTTCCAGAGCCATACCGAAGCAGCGTTACAAGCTCGGAGCCTATACCATCGTGGTGCTCGACAGCATCGAGAGCAAGGATCAGGTGGAGTACGAATGCATGCTTGCGGCCATCGAGGACGGGCGCGACGAGCCGGAGGTATTCATCACCTGCGAGAAGTCGCAGACGGAGCCTGCCACGGACGATCGTCTGGTCAGGGTGTTCGCCACCCAGCTGGGAGAAGAGGCGTCCGGTCGCATTGTTGACAGCTCAAGCCAATGGGCCAGCCGGGACGCATTCGTATCCTATGCCCTTTCGGGGTTTCAGCAAATGCTGCAACTGCAGGATGAAAAGCCCGTTCCGATCACATGAACAGACTGCCCGCATCGCCCATCCAGCACCTGTCTGCGCAACTCGTGAACCAGATTGCGGCGGGCGAGGTCATCGAACGTCCCGCTTCTGTCCTGAAGGAGCTTCTTGAAAATGCCCTGGATGCCGGTGCTACGCAGGTGTCGGTGGACATTGAGCGTGGAGGCATGGAGCGCATCCGGGTCTGTGACAATGGTCACGGAATTCCCAAAGAAGAACTCATGCTGGCGCTGCAGCGCCATGCCACGAGCAAGATATCCTCCGCCGAAGATCTCGAGTACATCACCACCCTGGGATTTCGCGGAGAGGCCTTGTCCAGTATTGCAGCAGTGTCCAGGTTCAGCCTGGCCTCCAATCCCGGAGACGAGACGAATCAAGGCTGGAAGATCGCGGCCGAAGGAGGGGAATTTCTGGAAGAGACTGCACCGGTGCGCCAGGAAAAGGGTACCGCGGTCGAGGTAAGGAACCTGTTTTTCAATGTACCCGCACGTAAGAAGTTCCTGCGAACTGAAAAAACGGAATGGCAGCATTGCCAGTCCATGCTGCTCAAGCTTGCCCTGAGCCGTTTCGATACGGTTCTGTCGGTTCGACACAATGGGCGAAGCTGTCTGGACTTCGATGCTGCAGTGGATCAGACGGGCATGGTCCGGCGTCTGCGCCAGGCCTGCGGAAGTAAATTTTCCGAACAGAGCATCTATCTGGAAAAGTCTGCACAGGACCTGCGCATGCACGGCTGGATCAGCCTGCCGACCTTCTCGCGCGCCCAGGCGGACCTGCAATATTTCTATGTCAATGGCCGCGTGATACGAGACAAGGTGATTGCGCACGCGATCAAGCGGGCCTACCAGGACGTTCTGTACCACGGCCGTTTTCCAGCCTTCGTGTTGTTCCTGGAAGTCGATCCTGCACAGGTCGATGTCAATGCTCACCCCATGAAGCATGAAGTCCGTTTCCGCCAGGCCCGGTACGTGCACGAGTTCGTCCGCCATACGGTGGGCAAGGCAATCGCTGAAACCATGCCTGAATCCGAGCAGCAGGCTGCGGGCCGATACCGTGAAGTCGTGAGTGATTACACGCACACCGGCGAGCCGCGCCCCTCCGGTCCGCTGCCGTTTTCAGACGGGCTTCCAAATCGACCGCAACATGCACTGCAGGCGCAGGCGGCCGTTGATCTTTACGGAGCCCTGATATCGCACGAGCCTGTCCCTGACGAGGTAAAAGGCAGTGCTGCGATGGAGGATGCAGGATCGATGCCGCCTCTGGGATATGCCCTGGCCCAGCTGCAAGGCATTTATATCCTTGCGCAAAATGCCGAGGGTCTGATCATTGTCGACATGCATGCCGCGCACGAGCGCATTGTGTATGAGAAGCTCAAGACATCGTTTCAGCAACAGGACATTGCGGCGCAGGCACTGCTGGTGCCGCTGACCCTTGAGCTTGGCACACAGGAAGCGGCCCTGGCAGAGCAGCATGCGCCCCTGTTCGCCAAATTCGGATTCAAGGTGGAGCGGTTCGGGGAGCAGAGCATGATCGTGCGCGAGATTCCGGCCCTGTTGCAGCAGGCTGGTATCAACGTCGAGAGCCTGGTGCGCGACGTACTGTCGGACCTTGGTGAATTTGAATCCTCAGGACGCCTCGAGCAGGCCAGCAATGAGCTTTTGTCCACCATGGCCTGTCATGGGTCCGTGCGTGCCAACCGCAAGCTCATGGTTTCCGAGATGAATGCCCTGTTGCGGGAAATGGAGGCAACGGAACGAAGTGCGCAATGCAATCACGGACGACCGACCTGGGTGCAGCTGAGCGTGGCGCAACTGGACAAACTGTTCAAGCGAGGCCAGTAACGTGAGGGCCGTGTGCAGATTTCGTATCCCTTGATGCGCAGCGATTGGACATGATCCCCGCAGTTTGCCTGATGGGCCCGACGGCCAGCGGAAAAACCGAACTTGCATTGAGGATTGCAGCCGAGTTTCCGTGCGAGATCATCAGTGTGGACTCGGTGATGGTTTACCGGCACATGGACATCGGTTCTGCCAAACCCGGTGCAGCCATCCGCCAGGCTGTCCCTCATCATCTGATCGACATCCTCGACCCTGTTGAAATCTATTCGGTCGCAAATTTCAGGGCGGATGCCCTGGGCGCCCTCCGGGAAATCCATGGGCGCGGGCGCATTCCCCTGCTGGTGGGTGGAACCATGCTCTATTTCAGGGCGCTGTTGCGCGGTCTGTCCAACCTGCCCAGGGCCAATTCGCGCATCCGGGAAGAAATCTCCCGTCAGGCCAAAAAGACCGGCTGGAAAGCCGTTCATGCACAGCTTGCACAAGTGGATCCAAAAGCGGCTTTACACATTCATCCGAATGATCCACAACGCATTGGGCGCGCACTCGAGGTCTACCGGGCGAGCGGCATTCCGATCAGTGTATGGCATGTAAGATCAGGCGTGCCGAAACCGGTATTGCGTGCACTGAAGATTGCATTGATACCGCAGGACCGGAGCCTGCTGCATCAGCGTATCAGCGAGCGTTTTGATGAAATGCTGAAGGGCGGGTTTCTGGGTGAGGTTGAAGCCTTGTGGCGCAGGGAGGACCTGCATGATGGTTTGCCGTCCATCCGGTCCGTCGGTTATCGGCAGGCGTGGAACTATCTTGGCGGTGTGTACAGCTATGAGACCATGCGCGAGAAAGTACTCGCGGCGACCCGCCAACTTGCAAAAAGACAACTGACCTGGTTGCGCAGTGAAACGGGACTAACGCGGGTCAGTACCGAGCCATGTGATATTGATAATATCTATCACACAATTCATTCCCATATGGGAACATCGACCTGTTACACTACAGGTACACGGAACCAATGAGGGTGACAACTCGCTCGTAGGTAGTTAAGAACAATACAAAATGAACTAGGGGTACTACAGTGATGTCAAAAGGGCAAACTCTGCAGGAGCCTTTCCTGAACGCCTTGCGGAAAGAAAAAGTTCCTGTTTCAGTCTATCTCGTAAATGGAATTAAGCTACAGGGCCAAGTGGATTCTTTCGATCAGTTTGTGGTTTTGTTAAAAAACAGTGTCAATCAGATGGTCTACAAGCATGCGATTTCGACGATCGTCCCGTCGCGCATGGTGAAGGTCCCTTATAACGATGAGCGAAGCGATTAGCTGGTCCTTCGCCGACTGCACCGGAGTGGAGAGAATATTTGTTTGAACGTCCCGATACAGGCGAGCGAGTAATCCTCGTACACACGCGTTTTCGAAGCGTGTCGAACAATCAGGACCTGAACGAATTTCAAGAGCTCGCACGCTCAGTTGGTGCGGAGATCGCCACCGTCATTACGGTACAGCGCGACACACCGGATGCGAAACTGCTGATTGGCAGTGGCAAGGCATCCGAGTTGGCACAGTTGGCCAGCCTGCTGAATGCCGACATCGTTATTTTCAACTATGCCCTTTCCCCCAGCCAGGAACGCAACCTGGAGAAAATCTGCAAAAGACGGGTGCTGGACAGAACCGGCTTGATCCTGGATATATTTGCCCAGCGTGCGCGCTCCTATGAAGGAAAGCTGCAAGTCGAACTTGCCCAGTTGAAATATCTTTCCACCCGGCTGGTCCGTGGATGGAGCCATCTGGAGCGCCAGAAGGGCGGCATTGGCCTGCGTGGCCCGGGTGAGAAGCAACTGGAATCCGACCGGCGCATGCTGAGGCAGCGCATCAAGCAAATTTCCAAGCGCCTGGAAAAATTACGCATCCAGCGCAACCAGGGGCGGGCAGCGCGCCGCAAGACCACAACCCCGACTGTGGCCCTGGTCGGCTATACCAATGCCGGAAAGTCCACCCTGTTTAACCGGCTTACCAATGCCAGTGTGTACTCGGCAGACAAACTGTTCGCTACCCTTGATCCCACGTTGCGGCGCATGCCGCTCTCGAAAAGCAGGCACGTGGTACTGGCGGATACGGTGGGCTTTATACAAGACCTGCCACATGACCTCATTGAGGCCTTTCATGCGACCTTGCAGGAGACCGGAGAAGCTGACCTGCTATTGCATATTGTTGATGCGGGGGATGACAACCGGACGCACAATATTCTCGAGGTCGAGGCCGTACTTCGGCAGATCAACGCTTTGGATATACCCCAGATAATGGTTTACAATAAAATCGATCTGATCAATATGCTGCCGAACATTCAGTTGGATCAGCAGGGCCGTATACAGCAGGTATGGGTATCGGCGTTGCAGGGGCAGGGTCTGGAGCTGCTGGCGCAGGCCTTGAGGCAGTATTTTGACGTTCAGAGTACGTGTATCTGGCTGCGGTTACCGCCCTCGGCAGGAAACATACGCAGCGAGCTGTATGCCAAAGACCATGTCGTACAGGAATTTGTCGATGACGAAGGCCATTGGCAGATAGAAGCCGAGGTGCCTGTGCAAAGCGTCAAGCAATTTGCTGAATACCAAATCGCAGAGCAGACTGAGCAGCTTGCAGGTTGAAGCTGCTTTTTGCCAGTACAGTAGCTTGATACAATACCTGACTGCTTTCAGTGTTTAAGCGTTAGTTCAGAAATCATTCTTGGAGAATAACTTATGCCTTGGAACAGCCCACAAGGTGGCAAAGATGATGACCCCTGGGGCCAGAAGTCGAGCAATCAGGGACCGCCTGACCTGGACGAGGTTTTCCGTAACCTTGGCAAGAAATTTGGCGGGATTTTCGGTTCCGGCAAGCAACGTGGCTCAGGAGGGGAACCCCAAAAACCCTATTTCTGGCTCGCACTGGTTGCGGTCATCGCAATCTGGGGCGTGTTCGACAGGTTCGGCTTCTATACCGTACAGCAGGCTGAGCGGGGGGTTGAGCTGCGTTTCGGGAAGTACAGCCAGACCACGACCGCGGGACTGAACTGGCATATCCCGTTTCCGATCGAACGGGTTGAAATTGTCAACATCGACGAAGTCCGTGAAGTCACGAACAAGACGGCAATGCTGACGCAGGACGAAAATATTGTCGAGGTGGCACTGGAGGCGCAATACAAGATCAAGAACGCCGAGGACTACCTGTTCAATTTGCGCGATCCTGATGTGACAGTAAAAGATGCGATGGAAAGTGCGGTGCGCCAAATCGTGGGCAAGAGCACAATCGACTTTGTCCTGTTTGAAGGACGTGGACAGATTTCCAGTGTCACACGTGACCTCTTGCAGGGCATCATGGACGAGTATGGGTCCGGCATCTACATCCAGAAAGTGAACCTGGAGAAGTCCCTGCCACCGGACCCGGTCAAGGCGGCGTTTTCAGATGCGATCAAATCCCGGGAGGACTATGATCGCTACATCAAGGAAGCTGAGGCCTATGCGAACAGCATACTTCCCCAGGCACGGGGTGAAGCCGCTAGGTACTTGCAGGAAGCCGATGCCTATCGCGATCGTGTTATTGCAAATTCAGAAGGGGAGGCCAAGCGGTTTCTGAAATTGTTGGGCGAGTATAAAAAAGCTCCGGAGGTGACACGAGAACGTTTGTATCTGGAAGCTGTCGAGTCGGTGTATGCAAGCAGCAACAAACTGCTCATGGATGTTGAATCGGGCAACAACCTGATTTATCTGCCTCTGGATCAGATCATCAAGCAGCGTGCTACGCCAGAAAATTCAGCCGCGATTCTGGACCGCTTCTCCTCAGATCCCGGCATGAACAACTCGCAAAGTGGCTTGGCTCGATCCGGGCGTGACAGAGGGGGGCGCTGACATGAACAATAAGATGGTTATGGGGATAGTGATCGTTGTAATCGTTACGATCTGGGCATCTGTCTTCCAAGTGGACCAGCGAGAGAAAGCCATCAAAGTGCAGTTTGGCGAAATCAAGGATGCAACGCTTGCTCCAGGTCTGCATTTTAAAATTCCCATCGTACACAAGATCAGGCGCAACGACGCGCGTATTCTCACGCTGGACGTTCCGCCCACTGAGTTCCCAACGAGTGAGAAAAAATATGTGAAAGTCGACTTCTACGCTAAGTGGCGTATCGAGGACGTGGAAAAATTCTTTATTGCCACAGGAGGGCAGGAACTGAGGGCGATTCAGCGTCTTGAGCTGATTCTTGTAGATGGCCTCAAGAATGAATTTGGCAAACGCACGATCCAGGAGGTAGTGTCCGGCGAACGCAGTGAGATCATGGATGTCATTCAGGTGCAGTCCAATCAGGAAGCCAGGAATTTTGGGATCAAGGTGGTGGATGTACGTGTCAGCAAAATTGACCTGCCGGATGATGTGAGTGAGTCGGTGTTCAATCGCATGCGTGCTGAACGGGACCGGGTCGCCAAAGATTTTCGTGCGCGCGGTAAAGAGCAGGCGGAGGTTATACAGGCGACAGCGGACAAAGAGCGGACTGTTATTCTGGCAAACGCCTACAACGAGGCCGAGCAAATCCGCGGGGATGGCGATGCGCAGTCTGCAAAGATTTATGCCGATGCGTATCAGCAAGATGAAGAGTTCTACAGCTTCACACGGAGTTTGAAGGCGTATATCAACACGTTCAGCGGCAGCAACAACTTTCTGATTATGCAGCCGGATTCTGAATTCTTCCGTTACTTCAAGAAGTCTGAGCAAAAATAGCTGTTCTCACGGCTTATCCGTTTTCATGTGGAATGAATTACTGGTCGCTATTGCACTGGTGCTTGTGCTCGAAGGAATCTTCCCCTTTCTTGCACCGGATAAATTCAAGCAGGCATTGGCGCAGCTGGACCAGATGTCTGGCCAGGCGCTTCGAATCGCCGGACTTGCGAGCATCACGCTCGGTGTCATCCTTTTGTATATTCTCAGGCTGGCCGGGTGAGCGCGATGAGTAACCGCAATCGCTGGCTGTTGCCTGAGGGTATCGAGGAATCACTGCCGGATGAGGCCGCCTGGCTCGAGCACTACAGGCGCACATTGCTTGACCTGTTTTCCTCATGGGGATACGAACTTGTGATCACGCCCCTCATCGAATACCTTGAATCGCTGCTGGTCGGCCCCAGTGACGATCTGGACCTCCAGACGTTCAAGGTAACGGACCAGCTGACCGGGCGCATGATGGGCGTACGTGCCGATATGACGCCGCAGGTGGCGCGCATCGATGCACACAGGCTGAAGCAGGATGCACCGGCGCGCTTTTGTTATCTGGGCACGGTCCTGCACACCCGGCCTGATGGGCGTGACATGTCACGAAGCCCGTTGCAACTGGGTGCCGAGCTGTATGGACACGCGGGTGTGGACAGCGATGTGGAAGTGATATGCCTCATGCTCGAGGCATTGCAGCTGGTGGGGATTGAGAATATTTGTCTTGATCTGGGGCATGTCGGTGTTTTTGATGCGATAGTAGAGCAGGCCGGACTCAGGGAAGATCAGCGCAGAAACCTGCAGGCGTTGTTGCAGCAAAGGGCGTTGCCGGAGTATGAACGGTTATTGTCGGAGTGCTCCCTGACTGAAACCTGGAGAGAAATTCTGGTAGCACTTTCTGACCTGAGTGGAGATGAAACGGTCATCGGGCGGGCAAAACAGCTACTCCAGGAAACTGGTGCCCGTGCGATTGAGCACATCGATTATGTCGAGACATTGTCCAAGCGGATTCAACAACGGGTGGCCGGCATTCAGCTGCACTTCGATTTTGCCGCACTCAGCGGCTATCACTATGAAAACGGTGCAGTCTTTGCGGCCTATATTTCTGGACAGGGTGAGCAGATTGCCCGCGGCGGCAGGTATGACATGATCGGGCAGGTATTCGGGCATTCGCGTCCTGCTACCGGCTTCAGCCTGGACCTGAAAGCGCTGGCCAAGATCTCTCCACTGAAATGTCCGCCAAGACGCGGTATTTTTGCACCCTGTGAGGAAGACCCTGAACTGCAGAGTGCCGTTGACCGGTTGAGAAAGCAG
>JAPOQE010000112.1 GCA_026710875.1 Gammaproteobacteria bacterium | reverse complement strand
GCCTGTGACATGGACTGGTATGAATGATCGCTGGCTACTACTGTACAGCATCGGAATTTTATACTGAATAAAAGCAGACTTTCGGTCAATGCCGAACCACATTCATTCTCCTGGAGGTATTCAGGTCCTGGGAAGGACGGTACGGAAGAATTGGTCTGCCGGGGCGGGCAAAGCGCAATGACGGGTTGGTTACTATTCCTCTGTGGGAGGAGAATAGTTTGGGTCATTCGGATTCAGGAATACGAAGTGAAACTGTTTGGGTTCCAATTCCACGAAGTCGATGGTCGTGCCATCCAGCAAATCAAAACTGGATTCGGCTACCACAAGCTCAACATTATTGGACTCGAACTTATGATCCTTTTCACTGCCACTTCCCACATCGTCAAACCCCAACCCGTAATGGATGGAATCATCCGCACCGCGGGTGGCTGCAATACGTAAAGGGGTGTTGTCCATCTTCGCTTCCAGGGCAGATTTCTTAATCTGATCCGAGGCTGCTTTTGTAAGTTTTATGGACATGGTGTCGTGCCAGAAAATTGCAGTACTTGATGAAAGAGATCGGGATTGTAGCTCATCCTTGGGCGCAGCTTTTAATGAAGTTGAGAAAATCCGGAATCCATGGATTCCTTTTTGTATTTCTCTGGTGAGTGTAACAGGCAAGCAGGTTTTTGTAACAAATGCCGTCGTTGTGCCCGTCCACTCCGAAACCGCGCTTCACGTCAAAGGAATACTCGTACCCATCTGCCATGTTCGTGAGCCTGGAGTAATGGAACTCATGTCCGGGGGTGGCTTGCTGGGGCGCACAGGACCATGGGTGCCGGCTGTTTTTTTGTAACATCGTGTACCCACGTCCTGCGGGCTTTTCATGCATTTCGCAGTCAGCATCAATAATGCCCACCATTGCACAATTTTCATCATCAAAACGTATCGAATTACAGAGATACATCAATCCACCACATTCTGCGTAGGTGGGAATCCCCTGGTTTATGACATCCCGAATGGCCTGCATCATGGACGAATTTGCTGACAGCGCATGCATGTTTTTCTCAGGAAAACCGCCACCTATAAACAGTGCATCCGCTTCGGGGAGACGGTTGTCGTTCAATGTATCAAACGGCAGCAACTCTACTCCAAGGCGCGCAAAGGTATCCAGGTCATCAGCATAGTAAAATCCGAAGGCCTCATCCCTGGCATAGGCAATTCTCAATCCGTAATTTTGCAGAACCTCACGTGGTTCATCCTCCGAAGATGTAACCGGCAATCCCGTATTTGCAACGGCGAGCAAGTGATCGAGATCGACTTGCTCCTCGACAACTTTGCATATTTCCTTGACATGCTGGTCAGCAAGCTGGTCCTCGTTGCTCGGCTTCAGGCCCAGATAACGTTCCATGAGCTCGAGCTTCTTGTTGCGATGTACCGTGCCAAGGACAGGAATATCCGTGTAGCGCTCAATGACATTTGTCAGCTTGGCCGCATGCCGGTCACCCCCGACCATATTCAGAATGATGCCGGCAATTTCCACACCAGGGTCAAATTGCTGGTATCCCAGCACCAGAGGTGCCACACCCCGAATCGTTCCGCGTGTATCCAGCGTCAGAATTACGGGTGTCTTGAGCAGTTTTGCCAAAGCGGCGTTGCTGTCTCGACCGTCTTCGTTCAAGCCATCGTATAGACCTTTGTTACCTTCAATGATGGCAATACTCGCTTGCCGCGCCTGCGTGTTAAACAGGGAAACAATCTCTTCCTCTGTCTGAGTCCAGAAATCAAGGTTGTAACAGTTGTGCGCAGATGCCTTGGACAGCCACATCGGGTCAATGTAGTCTGGCCCCTTCTTGAAGGTCTGTACGCGCATGCCACGGCGGTGTAATGCGGCACTGAGTCCGATGCTCAATACGGTTTTGCCCGAGGATTTGTGGGCAGCTGAAATCAGGACGGATGTCATGATGTGATGATGGGCCCGTTACAAAGTGGCCCCTGCTCCGCTACGAAGTGGCGGATTCCACTTTCAGAGCCTTGTCCGACAGGCTTTCGGGCAAAAATTCAAGCACGGCAATGCCCACGGTGACAATGGCCAATGCCATGCAGACTCCGCCCACACCGAGCAAGACCTCAAAAATACTCGGCACATACTCTGCAACCACTCCATCGAAAAAACTGCTGCTTTCTTCCATGCCGGGGAACAGCACAAGCGGATACGCCTGCCCGCCGATAATGATCACATACAGCTGGGCCAGACCGCCGACGATCACCAGGAAAGCGGCAAGCGAGATCATGCGGCCGGACTGACTGAATGGCTTGGCAAATACCAGTACAAGCGGCACTACGCTGCCAATGAGCATCTGCACCACCCAGAAGAGAAACGTGTAGATACCGCCATCGACCAGGATAAAACGTTCGACTCCGTGGTGCTCCGTGGCATACAAGTTCGTAAGGTGATACACCAGAACAAAATAGAACACCGCGGCAATGAAGATACCCAGCAAGACTCGGAGTTTGTGCAAGATGGCATCGCCAAGCTGGCGATTCGTCCATGCATAGCTTGCCTGCAACACCAGGATGAATACGGCAAGGCCGAAAGCAAACGACATGATGATGAACAAGGGCGCCATGATGGCGGCATCATAGGCCTGGCGTGCCACCAGGAAGCCGAAAATGGACCCGGTACCGGTCGTCAGGATCAAGCGCCAGATGAATGCGACGAATCCGGCCGGCCTGGTGAACCGGTTCATTTTTCTTTCCATCATCATCCACAAATATACAGCCGTGATAAATATGAACCCCACGTATAAAAATATATTCCAGGCGAAAATCGATTTGAAATTGTAAATCGTCATGGCCACGATCAAGCGGTCAGGACGACCCAGGTCCAGAACCAGTATGGCCAGGCCGCCGACAAGCAGTGCGATCGCGAGAAGCGCCGACAACCGGGCAAGTGGCTTGTAGTCCACTTTCCCGAACACCGAAGAGATCGAGGCTACATTGAGTGCACCGGAGGCCGCCACGAT
>JAPOQE010000111.1 GCA_026710875.1 Gammaproteobacteria bacterium | reverse complement strand
GGCCGACCCCGTGGTCAATGCGAATGTCATCGCCTACCTGGGCGATTGCCCCGAGACGCGCGATGCCCAGCGCTGGCTGGAAACCCTGGTCCGCGAGGATCGCCTCAAGGATTCATCCAAGTGGTATCCCGATACGGTCACCATCTACTATGCGATTACCCGTGCGATGCTGCGTGCCCGCCCGGCCCTCGAGGTCCTGCGCCCGGTGCTGGCCGACCGGATTCTTGGCTTACGCGACGCCCAGGGCGAATTTGGCAATCTCATCCAGAGCGCGCAGGCGGTCACGGCGCTGGCCGATCTGGACAGTCTTGAACGTATCGATGTGAAACGTCTGGCACAGCAGTTCATCGATGCCCAGCACGAGGACGGTAGCTGGCCGGAGCTTCTCGCCTTCGGAGACCAGTCGCTGAGGTTTGGCACGGTCGGGCAGATCGGACATGGCGCCGAGGCCGTGACCTCGGTGTTTTGCATCGAAGCGTTGGGGCATTTGCTCGATGCCCTGGCGCCTGACGGGACCTGAGGCCAAGAGGACGACATGGAAATCGATGAGGCAATCACGCTGACCCAGGACCGTCTGGCCGAGGAGGGCGGCAGCATGGCGGAGCTGCTCGGCCACTTTCGCGAGCGGATTTCTCCGGTCTTGATCGGGGATCCGGGCTGGCAACGCGTGCTCGAATGCGCCACAAGTCACCCCGTCATCCTGGCCGCCCTGCCGTTCGGCTTCGAGCTGCCGCTGCATTCACAAGAGCCCTGCGCTGATTTCGGTGTCTCCATGGTCAGCAACCCGCGCACCACGACATTTTTTCAAGAGCGCGCCCGCACCGACCGTGGCGATGAGCCGGCCGCCGCGATCCTGCGCGTGTTCGAACAAATGGACGCCGTACACTCCCCGCTGCGTGACATTGTCGGGCGCAAGTTGATGCTGGAGTACGACACCGGTGCTGCACGCGACGGCCAGGGCCTGTTTCCAGGGATGTTTCTGCGACCCGGCGAGACCCCGATCCTGGCCGGGCAGGGACATCAGGAGGCGGTCACTGATGTGGTGGATGCGCTGCTGTCCAGTGTCGGCTGGACGATGAGCGATGGTGAGCGTGAGGGTGTGGTACGGACGTACCTGGCGCAACCCGAGGATACGCGCATGGACTCTTTTGGCATCTTCCCTGCACGCGAGCGCTCGATTCGCCTGGCGGTCATGGGTTTCAAGTCGGTGCAGGAGATTTGCGCCTACCTCGAGCACACGCATTGGCCGGGACAGGTCGCCGCTGTCGAGGACGTGATCGCACGCTTCCAAGAACGCACGCACGTGGTACGCACCGGGCTCAACATCGACGTGCGCGAGGACGGACTCGGGCCGACGCTCGGGCTGACGCTCATCGTCAAGCAGCGCTACACGAAGGATTCACGTTACTGGCTGGATGGGCTGACCGACTGGGATCCGTTCCTGGAAGCCCTGGCTCATGAGGAGTTGGTCGTTGCAGACAAGCTAGACGCCCTCGCGCACTGGGTTTCCAAGCCAACCCCGCTGTTTGCTAGCTCGGGGCGCTATGTACTGTTACGCGGTATCCACCACATCAAGCTGGTCATCAATGATGAGGGACTGAGCAAGGCCAAGGCCTACGTGTTCATGGTGCTTTCCGGTGCGCTCAGCTTCTGAATCCGGACCGGCCAGACAAACGAATCCCTTTCACCCCGGCTTGGGGGCGAAAGAGTTCGTCTAAACTACAGCAGATTGACGCGAACGTGGATGTTGCGCGTCTAGACCGGCGAGTCGCCGGCAGTCTGTGTTACCAGCAGCAGCAGAGCCCAGCTGAAATCGCTTCGAGTTGCTCTTCGGTGATATTCGGATCCGGTGGCAGAGCTACGTGCACCGTTTGCATGTCGCTCTCGTGAACCACAACGTTCATCGAGTCAGGGATGGTGATGTCCAGTTCCTGGCTGATCGTCGTTTTT